>NZ_JBITTM010000053.1:0-61730 GCF_044541955.1 Kitasatospora sp. NPDC085464
TCCGCCTGCTCAGCGAATACTCAGGGAAAAACCGACCGGCCGGCCGTTCAAGCGAGGTCGTCCCGGGTGACCCTGCGGTCCGTCACGACCCAGGAGCCACCGACCGGCTCCAGCAGGTCCACGCAGACCGTCGAGCGGTGCACCGTCGCCTCGCCGCCGCGCGGCACCTCCAGGACCAGCGCGTAGCAGGTCGCCCGGAGCCGGCCCGACTCCGCCGGCTCGGTGGTCAGCATGCCCACCCAGTGGCGGTGCACCACGCCCGCCTCGGCGAGCCGCCGGGAGGCCTCCTTCGCCGCGGCCGCGATGTTGCCGCGGCCGCGCACCGGCGCGGGCAGGCCGTTGGCGGCGAACACCCCGTCCTCGGCGAAGGTGGCCGCCCACGCGTCGGTGGCGCCGGTGTCGAGCAGCCGCATCTGGCGGGCGTAGAAGTGCTGGACGCGCAGGTAGGTGTCGGTGTCGGCGAGCGGGGCGACCTCGTGGGCTGTCATCGGGCTTCCTCTCGGGACGGCGGGCGGTGCCTGCGGGTGAGGGGGGCGAACGCTGACCGACCCTCGCAGGGCGGCCTGGAGATCTCTTGGAGCTGCGGTCCAGCCCGGCGGCCATCGGCCCGCCGTTCCGCCCCGCCTTGAGGGTGTCTTGAACCGGTCCCGGCAGTGTCCGCCGGAGTGTGACGACGCACAGCCCCGCGCGCGACCGGCGGCGGGGACACCGGCGGGAAGGCGGAGACATGGCGGAACAGAAGGAGCGGGTCGCGCTGGTCACCGGCGGCACGAGCGGGATCGGGCTCGCGGTGGCCGAGGAGCTGGGGCGGCGCGGCGACCGGGTGTTCGTCTGCGCGCGCACCGGGGACGACGTGGCGGCCACGGTCGAGCGGCTCCGGGAACAGGGGATGGAGGTGGACGGCGTCGGCTGCGACGTCCGCTCCACCGAGCAGATCGCCGTCGCCGTCGCCGCGGCGGTGGAGCGCTTCGGGCCGATCGGGATCCTCGTGAACAACGCCGGCCGGGGCGGTGGCGGGATTACGGCCGAGATTCCGGACGAGACCTGGTGCGACGTGATCGAGGTGAATCTCAACGGCGTATTCCGAATGACCCGCGAGGTGCTCGCCCGCGGCGGCATGCGGGACGGGAGCTGGGGGCGAATCATCAATATCGCGTCGACCGGCGGAAAACAGGGTGTGGTGCTAGGAGCTCCCTATTCCGCTTCCAAGCACGGTGTCGTCGGATTTACCAAAGCTTTGGGGCTGGAACTGGCCAAAACCGGGATCACCGTGAACGCGGTGTGTCCCGGTTACGTGGAGACGCCGATGGCCGACCGGGTCCGGCAGGGCTACGCCGCCCACTGGGGCGTGACCGAGGCCGAGGTGCTGGAGAGGTTCGAGGCGAAGATCCCGCTCGGCCGCTACAGCACGCCGCAGGAGGTCGCCGCGATGGTCGGCTACCTCACCACCGAGGCCGCCGACCCGGTCACCGCCCAGGCGATCAACGTCTGCGGCGGGCTCGGCAACTACTGATCCCGGCACCCGGCACCCGGCACCCGGCGCCCAGGCCACCCGGGCCGCCGGGCCGCCCGGGACCCCGTCGGACCCCACGGAAGGAGGGCCACCGTGCCCGCGCAGGACATCCGCCACACCGACCACCGCATCCTCGTCTCCGCGCCCGCCGAGACGCTCTACCGGCTCGTCGCCGACGTCGGCGGCTGGCCGCACCTGTTCACGCCCACCGTCCACGCCGAGCGGGTGGACGGCGACGACCGCCGGGAGCGGATCCGGATCTGGGCCTTCGCCAACGGCGAGGTGCGGACCTGGACCTCGCTGCGCGAACTCGACCCGGCCGCCCGGCGGGTGGAGTTCCGCCAGGAGGTCTCGCAGGCGCCGGTGGCGTCGATGACCGGCAGCTGGGCGATGAACCCCGCGGCCGACGGCCGGACCGAGGTGGTGCTCGGCCACACCTTCGCCGCCGTCGGGGACGGCGCGTCGGACCTCGACTGGATCGACCGGGCCGTGGACCGCAACTCCCGCTCGGAGCTGGACTGCCTCCGGGAGATCGCCGAGCGCGACCCCGGACTCGACGAACTGCTGCTCTCCTTCTCCGACACCGTGCTCGTCCGGGGCCCGCGCGCGGAGGCCTACGAGTTCATCCGCCGCTGCGACCTCTGGCCCGAGCGGCTGCCGCACGTGGCCCGGCTGGAACTGACCGAACCGGAGGACGGCATCCAGCGGATGGTGATGGACACCCGCGCGCCGGACGGGACGACGCACACCACCGAGTCGGTCCGGGTCTGCCTGCCGGACCGGATCGTCTACAAGCAGACCGTCCTGCCCCCGATCATGGCGGCGCACACCGGCGCGTGGACCTTCGAGGAGACCGCCGAGGGCATCGCCGCGACCTCCCACCACACCGTGGTCCTGCGGGCCGAGGCGGTGCCCGCCCTGCTCGGCCCCGACGCCACCCTGGACCAGGCCCGCACCGCGGTGCGCGCCGCCCTCGGGGCCAACAGCCGCACCACGCTGGAGCACGCCCGGGCGCTGGTCGAGCGCGGGGCGAGCACCGGGCCGGGCCGGTGACCGACCTGGAGGCCGAGGTCTGCGTCGTCGGCGCGGGCCCGGCCGGCCTCACCCTCGCCCTGCTGCTCGCCCGCTCCGGCGTGGACGTCGTCCTGGTCGAACGCTCGCGCTCGTTCGAGCGGCAGTTCCGCGGCGAGATCCTCCAGCCCGGCGGGATGACCCTGCTCGACCGGCTGGGCGTGCTGGCCGGCGCGCGAGCGCGCGGCAGCCACGAGCACGACCGGTTCGTGCTGACGGAACGCGGCCGGACACTGATCGACGGCGACTACCGGCGGCTGCCCGGCCCGTTCAACTGCCTGCTGAGCATCCCCCAGCGGCACGTGCTGGAGGAACTGCTCGACCGCTGCCGGGAGTTGTCCGGATTCCGCTACCTGGAGGGCGCCAAGGTCGGCGCCCTGCACACCGAGGACGGCCGGGTCCGCGGCGTGGTCGCCTCCGGCCGCGGCGGCGAACAGACGGTCCGGGCCCGCTGGACGGTCGGCGCCGACGGCCGCTACTCCAAGGTGCGCCGACTGGCCGGGATCGACGCCGGCCGGCTGGACGTCTTCGACCAGGACGTCCTCTGGTTCAAACTGCCCGCCGACGCACGGCCGTTGAACGAAGTGCGGATCTTCCGGGCCGGCGGGAACCCCGTCCTCGCGTACACCGCCGTGCCGGACGCGATCCAGGTCGGCTGGACCCTCCCGCACGGCGGCTACCGCCCGCTCGCGGCACAGGGCGCCGAAGCCGTCCGGGAGTTGATCTGCGCCGCGATGCCGATGTACGCCGACCAGGTCCGCGAACGGATCACCGCACTCGGCGACCTGACGCTGCTGGACGTCTTCTCGGGCGTCGCCCGGGAGTGGGTGCGGGAGGGGCTGGTGCTGATCGGCGACGCCGCCCACACCCACAGCCCGATCGGCGCCCAGGGGATCAACCTCGCGGTCCAGGACGCGGTGGCCCTCCACCCTGCGCTGCTCGCCTCCCTGGCGGCCGGCGGGGAGAGCGGCCCGGTCCGCGGGTACGCCGCCGCCCGGCACCGCGACATCGCGCGGATCATGCGCATCCAGCGCCTGCAGAGCCGCGGCATGCTCTCCTCCGGCCGGGCGGCCGGAGCGCTGCGGCCCCTCCTCGCGCCGCTGCTCTCCCGCTCGCCGCTCTACCGCGCGGTGCTGGCCGAACTGGCCTTCGGCAACCGCGCCATCGACGTGGCACCCGCCGCCGCCGTCCACAACTCCCAGACCCAGGAGCAGTGATGCAGCTGATCGACCTCTCCTCACCGGTGGACGCGACGTTCTGGGAGCCGGACCCGGTCACCCACGTCACCATGTCGCCGCGCGAGGGCGCCCTGCACATGGCCGAATCGATGCGGGAGCACTTCGGCGTCGACTTCGACGTGGACGACCTCCCGGACGGCGAGTTCCTCAACAACGACACCTTCACCCTCACCGTCCACACCGGCACCCACATCGACGCGCCCGCCCACTACGGCACCCGCGCCTCCTACCGGGACGGCGGCCCCCGCACGATCGACCGGCTCCCGCTCGACTGGTTCCACCGGCCCGCCTTCGTCCTCGACCTCACCAAGGCCGGGACCGGGGCCGTCGGCGCCGACCTGCTCGCCGAGGAGCTCGACCGGATCGGCTACACCCCGGCCCCGATGGACATCGCCCTGCTCAACACCGGCGCCGACCGCCACCTCGGCACCCCCGCCTACTTCTCCGACTTCGCCGGCCTCGACGGCCCCGCCGTGCACTTCCTGCTGGACCTCGGCGTCCGGGTGATCGGCACCGACGCCTTCAGCCTGGACGCGCCGTTCCCGTACATCCTGAACACCTACCGGGAGACCGGCGACCGCTCGGTGCTCTGGCCGGCCCACTTCGCCGGCCGCGACCGCGAGTACTGCCAGATCGAACGGCTCGCCAACCTCGACACGCTGCCCCGTCCGTACGGCTTCACCGTCTCCTGCTTCCCGGTCAAGCTGGCGCGGGCCGGCGCCGGCTGGTCCCGCGCCGTCGCGCTGCTGGAGGACTGAACCGTGCGGACCACCTCCCTGGGCCGGTCCGGGCCGGCCGTCTCGGTGCTCGGCCTCGGCGGGCTCCCGCTGGCCGGCGCCTACGGCCCGGCGGACGACCCCGCCGCGATCGTCCGGCACGCCCTCGACCTCGGCGTGACCCTCTTCGACACCGCCGACTACTACGGCCGCGGGGCCGGCGAGGAGGTCCTCGGCCGCGCCCTCGGCCGCCGGGGCGCCGCCGGCCGTGGCAGCGGCATCGTCCTCGCCACCAAGACCGGCATCCTCCACCGCGACGGCGGCCCGCCCGGCCTCGACGGCAGCCCCGAACACCTGCGCCGGGCCTGCGAGGCCTCGCTGCGCCGCCTGGGCACCGACCGGATCGACCTCTACCACCTCGCCCGGATCGACCCGCAGGTGCCGGTGGAGGAGTCCATGGGCGCGCTGGCGGAGCTGGTCGCGGCCGGCAAGGTCGGCCGGGTGGGCCTGTGCGAGGCCGCGCCCGCCACGCTGCGCCGGGCGCACGCCGTCCACCCGGTCAGCGTGCTGCAGACCGAGTACTCGCTCTGGGAGCGGCACGTGGAGGCGGAGATCCTGCCCGCCTGCCGGGAGCTCGGCGTCACCCTGGTCGCCTACCGGCCGCTCGGCTCGGGCCTGCTGGCCGGCCGGCGGGTCGACCCGCGGACTCTGCCCCCCGGCGACTTCCGCCACCGCGACCCGCGGTTCGCCCCCGGGAACCTGGGCCCCAACCTGGCGCTGGCCGACGCGCTCACCGCACTGGCCCGGCAGGCCGGCACCGGCCCGGCCGAACTCGCCCTCGCCTGGCTGCTCTCGCGTGACGGCGTGCTGCCGATCCCCGGCACCCTGGACCGCGCCCACCTGGAAGCCGACCTCGGGGCCGCGGAGCTGCGGCTGGACAAGGCCGTGACCAAGGCCCTGGACGGCCTGCTGCCCCCGCACGGCCCGGCCGGCGAGCGCTACCCGCCGGGCCTGCTGGCCACGGTCGACCGCGGCTGATTGACCGTCAAGAACGAGGGCCCGAGCCGTTGTCCACGGCTCGGGCCCTCGCTCCGTCGGTGACTCAGGACGCCGGCACGGTGCTCTCGAAGCAGTGCAGGTACGGGCCGATCTGCCGCACCCCGCCGAGCTCCAGCCCGGCCTCGGCGATCAGCGCGGACAGGCCGGCCCGGGTGTGCTTCTTGCCGCCCACGTTGAGCAGGAGCAGCAGGTCCATCGCGGTGGTGAACCGCATCTCCGGGCTGCCGTCCACCAGGTTCTCGATCACCACGACCCGGGCGCCGGCCGGCGCCGCGGCCCGGACGTTGCGCAGGGTCGTCACGGTGCTCTCGTCGTCCCACTCCAGGATGTTCTTCAGGAGGTAGAAGTCGGCCTTCACCGGGATGCTGTCGCGGCAGTCGCCCGGCAGCAGCGTCGCCCGGTCCGCGAGGGCGCCGCCGGGGCGCAGCCGCCCGTCCGCGCCGGCGACCACGTCGGGCAGGTCGAGCAGGGTGCCCCGCAGCTGCGGGTGGCGCTCCAGCAGCGTGGCCAGGACCAGGCCCTGACCGCCCGCGATGTCCGCGAACGTGGCGGCCCCGCCGAGGTCGAGGACGTCCGCCACCGTCCTGGCGGACAGCCGGCTGGACTCCGTCATGGCGCGGTCGAAGATCTCGGCGGAGGCGGGGGCGTCCTCGTGGAGGTAGGTGAAGAACTCCTTGCCGAACACGTCCTGGAAGACGCCCTTGCCGGTGCGCACCGACTCGTCGAGCAGGCCCCACACCGCCCAGGTCCACGGTTCGGTGGCCCACAGGACCATGTTGCGCAGGCTGCGCGGGGCGTCCTCGCGCAGCAGCCGGGACGCCTCGGTGTGGGCGAAGCCGTCCGGGCCCTCGGTGAGGACGCCGTGGGCGACCAGCGCCCGCAGCAGCCGCAGCAGCGTCCCGGGTTCGGCGCCGACCGCGGCCGCGAGCTCCTCCGCGGTGGTCGGGTGCTCGCCGATGCCGTCCGCGACGCGCAGCCGGGCCGCCGCCCGGACGGTCGCCGCGTACGCGCCGCTCATGGCCAGTTCGCGAAGTCGCATCACGGCGGTGAAGCCGGAGGCCTCGGTGTCGTTCATCTGTGCTGCCTCTCCTCAACTCGGGCGGGATCCCGGACGGGTCCGGGCGGCTCGGACGTACGGAGCGGCGGCCGGGAACGCGGGCTCCCGGCCGCCGCGGCGCGGTCGTCGGCTACTGGCCGGCGGGGAACGCGGGGATTTCGAGGCAGGGCTCGAACTCGGCGGTGGCGTGCTTCATCAGCAGGCCCACCCGGTCGCGGAACCCGGCGCCCTGGAGGGCCGCCGCGTGGGCCTCGCGGCTCTCCCAGGTGCCGGTCTCGATCAGGACGTTCTCGTCCTTCAGCGACTTGTACAGGGTGTGCGACACGAAGCCGGGACGGCTCTTCATGTAGCCGGTGATCTCGCCCAGCAGCCGCTCGAACTCGGCCCGGTCACCGGTGACGGTCAGCTTGTTGACGATGGTCAGCATGGTTCCTCCTGAAGGGGTTCGGTACGGACGGGCGGTGCGCCGTCCCGGTACGGACGGCGCGTCGTGCCGTCCCGGTACGGGTGTCGCGTTGGTGCGCGGCGCCGGGGTCAGTCGAGCTCCCGGTGGCCGATCGCGAGGTACTCCCGCAGTTCCTTGCCGGGGTGGTTGCGGGCCCATTCGCCGACCTCGCGCATCTTCGCCGGGGTCGGGTCGATGAAGCGGGTGGCGGGGTCGGTGAAGCCGAGCGCGGGGAGCATCCAGTCGGACTCCCGGATCCGCGCCTGCATCCGCTGCGCGGCCTCCTCGCTGCCGAGTGCGCCGGCCTCGACCTGCTCGCAGACCTCGACCAGTTCGGTGAACAGCTCGTGGTAGAAGTCGGTCGGGCACCACAGGCCGGGGTAGCGGTCGTCGTCGAGGGCGCGGCAGTGCGCGTCGTCGCCGGTGGCGACGGTGCGGGCGATCGCGGTGGCCAGCCGGCGGCCGCCGAGGATGCTGGCGCTGCCCCAGAGCCGGAACACGCAGTCCCACAGCCGGTGGTCGGCGAAGGCGATGAACGAGGAGTTGACCAGTTTGTCGTTGTAGTCGAGCAGGCCCTGTTCCAGGCGCTCGACGTACTCGAAGCGCTCGGGGGCGAAGTCGTCCTCGCGCAGCGCGTCCATGAGCCGCCAGGACAGGGTGTTGATGATCTCGCAGGTGTTGGCCAGGCCGCGGGAGAACAGCGGGTCGAGGAAGCCGGCCGCGTGCGACATCAGGCACCAGCGGTCGCCGACGGTGCGGCTGGAGGAGTACTGCATCCGTCCGGTGCGCACCCACTCGCGCACCGGGCGGGCGCCGGCCAGGTGGCGCTCGACCGCGGGGAAGCGCCGCACGTGCAGCCAGAACTCCTCCTCCGGGGTGAGGTCCGAGCGCTCGGGGTAGGTGCGCGGGTCGATCTGGATGCCCACGCTGCACAGCGGGTTGGTGGCGTTCTCGTGGTTGTCGAAGGGGATGACCCACATCCAGCCGCGGTCGAAGATGTGGTGCATCGTCCCGTCGTTCCAGCGCTCCGGGGGGCGCTGACCGGCGGGCACGTCGATGTGGTCGTCGTACGGCTGCACGCCGACGAAGTGGGTGAAGATGGACCGGGCCTGGTGCTTGAGCCGGGTCGGCACCTCGCGCAGGTCCTCCTGGTGGGCCAGCGGGGAGCGGAAGCCGCTCGCGTCCACGAGGTAGCGGCCCTCGTACACCGTGCCGTCGGCGCCGGCGACCGAGACGCCGTCCTTGCGCAGGTCCAGGCGCTCGACCCGGAAGTTCTGCCGGGCGTCGCAGCCGTAGCGTACGGCGGTGTGGAACATGTAGGCGTCGGTGTCCTGGCGGAAGTAGTGCGCGGCGTAGCCGATGACCTCGGGGATCCGCAGCTGGTTGCTCTGGGCCGGGTCCGGCTCCGCGCCCTCCTGGTGGATCTGGAAGCCGAAGTTGGTCTTCTGGCCGTGGGAGCTGCTGACGTGCTTGATGGTGTCCGGGAAGCTCGCCAGGTAGCCGATCTCCGGGACGTCGTAGCGCTGGGCGATCAGCCGCAGCAGCGCCAGGGTCTGGCCGATCGTCGACTCGCCGATGGCGAAGCGCGGGTGCTGGGCGCCGTCCAGCAGCAGGGTGCGGAATCCGTGCCGCGCGAGGATCGAGCCCAGCATCGTGCCGGACAGCCCGGTGCCGACGATGATCACGTCGTACGGTTCGGCGGGTCCGGCGGTTCCGGCGGGGTCGGCGGGTTTCACGGGCGACTCCAGTCTCGTGGTCGGTTCCCGACATCGGGTGCGGGGACGGGCGGCGGTGGGGGCGGGTCCGGGGGTGGGGGCGGCCGGGGGCGGTCAGGGTCAGTCGGGCAGGGTGAGGCCGGCCCGGCGGGCGGCCTCGTCGAGCACGTCCTCGTCGAGCCGCTCGCCGCGGGCGGCCACGTACGCGTCCGGCCGGACGAGGATCCAGCCGCCCGGCCGGCCGCCGAGCGCGGCCGTCAGCCGGGGGTCGTGGGGCAGCGGGGCCGGGTGGCCCGCGCCGTCCTCCGCCGCGGTGCGGACGGTGCGGACGGACAGCCAGTCCTTGTGCCGGTCGGCCAGGGCGGCGGCCGGTTCGCCGGTGTGCGCCGCGCCCGGGCCGGAGAAGACCAGCAGGGTCCAGCCGGGGTCGCGCAGCTCGGCGAGCAGCGCCTGCCAGCCGGGCGTCGCGGAGTGCCGCTCGTCGACCTGGGTGATCCGCTCGCCGGGCGCCGGCCCGGAGCGGGCGCCGGCGGGGGACGGCACGGTCAGCGGGCTGAGGCCGTAGTGCAGGTTGAGGCCGGAGATGCCGCCCAGGAAGCCGCGCTGCACCCGGGCGCGCAGCGGGTGGACGGTGCGCAGGACCCCGAAGAGCAGCGGGAGCAGCCGGTCGGCGACCGGGTTCTTCAGCTGGATCATCCGGGTGGCCCGCTTGGTGGTGGCGAGCAGTGCGGCGCCCACCGGCACCCGCTCCGCGGTGTAGCTGTCCAGCAGGCCCTCCGCGGCCTGGCCGTGCACCACCATGGCGAGCTTCCAGGCCAGGTTGTAGGCCTCCTGGATGCCGGTGTTCATGCCCTGGCCGGAGGCCGGGCTGTGCACGTGGGCGGCGTCGCCGACCAGCAGGCAGCGTCCGACCCGCATCCGGTGGACCATGCGCTGCTGGAAGGTGAAGACCGAGACCCACCGGGGCGGGCCGACCCGGAAGGGCACCCCGGTGCCGGCCGAGAGCATCCGGGTCAGCCGGTCGGCGACGGTGTGCGGGTCGGTGCTGCGGTCGCGCGGCGAGGTGTCCAGCATCCGCCAGCGGCCGGGCTCGGTGAGCGGCACCGCCATCAGCGTCACCCCGCCGGTGCGCACCCAGTAGATGCTGTCGGCGGGCAGTGCGGTCTCCACCCGGGCGTCGGCGAGCATCCAGGTCTCGGCGCTCTCGCCCTCCAGGGGGACGCCGAGGGTCTTGCGGACCAGGCTGTGGCCGCCGTCGCACCCCAGCAGCCACGGCGTGCCGATGTGCTCCCGGGCCCCGCCCGGCAGCTCCAGCCTGGCCCGGACGAAGCCGTCCTCCTGGGCGAGTTCGGTCAGCCGGGTGCCCCACTCCACCTCGACCCCGAGCCGGGCCAGGGCGCCGCGCAGGACCCGCTCGGTGTCGGCCTGGTCGACCGCGAGGGTGAACGGGAAGCGGGTGGGGGTGGCCGAGTAGTCGGCGTCGAGCCGGGCCATCCGCCGGCCCCGCTGGTAGAGCGTGAAGGCGGTGATCCGGCGGCCCGCGGCCAGCATCTCGTCCACGATGCCCATGTGGTCGTAGACCTCAAGGGTGCGCGGGTGCGTGGCGATGGCGCGGCTGGTCGTGGGCGGCTCGTCGCGGGCGTCCACGATCCGCACACGCAGCCCGCGGCGGGTCAGTTCATGGGCCGCCGCCAGGCCGACCGGTCCCGCGCCCACCACGAGCAGCGGGGCGTGCGGCCGACTGGTCGGATCCGTCGTCATACGGCTCACCTCCTCGGCAACGTTCGCGTTCCGGCCGATGCTGGCGACGGCCGTTCGAGGGACGGACGAGGCCGGATGGGCGTCGGCCGGAGCGGGTGCCGCCGCGGGCCCTCCACCACCGCTCGATCGCGGGTTGAGCTCGGCCGTCCATCGTCCGGAAGCACAGATCCGACGGGGACTCGGGGCGGTTCGCACCGGACGCGGGTCACTGCCATGAGGAGGTTGCCGGTGGACCGGCTCGTCGCGATTACCGGAATCGGCGTGGTGGCGCCGGGAGATCCAGGCACGAAGGCGTTCTGGGACCTCGTCGTCTCGGGGCGCACGGCGACCCGGACGATCTCGGGGTTCGACCCGTCGCCGTACCGCTCCAGGATCGCCGCCCAGTGCGTGTTCGACCCGCTGCAGGCGGGCCTCGGCCTCCAGGAGGTCCGCCGGCTGGACCGCGCCGCGCAGCTCGCCGTGGTCGGCACCCGTGAGGCGGTGGCCGACAGCGGGCTCGAACTGGGCCAGGAGCGGCCCGAGCGGATCGCGGTCTGCCTCGGCAGCGCCGTGGGCTGCACCATGAGTCTGGAGGCCGAGTACGCGGTGGTCAGCGACAGCGGCCGCCGCTGGGAGGTGGACCACGCGTACGCGCTGCCGCACCTGCCGGACTACTTCGTGCCCAGCTCGCTGGCGGCCGAGGTGGCCTGGACGGCCGGGGCGGAAGGCCCGGTCAACATGGTGTCGGCGGGCTGCACCTCGGGCCTGGACGCGGTCGGCTACGCCTGCGACCTGATCCGGGAGGGCAGCGCCGACGTGGTGATCACCGGCGGGACGGACGCCCCGATCTCGCCCATCACGGTCGCCTGCTTCGACGCGATCAAGGCGACCTCGACCTACAACGACGACCCCGAGCACGCGATGCGGCCGTTCGACCGCACCCGCAACGGCTTCGTGCTCGCCGAGGGCGCGGCCGTCCTGGTCCTGGAGGAGGCCGAGCGGGCCCGCCGGCGCGGGGCCAAGATCTACGCGCTGATCTCGGGCTTCGCGGCCCGCAGCAACGCCTACCACATGACCGGACTGCGCTCCGACGGACGGGAGATGGCCGCGGCGATCGACGCGGCCCTGGCCGAGGCCCGGCTCGCCCCGGAGGCGATCGACTACGTCAACGCCCACGGCACCGGCACCCGGCAGAACGACCGGCACGAGACCAACGCGTTCAAGCGCGCCCTCGGCGACCACGCCTACCGGACACCGGTCAGCTCGATCAAGTCGATGATCGGGCACTCGCTGGGCGCGATCGGCTCGATCGAGATCGCCGCCTGCGCGCTGGCCATCGAGCACGGCACCGTCCCGCCGACCGCCAACCTGACCGAGCCGGACCCGGAGCTGGACCTCGACTACGTGCCGCTGACCGCCCGGGAGCGCGAACTGGACGCCGTCCTCACCGTCGGCAGCGGGTTCGGCGGCTTCCAGAGCGCCATGGTGCTCACCCGGCCCGGGGCGGTGCGGGCATGAGCGAGCGACGGGGGCACCCGGGCCCGGAGGCCGGCGGAGCGCGGACGGTCACCGGGAGCGCGTCGGCGAGTACACCCGCCGTCGTCACCGGCATCGGCATCGCCGCCCCCAACGGCCTGGGCACCGAGGAGTGTTGGCGCAGCACGCTGGCGGGCACCAGCGGGATCGGTCCGATCTCGCGGTTCGACGCCTCCGGCTACCCGGTCCGGCTGGCCGGTGAGGTCCCGGGGTTCGAGGTGGCCGCGCACGTGCCGAGCCGACTCGTCCCGCAGACCGACCGGATGACCCAACTCGCCCTGGCCGCCGCCGACTGGGCACTCGCGGACGCCGGGGTCGACCCGCAGCGGTTCGACGACTTCGAGATGGGCGTGGTGACGGCCAACTCCTCGGGCGGATTCGAGTTCGGCCAGAAGGAGTTGGAACAGCTCTGGGCGAACGGCCCGCAGTACGTCAGCGCCTACCAGTCGTTCGCCTGGTTCTACGCCGTCAACACCGGCCAGCTGTCGATCCGGCACGGGATGTGCGGGCCGAGCGGCGTCACCGTCGCGGAGCAGGCCGGCGGCCTGGACGCGCTCGGCCAGGCCCGGCGGCAGCTCTCCAAGGGCATCCGCCTGGTGCTCACCGGCGGGATGGACGCCTCGCTCTGCCCCTGGGGCCTGGTCGCCCAGCTGCCCTCCGGCCTGCTCAGCGAACAGCCGGATCCGCAGCGGGCGTTCCTGCCCTTCGACACCGCGGCGAGCGGCCAGGTACTGGGGGAGGGCGGCGCGATCCTGGTCATGGAGCCGGCGGCGGCCGCGCGCGAGCGCGGCGCCCCGCACCTCTACGGCGAGATCGCCGGCTACTGCGCCACCTTCGACCCGCGCCCGGGGTCGGGCCGGCCCTCCCGGCTCCTCGGGGCGATGCGCGGCGCGCTGGACGCGGCCGGGCTGACCGCCGAGGAGGTCGACGTGGTGTTCGCCGACGCCTCCGGGGTGCCCGAGTCGGACCGGGCCGAGGCCGAGGCGGTCACCGCGCTGTTCGGCCCGCGCGGGGTACCGGTGACCGCACCGAAGACCATGTTCGGCCGGCTCAGCTCCGGCGGTGCGCCGGTCGACGTCGCGCTGGCGCTGCTGGCGCTGCGGGACGGGGTGATCCCGCCCTCCGTCAACATCACGGCGCCGGTCGAGGAGTACCGCCTGGACCTGGTCACCGAGGCCCGTCCGGCCCGGCTGCGCACCGCCCTGGTCGTGGCGCGCGGGGCCGGCGGCTTCAACACCGCGCTCGTGGTGCGGGCGATCTGACGGAACGTCACCCGAAAGTCATGGATCTGGAACTGCGACGAGAGGATTCACCACCGTGAGCGCGTTCACCATCGAGGACCTCAAGCGGATCATGCGCGACTGTGCCGGGGAGGAGGAGTCCGTCGACCTGGACGGCGAGATCCTGGACCTCCGCTTCGAGGAGCTCGGCTACGACTCCCTGGCCCTGATCGAGACCACCAGCCGGATCTCGCGGGAGTTCGGCGTGCAGCTCCCCGAGGAGGAGCTCGGCGAGATCGGCACCGTGCGCGAGCTGCTGGAGCTGATCAACCAGCGGCTGTCCGTCCGCTCCTGACCCGTCCGCCCGGACCCACGCCGTACGGCGAAACCCGGGGGCCGGTGGCCCGGCACCTGCCGAGCCACCGGCCCCCGGCGCTCCGTCGCGCCCCAACCCCCTACCCAGCAAGGGAGTCACCGTGCACCTGGCCGCCGGACCGGTCGCGCCGCTCGCCGCCCACGACCTGATGGTCTTCCTCCTCCAAGTGGGCCTGCTGCTCGGGCTCGCCGTCGCGCTCGGACGCCTCTTCACCAGGCTCGGGCTCTCCGCCGTCGTCGGCGAACTGTTCGTCGGCGTGCTGCTCGGGCCGTCGCTGCTCGGCCACCTCGCTCCCGGCTTCGCCGAGTGGCTGCTGCCGCACGACCCCGCCAGGTTCCACCTCCTGGACGCCTTCGGGCAGGTCGGCGTCGTCCTGATGGTCGGCGTGACCGGCCTGCAGATGGACCTCGGACTCGTCCGCCGACGGGGAGTCACCGCCGTACGGGTGAGCGTCCCCGGGATCCTGGTGCCGCTCGGCCTGGGCATCGGGCTGGCGTACCTGCTGCCCGGCTCGCTGCTCGGCAGCGTCTCCGACCGGGGCACCTTCGCGCTGTTCGTGGGGGTCGCGATGGGCGTCAGCGCCATCCCGGTGATCGCCAAGACCCTGATCGAACTGGGCCTGCTGCACCGCAACATCGGCCAGCTGATCCTCTGCGCCGTCACCGTCGACGACATCGTCGGCTGGCTGCTGCTCTCCGTCGTCTCGGCGATGGCCACCGTCGGCGTCTCCGGCGGCCGGGTCCTGCACTCGATAGCCAACCTCGTGGTCGTGGTGGTGCTCGCCCTGGTGCTGCGCCGCGCCGTCACCGCGGCCGGGCGCCGGATCGCGGCCGGCCCGTCCGTTCCGGCCGTGCTGGTCGGCGCGCTGGTGCTCGCCGCCGCCGGCACCCAGGCGCTCGGCCTGGAGGCCGTCTTCGGCGCCTTCCTGTGCGGACTCGCCCTGAGCGGCACCCCGCTGGCCGACCCGGAGAGGCTCGCCCCCGTGCGCACCGTCGTGGTCTCGGTGCTCGCCCCGGTGTTCTTCGCGACCGCCGGACTGCGGATGGACCTGACCGCCCTCGGCCGGCCCGCGGTCCTGGCCGCCGGTCTCGCGGTGCTCGCGGTCGCGATCGCCGGCAAGTTCGGCGGCGCCTACCTGGGCTCGCGGCTCAGCCGGATGAGCCACTGGGAGGGCCTGGCGCTCGGCGCGGGGATGAACGCCCGGGGCGTGATCGAGGTGGTGGTCGCCATGGTCGGTCTCAAACTCGGTGTGCTCAGCCAGGAGATGTACACCGTGGTGATCCTGGTCGCCATCGTCACCTCGCTGATGGCGCCGCCGCTGCTGCGCCGGTTCATGGCGCGGATCGAGGAGACGGCGGAGGAGCGGCTGCGCGAGCAGGCGCTGACCCCGGGGGCGGTCGCCGTCCACCTCTGAGCGCGGACACCCACGAGCCGGGCCCGGCCACCCTCCGTGACGGACGGGGCCGGGCCCGGTGGTTCCGCGGCTCAGCCGACGTCGCGGCCGTTGGTGCCCTCCTGCCAGGAGGCGTCCACGCCCCAGGCGACGATCCGCTCCGGGGTGATCCGGATCAACTCCTCGGCGAGGTTCGGGTTGTGCGTCCGCCCGCCGGTGGCGAGCGCGGTGGCCCGGCCGCGGATCTCGACGCCGCGCGCCACCCACGGGTCCGTGCCGGCGATGTCGTCGACGACGAAGGACACCGCGGGCTGCTCGGCCACGTCCCGGTACTTGCGGCTGCGGCCGAGGTCGCGGCCGGTGATGTCGATGGTGCCGTCGTCGTTCAGCCGGAATCCGACCGGGACGTTGTGCGGGCGGCCGTCGGCGCCGACCGTGGCCAGCCGGCCGATGCGCCGGGACCGCAGGTAGGCGGTCTCCTTCTCGGTGAACGGCATGGGTCTCCTCCTCGTGGGCGGGTGGGGGTGCGGGCGGGGCTCAGAGCGTCGCGAGCAGGGCCGCGATGAGGGTCCGGGCCTGGACGTTGAGGTACCCGTCGTAGCGCAGCAGCGTCATCGCCTGGTGGACGCTGATCCAGGCGAAGTCCGGGGGGACGTCCAGCGGGAAGTCCTCGGGCACCTCGACGATCCGGTAGCGGGAGCGGGCCTCGAAGAAGCGTCCGCCCTCCTCGGACAGCACGGTGTCGTAGCGCACCAGGCTCCCGGTGGTGGTCAACGCCTCGGTGAGGAACCGCGGTTGTCGCTCGGGAGGCAGGCCCGCGTAGTTGTCCGGGCAGCACTGCACGGTCGGCGCGATCTCCGCGACGTTGGCCAGACCCGCCTCCACCCGGGCGTGCGCGAGCAGGTGCAGCACGCCCTCGACCGGCCGTACCAGGAAGGCGGTGACGCCCAGCCCGATCGGCTCGAACAGCGGCTGGGTCCAGCTGGACACCTCGCGGTTGGCGGCGCTCACCGAGGCGGCGATCACCCGGAAGTAGCGCCCCTGCTCGTGCCCGATCTGGTCGGCGGTCCGCCGCCAGCTCTCGATCCGGTCCAACGGCCGGTATCTCTGGGCCAGTTCGCTGGTCGCCCGGATCCGGGTGAGCCAGCTCAGCACGTCGGTCAGCGACTGGTACGCGCCCTGGTCCTCCACCCGGGGGCCGAGCGGGATGGACGAGAGCACGGTGCGGGCGTCCATGTTGACCACGTCGTCGAAGCCCATCAGCCGGTGGATCTGGCCGAGCGTCAGCCACCGGAACTCCGGCGCCTCGGGCGGCTCCTCGTCGATCTCCACCACGATGTTGCGGTTGCGCTTGCGCAGGAACCACGCCCCCTGCTCGGACTGCAGCGAGTCGAGCAGCACCTTCCCGCCGGTGGGCGGCACGAAGTGCTCCAGGAAGGTGATCGGCCGGCCCCGGTGCACCCCGGTGTAGTTGCTGCGGGTGGCCTGCACGGTGGGGGACAGCTGCACCGAGTTGATGTTCCCCGGCTCCATCTTGGCCTGCATCAGGAAGTGCAGGACGCCGTCGAACTCCTTGGCGACGAAGCCGAGGATGCCGATCTCCGGCTGGTTGATGATGGGCTGCATCCAGTGGGCCGTGTCCGTCCGGATGTCGAGCCCCTGGATGGTGAAGAACCGCCCGCTCTCGTGCCCGAGGTCGCCGTTGGCGGCGTCGAAGCCCCAGCCGGCCAGATCGGCGAACGGGATGCGGGTGACCTCGTGGCGGAAGATCCGCCGGTTCTCCTCCAGCCAGGCGAGGATCGCGCGGTTGGGCGTCACCGGGCTGTCGGTGGCGGCCGCCGAGCGGGTGAAGCGGCGGATCAGCTCGGTGCGGTCGGCGACGTCGGAGCCGTGCCGCAGGGCGGTGGCGGTCAGCGGGGCGGGAGTCATCGCGCCACCCGCACCCGGGTCAGGTCGCCGACGATCAACTGCTGCCGGGCCGCGGCCGGTTCGGCGTGCAGTTCGGCCCGGCGGCCGATCAGCGAGCCGTCCAGTCCGCGCACTCCGGTGATCGTGGTGCCCTCCAGCACGATCGAGTTCTCGATGCCGGTGGCGTCCAGCATGCAGCCCGGCCCGACCGAGGTGTACGGGCCGAGCCGGCTGTCCCGGACCACGGTGCCCGCGGCGACGGTGACCGGGCCGGTCAGCTGCGAGCGGACCACCTCGGCGCCCTCCGCCAGGACCACGTCACCGGTGAGCACCGAATGCCGGTCGACGCTGCCGCGGACGTCCCGCCGCAGGGTGTCCAGGACCGCGCGGTTGCAGTCCAGCAGCCCCTCGACGGTCCCGCTGTCGCGCCAGAACCCGGCGTACTCCAGGGCCCGGACGTCACCCCCCTCGGCGATCAACTCGCCGATGGCGTCGGTGATCTCCAGCTCGCCGCGGAGGCTGGGGCGAAGGCCGCGCACGGCCCGGTGGACCGCCGGGGTGAAGAAGTAGACCCCGATCAGCGCCAGGTCGCTCGGCGGCCGCTCGGGCTTCTCCACCACGGCGTCCACCCGGCCGTCCGCGCCGAGCGAGGCGACGCCGTACGCGGACGGGTTGGCCACCTTGGTCACCAGGACCTGGGCGTCCGGCCGGGTCTCCCGGAACACCGCGGCGGCCCCGGCCACCCCCTCGGTCAGCAGGTTGTCGCCGAGGTACATCAGGAAGTCCTCGTCGCCGAGGAAGTCCGCCGCGATCGCGACGCAGTGCGCCAGGCCCAGCGGCCGCTCCTGGTGCAGGTAGGTGAGCCGCAGGCCCAGCGCGGAGCCGTCGCCGAACACGGCCGCGATCTGCTCGGCGTGCGGACCGACGATGACGCCGACCTCCTCGATCCCGCAGTCGCGGATGTTCTCCAGGCAGTGTCCGAGCACGGGCTTGTTCCCCACCGGGACGAGCTGCTTCGGTATCGAGTACGTGAGCGGGCGCAGGCGGGTGCCTGTCCCTCCGGACAACAACAGAGCCCTCAAGGTGCCTTCTCCTCACCGCCGCGGCACCGGAGGCCGGGCAGGCTCCGGAGCGGTTCGCCCCGGCCGGATACGGAAAGCGTGGGTCCGTCGCGGCGTGCTTCCGGCGCGGGACCGGCCCGCGCCGGGAGCACACACCGGCCCCAGGCGGGACGATGCTTGGGGCTCGCGTTCGAGGGGCGTTCAAGCCAGCCCGCGCCGCGGCTCCGGCCCAGCCCTTGCCGCCGCTCTCGCCCAGCCCCCGCCGCGGCTCCGGCCCAGCCCTCGTCGGGCCCTCGCGCCGCCCTCGCCCAGCCCTCGCGCCGCCGGTGCGCGGCCCGGCTGGACGGGGCCTCCAGCGAGCGGCGACAGGCTGGCCGCACGACACCGACCGGCCGTACAGCGGAGGCGACGATGGACCAGACCCGAACCGAGCCGCCCGTCCTCAGGACGGGCGTGCTCGGCTGCTCCGACATCGCGTGGCGCCGGGCCCTGCCCGCGCTGGTCGCGGACCCCGCGGTGGAGCTGGTCGCGGTGGCCAGCCGGGACGAGGCCAAGGCCCGCCGCTTCGCCGGGCACTTCGGCTGCGAGGCGGTCACCGGCTACCGCGCCCTGGTGGAGCGCGCCGACGTCGACGCCCTCTACGTCCCGGTGCCGGCCGCGCTGCACGAGCCGTGGGTGGAGACGGCGCTGCGGGCGGGCAAGCACGTGCTCTGCGAGAAGCCGCTGACCGTCGATGCGGTGGCCACCCGGCGGCTGGTCGAGCTCGCCGCCGCCCGCGGGCTGGTGCTGCTGGAGAACTTCATGTTCCAGTTCCACGCCCAGCACCGGGCCGTCCGGGACCTGCTCGACCAGGGCGCGATCGGTGAACTGCGGTCACTGAGCGCGGTGTTCACCATCCCGGCGCTGCACCCCGACGACATCCGCTACCGGCCCGAACTCGGCGGCGGCTGCCTGCTCGACGTCGGCGGCTACCCGATCCGCACCGCCCAGCTCTTCCTGGGCCCCGAGCTGCGGGTGGCCGGCGCGGTGGCCGTCCGCGACCCCGGCTCCGGCGTGGACGTCGCGGGCGCCGCGCTGCTGGTCTCCCCGGAGGGCGTCAGCGCCCAGCTCACGTACGGGATGGCGCACGGCTACCGCTCGGCCTACGAGCTGGCCGGCAGCGAGGGGCGGATCGTCCTGGACCGGGCGTACACCCCGCCGGCGGACCACCGGCCGGTGCTCCGGGTGGAGACCAAGGGCGGCACCGAGGAGATGGTGCTGCCCGCGGACGACCAGTGGGCCAACCTGGTGCGGGCGTTCGCCGCGGCCGTGCGCGGGGAACGGCACCTGGACCGCTACACGGAGGCGACGCTGCGGCACGCCGTCCTGACCGGGGAGATCCAGCGGGCCGCGGCCGCCGGCCCCCGGTGACTCCAACGGGCTTCGACCGAACGTCCGCACCATCGACCGCGAACGGGCCCCGCGAGGCGGGCGAGCCCGCGGCCGCGCCTACTGCCGGGAGGAACGAAGGTGAACGACCGCCGCGATCTACTGATCGAACAGGTCCGGGAGTACCATCGCGAGATCAGCGTGGAGCAGGAGTTCGTACCGGGTGTCACGCCGCTGCTGCCGGCCGGTGCCGTGCTGGCGGAGGAGGACCGCGTCGCGCTGGTCGAGGCCGCCCTCGACCTGCGGATGACGTCCGGCGAGATCTCGGTGCGCTTCGAGCGGAAGCTGGCCCGCCACCTCGGCCTGCGCAAGGCCCACATGGTCAACTCCGGCTCCTCGGCGAACCTGCTCGCCCTGTCGGCGCTCACCGCGCACGAACTCGGCGACCGACGGCTCTGCCCCGGCGACGAGGTGATCACGGTGGCGGCGGGCTTCCCGACCACGGTGAACCCGATCATCCAGAACGGCCTGGTGCCGGTCTTCGTCGACATCGAACTGGGCACCTACAACACCACCCCGGAGCGGGTCGCCGCGGCGATCGGGCCGCGCACCCGGGCCATCATGATCGCCCACCCGCTGGGAAACCCCTACCAGGCCGAGGAGTTGGCCGACCTCGCGCGCGAGCACGGGCTGCACTTCGTCGAGGACAACTGCGACGCGCTCGGCTCCACCTACCGCGGCCGGCTGACCGGCACCTTCGGCGACCTCAGCACGGTCAGCTTCTACCCGGCGCACCACATCACCACCGGCGAGGGCGGCTGCGTGCTGACCCGCAGCGTCAGCCTGGCCCGGCTGGTGGAGTCCTACCGGGACTGGGGCCGGGACTGCTGGTGCGCCCCGGGCAAGGACAACACCTGCCTGAAGCGCTTCGACCACCAGCTGGGGACGCTGCCGCACGGCTACGACCACAAGTACATCTTCTCCCACATCGGGTACAACCTGAAGTCGACGGACCTCCAAGCGGCGCTGGGTGAAGCCCAGTTGGCCAAGCTGGACGAGTTCGGCCGGCTGCGGCGGCGCAACTGGGCCCGGCTGCGCGAGGCGCTGGACGGGCTGCCCGGCCTGCTGCTGCCCAGCCCCACCCCGGGCAGCGACCCGAGCTGGTTCGGCTTCGTGCTCACGGTGCTGCCGGACGCCCCGTACACCCGGGCCGAACTGGTGGCCTTCCTTGAGGCGCGGGCGATCGGCACCCGGCGGTTCTTCGCCGGCAACCTCACCCGCCAGCCGGCCTACACCCACGCCCACTACCGGGTCGCGGGCTCGCTGGAGAACAGCGACACCGTCACCGAGCACACCTTCTGGATCGGCGTCCACCCGCGGCTCACCCCGGAGATGGTGGACTACCTCGCCGACTCCGTCCGGGAGTTCGTGACCTCCCGGCGCAGCCCGGTGCTGGCCGTCCCGGACGGCCTCGGGCAGGCGGGCGCCTGACGGCCGGGGCCCGGGTGCCGGGCCCGGGGGGGAGACCAATGACCGTACCGATCGAGGAGCTGCTGTGCGTGTGATCGTGAATGCCCTGGTGCTCACCCATCTGATGCCGATGGTGCCGGTCGCCTGGGGGCTGCGACTGGCCGGCCACGACGTGCTGGTGGTCGGTGACGCGGAGGTGGCCAGAGCGGCGGGCCGGGCCGGCCTGCCGAGCCGCCGGGTCGGCCCGGCGGACGGCGGCGCCGAGCGCTGGAGCCGGCCGCTGGTGGCCAAGTCCCCGTTCGCCGTGGCCGGTTCGGGCAGCAACCGGCCGAGCGAGGAGCCCCCGTGGGCGCAGATGGGGCAGCGCTGGCTGGCCCGGCTGGACACCTACATCGACGAGTACCTGGAGCTGGCCCGGGTCTGGCAGCCGGACCTGATCATCACCGACCCGCTGGAGTGGGGCGGGCTGGTGCTCGGCGGCGTGCTCGGCGTGCCGGTGGTGCTGCACCGCTGGGGCCTGGACAACATGAGTTCCTCGCTGCTGAAGCCCGGCAAGCTGGCGCTGCACGAGCTGTGCGCACGGTTGGGCGCGCCGGACGGCCTGCCCGACCCGGTGCTGGTCCTGGACCCGTGCCCGCCCAGCGTGCAGTCCCCGAACGTGACCCCGGGCGAGCCGGTGCGCTTCGTGCCGTACAACGGGACGGCGTCGCTGCCGGACTGGGTGCTCGGCCCGCGTCCGGCGCGCCGGGTGTTCGTCAGCCTGGGCGCCTGGGGGACGGGGCGGCTGGCCGAACAGGGCAAGCTGGACTCGATCGTGGACAGCATCGCGGCCGCGGTCCACGAGGTCGACGAGGTCGAGGCGGTGCTCTTCCTGGAGGAGCGCTTCCGCGAGACGCTCGGGCCGCTGCCCGGGACGGTCCGGGTCGCCGACCCGCTGCCGGTCAACCTCTGCCTCCCGTACGGCGACGCGATCATCCACCACGGCGGCTCCGGCACGGCGCTCACCGCGTTCTGCTACGGCGTGCCGCAGCTGGTGCTCGCCCAGGACGGGCCGCTGCTCGTGCCGAACGCCGAGCGGGTCGAGGCCAGCGGCGGCGGGCGGGGCATCGTCGACGAGCGCGAGCGGGACGACCCGGCGGCGATCGGCAAGGCCCTCGGCGAGATCCTCACCGAGGAGCGCTTCCGGGAGGGGGCCGACCGGATCCGCCGGGAGATGGCGGCCATGCCCTCGCCCGGCCTGCTGGGCGACCTCCTGGAGGGGATCGCACTGGGCTGACGGCGCCGACGACGCGCAGCGCCGCCCGTCCCGGATCCCGGGCGGGCGGCGCTGCGCGTCGTGACGGTGCGGCCGGCCGCTCAGGCCGACCAGGGCGGGGCCGAGAGGTACTCCAGCACCGCGGTGCCGAACTGGAGCCCGGGGCCGACCCCGGCCATCAGGTAGGTCTCGCCCGGCTTGATCAGCTGCTGCTCGATCAGCCGGTCGAAGCAGATGACCTGGTCGCCGGTGCCGACGTGGCCGAGGTCGCGGCCGAGCCGGTAGGTGGAGCGCTCCTCGGTGAAGCCGAACAGCGGCAGCAGCCGCTCGGCGACCACGGCGCGGCTGGCGTTGATGTGCCCGATCCAGGAGATCTCCGACATCGAGCCCAGCCCGGCGTCGGCCACCGTCCGGTCGTTCAGCTCCTGCTGCCCGTTGACCAGCAGGTCCTTCAACTCCTTGGCGAGCGGGGAGTGTTCGACGAAGTGGACGCTGCGGGCCCGCAGGTCCATGGTCTGGGCCGAGAGGTCCGTCGGCGGCCAGATCGGCACCCCGGAGCGGTGCAGTTCCTCCAGCTGCGGAACGGCCTGCACGCCCACCGACCGCAGCCGGGCGAACCCGGGCCGCTTGGACAGCAGCACGGCGACCGCGGCGTCCCCCAGGACCATCCCGTTCAGGTGCGACCAGCGGTCGACCAGCGGCCCGGAGAAGTTGTCCGAGCCCACCACCAGGACGGAGGCGTTCTCCGGCGCGGCCCGCAGCTGTCCGACGGCGAGCTGCACGGCGCTGAACAGGCCGGTGCAGTGGCCGCGCAGCTCGACCGCCGGCGCCGAGCCGCCGATGGTGTTCCGCTGGATGTACGAGGCCGGGCTCCAGCCGTTGGGGCCCTGGTGGAACCCGGTCGCGTAGAGGACGAAGGAGACGTCCGCCGGGTCCGCCCCGGAGCGGTCGAACGCGTGCCGCACGGCGTGCACCGCCATGTCCACCGGGGCCATGTCCCCGGCTATCGGCACCTCGTCGATCTCGTTCGCGGCGAAGTCCTCGGCCGAGTAGACGCCCTCGTCGACCGCCGTGGCCGCGTTCTTCCTCTCCGGCAGGTAGATCCCGATTCCCTCGATGAAGACATCGCCAACCCGCATCTGGCCCCCTCCTCAGTGATCACTCGTCGGCATGCGCCGCCAGCCTCCCGGCGGCGGCTGGAGGGTCCGTCCAGCACCGCTGGAGGGCCGCCCCGGCCGTGTCGATCGCCAAGGATGCCGTCGAACCCGTCGGGGCTCAAGTGTTCGTGGAGAAAGCCGAGTTGGGCCGAGTGTCAGGTGTGCACCGGGCCGCCCGCGGCCGCCGGGACGGTGCGTGTGCGGCCTCGCAGACGGTGTCCGAGATGAGCGCGGTGGCCTCGGGGACGTTGAGCCGTTCGGTGGGAGTCAGCTGCACGGGGGTTCCCTTCTGCCTCGGTGCGGGGCCGGTCAGCCGGCGGGCTGGTCGTGGGTGGAGCAGTGGATGCCACCGCCGCCGGAGGCGATGGTGTCGATCTGCAGCGGGACGATCTCGCGGTCCGGGAAGTGGTCCCGGAAGATCGCCTGGGCCTGCCCGTCGGCCTTGGCGTCGCCGAACAGCGGCAGGTAGACGCCCTTGTTGCCGATGTAGAAGTTCATGTACGAGGAGACGAAGGCGTCGCCGCGCCCGGTGATCCGGTCCGGGTCGGGCTGGCCGATCTCGATCACCTTGAGCTTCCTGCCGGTCGCGTCGGTGGCCTCGGCGAGGACGGCGCGGGCCTGGTCGGCGGAGCGGGACCAGACGTCCGGCGGGGTGCCGGGGAAGGCGCGGTCCAGGAAGACGACGCCGGGGGCGGCGAAGCGGGCGAGGCAGTCGACGTGGGCGTCGGTGATGTCCTTGCCCTTGACGCCGGCGAGCCAGATCACCTTCGTGACGCCCAGGGCCTTCTTGAGCTCCGCCTCGACCGAGTCGCGGCTGCGGCCGAGGTTGCGGTTGTCGTTGACGACCGAGCTCTCGGTGATCATCAGGGTGCCCTGGCCGTCGGTCTCGAAGGAGCCGCCCTCGGCGGTGATCGGCGTCTCCAGCCGCTCGATCCCGTACTTCTCCAGGACCGCGCGGGCGATCCTGGCGTCGTTGGCGTGCTCCTGCTTGCCGCCCCAGCCGCTGAAGTTGAAGTCGACGCCCTTGACCTTGCCGCCCTCCTCGACGAACACCGGCACGGTGTCGCGGGCCCAGAGGTCGTCCACCGGGACGGAGAGCAGCTCGACGTCCGAGCCGCAGGCGTTGCGGGCCGAGGTCTCCTGGCCGGGGCGGACCAGCAGGACCACCGGTTCGCGTTCGCCGATGGCCCGGGCCACCGTGGCGATGTCCTTGCGGACGGCCCCGAGCTGCTGGCCCCAGACGTTCTCGGACGCGGGCCAGGCCATGAAGGTCCGCTCGTGCTTCTCCCACTCGCCGCCGAGCCGGCGCCCCTGGGCGGGGGCGGGCGCCGGCGCCGGGGGCTGTGCGGGCGCCCCGGTGGCCGACTGGCCGGGGGCTGCGGAGCTGGGGCCCGCGGGCTCGGCGGCATCGTCGTCGGAGGCGGCGCAGGCGCTCGCGCCGAGGGCGATCACACCGGCTCCGGCGAGGGAGCGCAGCACCGTGCGGCGGGCGAGGGGGGACTGGGACACGCTGAACTCCGGTGGGGCTGGGGGTGGATCCGGTCCGGCGGGGCGGGCGGGGCTCCGGGGGAGCGGCCGCGGGGGCCGGTGGCGGCGGACGAAGGGGCCGTCCCGGTGGACGAGGTCGTCCGGCATCGCCGGAACTGAACTCTCGCATTGACTGAAAAATCAGTCAAGCTTTACGGTGAAGGTGCCCAAACCACCCCGAGACGACCCGGCCGCCGAGCCGCCCGGCCCGGCGGCCGAGCCGGTGAAGCGGCCGGTCTGACCGGGAGGGTCGCGGGAGCGCCCGCGGCCGGAGCCGAGAGCCGTCGTTCCCCCACCGCCCGGCCGGGGGCGGCGGCTCTCAGCCGTTGCGGCGGTAGTGGTCCAGCGACACCTTGACCGGCCCGTCCGTGCCCGCGGTCGACAGCACCCGGACGACGGCGATGTCCTGGCCGTCCGCGGACCGGACGCAGAAGGCCCCGCGCGGCCCGACGGCGGCGAACGGGATCCGGTCGGCCGGACGGCTGCCGAGCCCCTTGAGGCACTCGGCCACGCCGAGGCCGGCGTCCCGGCCGATGAAGGCGTCCGAGGTCTCCGGGACGAGGAACTCGGCGTCGCCGCGGCTCAGGTACCAGGAGGCGCTGTCGGTCGGGACGACGGTGCCGGTGGCGAGGTCGAACTCGTAGCCGGCGTCCGCCGAGGTCAGCTCGACCGAGCGGTAGACCGGCGCGTACTCGGGGGCCGGCGCCGGGCTGCCCGGCACGGCGGAGGCGGACGCCGGGGCCTCGTCGGCCACGGCCTCCCCGGAGTCCGGGTCGTCGAGCAGGAAGACCGCCGTCGCGGCGCCGACGGCCAGGGCGACGGCGGCGGTCAGCGCGGTGCGGCCCAGGGTGCGTCTGCGGCCGGTCCCGCTCCGGCGGCCCCGGCCGCGGCGCTCCGCCGAGCGGTCCTCGCCCGGAGCCGTCCGGGAGGCCGTCGACGCGCCGGAGGCCGACGGCACGGCGGAGGCTGCCGCCGACGCGGAGACCGACGCGGAGACCGGCGCGGAGACCGGCGCGAGCACCGTCGGCGTCCGTGCGGCCGCCGGGGCGAGGACCGTCTGCGCCGAGTCCCGGCCCGGGCGCGCGGCGGCCTCGGCGGGCACCTGCGGCAGCTCGGCGTGCCGGGTGATCTGGCTGGTCAGCGGGTGCGGCAGCCAGTCCTCGCCGAACCGGAGGTGGCCGCCCACCGCCGGGTGGCTGCGGGCGGCGGCGATCACCTCGGCGGTGGTCGGACGGTCCTCCGGCTGCTTGGCGAGGCAGTGCAGCAGCAGCGCGCGCAGGCTCTCCGGCACCCGGCCGAGGTCCGGCTCCTCGTGGACGGTGCGGTAGAGCGCCACCGGGTCCGGGCCGTCCCCGAAGGGCGGGGTGCCGCCGGCGACGTGGACGGCGAGGGCGCCGAGGGCGTACACGTCGGTGGCCGGGGTCGCGGCCCGGCCCATGGCCTGTTCGGGGGCCATGTAGGCGGGGGAGCCGATGCGCAGTCCGGTGCCGGTCAGCGCGCTGGCGTCGGCCGCGCGGGCGATGCCGAAGTCGATCACCCGGGGGCCGTCGGAGGCGATCAGCACGTTGCCGGGCTTGAGGTCGCGGTGGACCACCCCGGTCGCGTGGATCGCCTGCAGGGCCTCGGCGATGCCGGCCACGAGCAGCAGGACGGTCCGCTCCGGGAGCGGACCGAACCGCTGGACGACCTGCTGGAGCGAGGGCCCCGGCACGTAGGTGGTGGCCAGCCACGGGGTGGCGGCGTCCACCCCGGCGTCGACCACCTGCGCGGTGAACAGGCCGTGGATGCGCCGGGCGCTGGCCACCTCCTGGGCGAAGCGGGCCCGGAACTCCGGGTCCTCGGCCAGTTCGGGCCGCACCACCTTGAGGGCCACCGGCCGGCCGCCGGGGGTGTAGGAGAGGTAGACGCGCCCCATGCCGCCGGCGCCGAGCCGGGCGTACAGCAGGTGGCCGCCGACCTCGCGCGGGTCGTCCGCGGTCAGCTCCTGGAAGACCGGCTGGAGGGCGAAGGGGGATCGGTCGGCGGACATGCGGTGGCCTCTCTCGGCGGACAAGGAGGGTGCGGGAGCCGAGCGGCGTCCCGGGGCGGCCACGGCGCTGGTCGGCGCAGACGGCATCGCGAAGTTTAGAGGTAGGGTCAGGGTAGCCGTGACCGGCCCGGTCGGGCGCCGACGGCCGGCCGGCCGGGGTGCAGTTCGGTGTCGAGGGCGCTGCGCAGCAGCCGGCGCGCGTGGTCCAGGGGCAGCGAGCCGCTCAGCCACCGTACGCTGAGCCCCTCGACGAGGGTGGTGAGCCGCTCGGCGGAGGCCGCGTGCGCGGGGGCGGTGCCGGTCGGGTCGGCCCGGGCGAGCAGCTCGGCGATGTCGTGCACCCAGGTGTGGGTGGTCCTCGCCAGGTCCTCGCGCAGGCTCGGTTCGAAGACCGCGCTGGCCCGCAGCTCGCCCCAGGCGGTGCTGTTCTCCCGCACCTCGGTGCTGTCCTGGAGCTCCCTGAGCAGGACCCGCTCCAGGTCGGCCCGCGGGTCCTCGGTCCGCGGTTCGGGCTCGTCGTCGGCGGTGTAGTGGTCGGCGCGGTCGCTGATGAACTCCAGGGTCCGGCGCAGGATGCCCGCGCGGTCGGTGAAGTGGTAGTAGATCAGCGAGGTGGAGACCCCGGCCTCGGCCGCCAGTTCGCCCACGCGCAGTCCGCGTACGCCACGGCGGGCGATCACCCTGGTCGCGGCTTTGAGTATTTCCGTCCGACGGTCCGACATGGTCGTCCACTCTACCGGGCTTCCTGACTGGTCAGACAGGTTCCTGATGATCCTTTCAGTGAGTTGCGTCAGCTTTGAGCCGAAAGCTTGACTGAATTTTCAGTACGGTAGAGGATGCGGGGCAACCCCACCTCTCCCACTCGAACAGGGAGCGACAGCTGAACATCGACACCATCGCTCCCGGCGGTGGCGGCATCCACTGCGCCACCCAGTCCCAGCCGGCCGTCCCGCCGGCGCTCTGAGACTCCCCGGCGGCCCGTCCGGATCCCCCCACGGAGACGGGCCACCGGGGCCTCCCGCTCCACCACCCTCCCCCCGACCGCCGGGCGTCCAGCCCGCCGGGCCGGCCGGGTCCGAACAGAAGAGGTATCCCGTGACGTACCGCATGCCCGCGGAGTGGACCGAGCACGACGGCTGCCTGATGGCCTGGCCCGTCCGCCCCGACCTGTGGGGCGACACCCTCGACGAGGTGAAGCGTGAGTACGCGGCGGTCGCCCGCGCCATCGCGGAGTTCGAGCCGGTCACCATGGTGGCGCCGCCCGGCCACGGCGAGGAGGCGCGCGCCCTGTGCGGTGAGGGCGGCGGCGGGGCCGGCGGCGAGGGCGGTGAGGGCGTCACCGTCGTCGAGCTGCCGACGGACGACTCCTGGTTCCGCGACTCCGCGCCGATCTTCGTCCTCGACGGCAACGGCGCCCGGGCCGGCGTCGACTTCCGCTTCAACGCCTGGGGCCGCAAGCACAGCCCCTGGGACGCCGACGACCGGATCAGCGGCCTGCTGCTGGAGCACCTCGGCACCCCCGCGATCCGCTCCGAGATGATCCTCGAAGGCGGCGCGATCACCGTCGACGGCGAGGGCACGCTGATCACCACCGAGCAGTGCC
This sequence comes from Kitasatospora sp. NPDC085464, assembly GCF_044541955.1. NCBI lineage: Bacteria > Bacillati > Actinomycetota > Actinomycetes > Kitasatosporales > Streptomycetaceae > Kitasatospora > Kitasatospora sp. NPDC085464. The sequence goes on from NZ_JBITTM010000053.1 coordinate 28,458, forward strand.
TGCTGCACCCCAACCGCAACCCGGACCTGACCCGGGAGGAGATCGAGGCCGAGCTGAAGGCCCGCCTCGGCGTCACCAAGGTGATCTGGCTGCCGTACGGCGGCGCCCTGGACACCGAGACCGACGGGCACGTGGACGGCGTCTGCGCCTTCGTCGCCCCCGGCAAGGTCGTGCTGGCGCTCCCCGCCGACCCGGAGCACCCGGACCACGTGCGGATGCGGGCCAACCGCACCGTGCTGGAGCACTCCACGGACGCCCAGGGCCGGCCCTTCGAGATCGTCGACCTGCCGCAGGCCGCCTTCGTCGAGGTCGACGGCCGCGAGGTCGAGGTGGGGTACCTGAACTTCTACCTGGCCAACGGCGGTGTCGTCGTGCCGGTCGCCGACCACCCCGAGGACGAGGGCGCGCTGGCCGTGCTCGCCGCCGCCTGCCCGGACCGGAAGGTCGTCGGTGTGCGGGCCAGGGTGATCGCCTACGGCGGCGGCGGCGTCCACTGCATCACCCAGCAGATCCCGGCCGCCCGCGCCTGACCCCTCGCCAGCGAACGGAGAGAACCCTCATGACTCCCACCGCGCCCGCGAGACGCGCCCCCGCCCGCGGCCGGCTCGTCCTCGCCACCGCGCTGCTCTCGGCGGCGGCCCTGGTCGCCGCCTGCTCCGGCCCGCCGCACTCCGGGGCAGACCAGGCGGCGGTGCAGCTCTCGGCCGACACCCCGCCGGCCAAGGGCGAGCTCGACTCCTTCACCTGGGCCACCTACGCCGAGCCGCCCACCCTCGACTACCTCCAGGCGTTCGACTACCCGCAGAACACCGTCCTCGCGAACGTCTGCGAGAGCCTGATGCGCTGGACGCCCCAGCTCACCCTGGCTCCCGGCCTGGCCGAGAAGGCCTCGAACCCCGATCCCACCACCTGGGTCTACGACCTGCGCTCCGGCGTGCACTTCCACGACGACACGGTGATGACCTCCGACGACGTGGTGTACAGCCTCGGCCGGCAGATGAACCCGGACAACGCGGCCGCCTGGAACCAGGTGTTCCAGAACGTCGACACCGTCACCGCGACCGGCCCGCTGCAGGTCACCGTCAAGCTCAAGCAGCCCGACTCCCAGTTCCCGCAGTACATGGCCACCGCCGCGGGCGTCGTCGCCGCCAAGGCGGGGGTGGAGGCCGCGGGCAAGGACTACGGCACCAGTGGCGGCCTCGACTGCACCGGGCCCTTCAAGCTGGGCGCCTGGGCCAAGGGCCAGTCGATCGAGCTGCAGCGCTTCGACGGCTACTGGGGCACCAGGGCCAAGTCCAAGAAGGTCGTGTTCAGCTTCCTCACCGACGCGTCCGCCCGCACCAACGCGATGCTCACCGGCGACGTCGACGGCGGCTACCTCATCCCCACCGAGAGCTACGACCGGCTGAAGAAGAACGGCCCCGGCACGCTCTACTTCGGCGAGGGCCTGAGCACCGTCAACGTCAACGTCACCAACATGCAGGGCCCGCTCGGCGACCTGCGCGTCCGCCAGGCGCTGTCCCTGGCGCTGGACCGCTCCGGCTTCGTCAGGACCGGCCTCGCCGGCGCCGGCACCGTCACCGGCTCCCTCACCACCAAGGCCGCCTGGGGCACCGCCCCCGACGACGTCCGCAAGGCCGCCTTCGACGGCCTCACCCCCACCGCGCAGGACATCGACAAGGCCAAGGCCCTCGTCAAGGAGGCCGGCGCGAGCGGCAAGACGCTCGTCATGGCCACCAGCACCATCGGCCAGGACGTCTCGCTGCTCGCCACCGCCGTCCAGGCCGCCGGGACGAGGATCGGGCTCGACATCCAGCTGAAGACGATCGCCCCGAACGCCTTCACCGCGCTGTTCACCGACGCCAAGGCACGCGAGGGAATCGACCTGTTCCCGGAGACGTACTACGACTCCGTCACCGACCCGCTCGACCTGCTCGTCAACTTCAAGACCGGCGCCTACCAGAACTTCGCCGGCTACAGCGACAAGGCCTACGACGACCTCGTCGACCAGGCCACCGCCGAGTACGACCCGGCCAAGCGCGGGGCGATCGAGGCCAAGCTCCAGCAGACCGCCTCCCGGCAGCTGCTGTGGATCCCGGTCGCCGAGTGGCCCACCGCCGTCTTCCTCAACAAGCGCATCACCGGCGCTCCCACCACGATCTCGTACATGTACTACCCGTGGGCGGCCGACGTGGGGGCCGCACGGTGAACCTCCTGAGATTCGCCGCCCGGCGACTGGTGGAGATGGCCGCGACCCTGCTCGGCGCGTCCTTCGTGGTCTTCGGCGCGATGTACCTGGCGCCGGGCAACCCGGCGAGTTTCCTCCTGTCGGGCCGGTCGGCCTCGCCGGCCGCCCTGCAGGCGATCAACGACCAGTACCACCTCGACGACCCGTTCCTGGTCCGGTACTTCCGCTGGCTGGGCCAGGTGCTGCAGGGCGACTTCGGGCGCTCCATCACCTACCGCACCGACGTGTCCAAGCTGCTCGCCGACCGGCTGCCCGCGACCCTGACGCTGGTCGCCATGGCGCTGCTCGTGGTCGTCGTCATCGGCCTGGTACTCGGCTGGGTCGGCGCGGTGCGCGGCGGCGCGACGGACACCGCGATCCTGCTCTCCACCACGCTCGCCGTCGGCACCCCCTCCTTCGTCGCGGCGGTCCTGCTGCAGGGCCTGTTCGCGGTCAAGCTGGGCTGGTTCCCGACCAGCGGCACCGGCGACGGCTTCGGCGACCTCCTGTGGCACCTCACCCTGCCGGCGATCGCGCTCGCGCTGTACCTGATAGGGATGCTCGCCAGGGTCACCCGCTCGGCGATGCTGGAGGCGCTGGAGGGCGAGCACGTCGCCGTGGCCCGCAGCCGCGGCGTGCCGGAGCGCGAGGTGATCCGCCGCCACGTGTTCCGCAACTCGCTCGGCACCGTGCTGACCACCGGCGGTCTGATCGTCTCCACCCTGCTGGTGTGCACCATCCTGGTGGAGTCGGCCTTCAGCATCGGCGGCATCGGCCAGCTCCTCGAACTGTCCACCACCACCAAGGACTTCCCGACCGTCCAGGCGATCTCGCTGCTGATCGTCGCCCTGTTCATGGTGGTGAACCTGGTCGTCGACCTGCTCCACCCCCTGGTCGACCCCCGGATCACCCTCGGCACGAGGAGGTCCGGCGCATGAGTGTCGCCCTCACCCGTCGGCCCGGACTCGGCCGGCTCAAGGCCGCCCGCGGCCCGCTCCACCTGGCCTGCCTCGGCATCGTCGTCCTGGTGGTGATCGCCGCCCTGCTCGCCTCCTGGATCGCGCCGCAGGACCCGAACGCCGTCGACCTCGGCAACGCCCTGGCCGGCCCCTCGCCCGACCACCTGCTCGGCGTCGACGCCGCCGGGCGCGACACCCTCTCCCGGCTCCTGCTCGGAGCCCGCACCTCCCTGCTCGGCCCGCTCGGCGTGGTCGTCTTCTCCACCGTCGCCGGCGTCGTCATCGGCCTCGCGGCCGGCTGGCGGGGCGGCTGGCTCGACTCCGTCCTCTCCCGCAGCACCGAACTGGTCTTCGCCTTCCCCGGCATGCTGCTCGCCATCCTGATCGTCTCGGTCTACGGGGAGGGCCTGCTCGCCCCCGTCGTCGCCCTCGCGATCGCCTACCTGCCGTACGTCTCGCGGCTCACCCGCTCGCTCGTCCTCGCCGAACGATCCCGGCCGTACGTCTCCGCGTACCAGGTCCAGGGCCACTCCACCCTGCAGATCTGCCTGCGGCACGTCCTGCCCAACATCGCCCCGATCGTCCTGGCCCAGTCCACCATCAACTTCGGATACGCCCTCATGGACCTCGCCGGCCTCTCCTTCCTCGGCCTCGGCGTCCCCGCGCTCACCCCCGACTGGGGGCGGATGGTCTTCGACGGGCAGACCGCGATCCAGCACGGCTACCCGCTCTCCGCGGTCCTGCCGTGCGTCCTCATCGTGCTCACCGTCGTCGCGTTCAACGTCGTCGGCGAGCGCTGGGCCGACCGCGTCGCCCGGAGGACCCCATGAATCGGAGCAGCACGTGAACGCCCTCGACATCCGGGGCCTGCGGCTCCGCCTGCCCGGCACCGCCCGGCCCGTCCTCGACGGGGTCGACCTCGCCGTGGGCCCGGGTGAGACCGTCGCCCTGGTCGGCGAGTCCGGCTCCGGCAAGAGCCTCACCTCGCGCAGCGCCCTCGGCCTGCTGCCGCCCGGCGCCACCACCGGGGGCAGCGTCCTGGTCGACGGCGAGGACGTCCTGACCATGGGCCCCGACCGGCTGCGCGCCCTGCGCACCGGCCGGGCCGCCATGATCTTCCAGGACCCCAGGGCGGCCATCAACCCGCTGCGCCGCGTCGGCGACTTCCTCACCGAGGGCGTGCGGTTCGGCGGACGGACGGGTGCGGCCGACGCCGAGCGGCGCGCGGTCGAACTCCTGGACGCCGTCGGCCTCGGCGAGGAACTGCTGCACCGCTACCCGGGGCAGCTGTCCGGCGGCATGCTCCAACGCGTCATGATCGCCGCCGCGCTGATGGGCGACCCGGTCCTGCTGCTCGCCGACGAGCCCACCACCGCGCTCGACGTCACCAGCCAGGCCGAGGTCATCGCGCTCCTCGGCCGGCTGCGCGAACGCTTCGGCACCGGCCTGCTGTTCGTCACCCACGACCTCGGGCTCGCCGCGGCCATCAGCGACCGCGTCTGCGTGATGTACGCCGGGCGGATCGTCGAGAGCGGCCCCGCCGGAGCGCTGTTCGAACGGCCCCGCCACCCCTACACCGCCGCGCTGCTGGCCTCCACCCCGCGGCTGGACTCCCGGAACGGCCGGCTCGCCGCCATCGACGGCCAGCCGCCGGACCTGCGGCAGGAGTCGACCGGCTGCGCGTTCGCCGCCCGGTGCCGGTACGCGACCGAGCTGTGCCGGGAGCAGGCCCCCGAACCGCAGGGGGAGCACGCCGTCGCCTGTCACCACCCGCTCGAAGGGAGCCCCCTCGATGTCTGAGGCCGTACTGGAGGTCACCGGGCTGTGCCGGACCTTCGGCACCGTACGGGCGGTGGACGACGTCTCCTTCACCCTCGCCGCCGGCGGATCGCTCGGCATCGTGGGCGAGTCCGGCTCCGGGAAGACGACCACCGCCCGGATCATCGTCGGCCTCGAACAGGCCGACGAGGGGCGGGTCACCGTCCAGGGCCGGGTCCGTGGCGGCCGGGTGCGGGGGAGGGCCGAGCGGCTGGCCCGCGCCCGCGAGGTCCAGATGGTCTTCCAGGACCCGTACCTCTCCCTGGACCCGCGCACCAGCGTGGAGGCCGTGCTGCGGGAGACCCTGCGGCTGCACTTCCCCGGCACCGACCACGGGGCCCGGATCCGGGAACTCCTCGACCAGGTCGGCCTCGGCACCAGGGCGGCCGAGGCGCTGCCCCGGCAGCTCTCCGGCGGACAGCGCCAACGCGTCGCCATCGCACGGGCGTTGGCCGTCCAGCCGGCCGTCCTGGTGCTGGACGAGGCGGTCGCCGCGCTGGACGTCTCGGTCCAGGCGCAGGTCCTCAACCTGCTCGCCGACATCCGCGAACAGACCGGCGTCGGCTACCTCTTCATCACCCACGACCTGGGTGTCGTCCGCTGCGTCACCGACGAGGTCATCGTGATGCGGCACGGCGCGGTCGTCGAGTCCGGGCCGACCGACCGGGTCCTCGACTCCCCGCAACACGCCTACACCCGGCTGCTGTTGGAGTCCGTCCCGCGGCCCGGCTGGGATCCCGACCGGATCGCCGCCGCGCGCCGCGCACTGTAAGACGGCCCCGGACCGGCAGGCCGAGGGACCTGCCGGCCCGGGCGACCGAGCAAGACCGGCGGAACGGCGCCGGCCGGCAGCGAACCTGCCCGGCCCGGCGACGTGGGCGCCGGCCCTGGCCGTCCTCGGCGCCGCCGAGGTGCTCTACCGCACCGGTGCGGGATCCGCACCGAGCACCAGCTGCTCCGCGAGCGGGAGGCCGCCACCGAAGGGCCGTGAGCGGTTTCCCCCGAACGGCGGATGCGTGCCGTGCCGGATCCTGACCGCCCTGTCAGTAGCCTGCGGAGCCGGACCCGACACCTACCGGAACGAGGCCCCATGGCTCACCCCCGGCCGTCCCGCCGTTCGCTCCTGCAGTCCGGGGCCGCGCTCGCCGCGCTGGCGCTGACCGGCTGCTCCTCCGGCGGCGGTGGCGACGAGGAGCAGCCCGGCTCCGGCAGCACGGCGGCGGCCCCGTCGGGCAGCCCGGCGGCGGCCGGATGGGCGATGCCCGCGGAGTCGGGCCCGCACATCCGCACCTTCATGGCCTGGCCCGCGCTGGAGGAGGTGTGGGGCGACCAACTGCCCGGTGTCCGGCAGGACATCGCGACGCTGGCGCAGACGATCGCCGGCTTCGAGCCGGTGGTGCTGCTGGCGCGTCCGGACCAGGCCGACCAGGCCCGGCAGGCCTGCGGCTCCTCGGTCGGGGTGCTGGAGCTGATGGTCGACGACCTGTGGGCCCGGGACACCGGCCCGACCTTCGTCACCGGCCCGCTGGGGCTCGCCGGCGTCGACTTCGACTTCAACGGCTGGGGCGACAAGCAGACCCACGCCGACGACAGCCAGGTCGCCCGCAACCTCCTCGCCCACTACGGCATCACCCGCGTCCAGGCGCCGATCACCGGCGAGGGCGGCGGCATCGAGGTGGACGGCGAGGGCACCCTGATGGCCACCGAGAGCTCCTGGGCCAACGACAACCGCAACCCCGGCATTTCGCGCGACCGGATCGAGGCGGGCTTCAAGGACCTGCTCGGCGTCGAGAAGGTGATCTGGTTCAAGGGCGTCGCCGGGCAGGACATCACCGACTGCCACGTGGACGCCCTCGCCCGCTTCGCCGAGCCGGGCACCGTCGTGCTGCACCGCCCCGCCGCCGACACCCCGCCGGACGTCTGGACCACCGCCTCCGAACAGGCCGTCCAGGTCCTCGCCTCCGCGACCGACGCCAGGGGCCGCGCGCTCACGGTGGTCGACCTGCCCGAGCCGGACTTCGACCTGATCCAGGGCGCCGGCAAGAACTTCCTCGCCACCTACATCAACTACTACGTCTGCAACGGCGGCGTCATCGTCCCGCGCTTCGGCGACCAGGCCGCCGACGACCACGCGGCCGGCATCATCGGCGACCTCCACCCGGGCCGCAGGGTCGCCCAGGTCTCCATCGACCACATCGCCTCGGGCGGCGGGGGCATCCACTGCGCCACCCAGCAGCAGCCCGTCGCGTCCGTGTCCAGCCGGACGTGACCGCCGCCCGGGTGCGCGACAACCGCTTCCTCGTCGCCCTGCTGATCGTGGCGGTGCTGTGCTCGGCGGGCGTCGCGCTGTACCTGAACGAGCGCAACACCCGGCAGCAGGCCCGTGAACTGGCCCTCCCGGAGAGCGGCGACTGGATCGAACTGGACGTCACCGCGCAGGACATCGACCCCGGGGCCGGGGACCTCACCCTCTTCGTCGTGCCGATCCCGCACGGCGGCCTCGCCGCGGAGCCGAACTCCGCGGCCTTCAGCCGGCAGGTCGTGATCACCGTCCAGTCGGCGACCCGCACCGAGCTGCGGGCGGCGGCGGGGGAGGCCGCGACGCCCCAACCAGTGCCGGCCGACTTCCACGCCGGCACCGTGACCGACTACCCCTTCGACCGCCACCGGTTCGCGGTCTCGTTCGCGGCCGCGGACACCGCGGGCAGCGTCCCCGTCGGCGTCGTCTTCGTGGACGCCGACCCGTTCTTCCTCGTCCACCCGACCAGCACCCCGAGCGCCTCCGGGGCGACCGTCCTGGCCGGTACGGTCACCCGGGCGCGCAGCACCTTCATCCTGGCCTGGTTCATGATCGCGGCGATGTGGGCGCTGGCGCTGGCGGTGATGGCCGGGGCCGAGGTGCTCTACCGGGGGCGGCAGGGGATGGTCTGGCCCTCGCTCGGGTGGATGGCCGCGACCCTCTTCGCGCTCGTCGGGATGCGCAACGCCGCACCCGGCTCGCCGCCGATCGGTTCGCTCATCGACTACGTGGCCTTCTTCTGGGCGGAGGGCATCATCGCGGCGTGCCTCACGTTCACCGTCGTGGCCGGCACCCGCGTCGAGCGCCGCAAGCGGGCCGAGGCGGCTGCCGCGGCCGCCACCGGTGCGGACCCGTGACGAGGGGCCCGGCGACGGGTCAGGCCGCGGCGGACAGCGAGTCCAGCAGGGTCCGCAGCACCCGCTCGGCGTCCACCGTTCCGTCGAGCGAGCCGATGGCGGCGAGGCCGTCCACGGCGGCGGCGAAGGCCTCGCCGAGCGGAACGGGATCGGCGCCGTCGCCGCGCTCGTCCACCAGGCAGCGGAACAGGGCGACGAAGGAGGACCGCCACCGCGCGTACTCGGCCTCCAGGCTCGCGCGGACCCGCTCGTCGTTCAGGGCGAGCCAGTGCAGGGCCGCGTGCAGGCGGGCCAGGTCGGGGCTCTCGGGCCGGGTGAGCAGGGCCAGGACCCGTTCGGCGCGCTCGGCGTAGCCGCCCGGGCCGGCCACCGCCGCCTCCAGCGGCGTGATCCACTCGGGCCGGATGTCCGCCACCACGGCGACGATCAGGTCGGTGCGGTCGGCGAAGTGGTAGTGGCACATCCCGTGCGAGACCCCGCACAGCGCGGCCACGTTGCGGGTGGTGAAGCGCCCGGCACCGTCGCCCGCGAGCAGGGTGCGCGCCGCGGCGATCAGCCGGGCCCGGGTCTGCTCACCCTTGGCGGACGCACGCGCCCCGCCGGTGCCGCCCGCTCCGGCGGCCGTCCGCGGAGCTGCGTCTGTCGCCCGTGTCGCCATGGCCGCCACTGTAACGACTGCGGGAGTGCGGCAGGGGCGCATCGGCACCGATACCTGCGCAAAGTATTGACCGAGCGCTTGGCCAGTTTTACCTTTTCGGTCAACTGCTGCACCAGCAGGGGAGTTTGACGAGGAGGCAGTGATGGAGGACAGCTCCAGACCCCACGCGGAGCTCCACGCACAGCTCGGCCGACGGCAGTTCCTGACGGCCGCCGGGATCGTCGTCGCCGGTACCGCGCTGACCGCCGCGACCGGCGGGCAGGCACTGGCGGCCCAGCGCCGCACCACCGCCGGCCCGGCCGTCGCCGGCTACCGGGTGCCGTCGGACACCGTCCGGCACGTCAGGACCTGGATGGCCTGGCCGGACAGCACCACCATCTGGCGCAACAAGCTCAGCGGCGTCCAGTCGAACATCGCCCTCATCGCGAAGACCATCGCCAAGTACGAGCCGGTCACGATGTGCGCCAACCCGGCCTCCGTGGCCAAGGCGCGGTCGATGTGCGGCTCGACCGTCACCGTCATCGGGGACATCCCCGTCGACGACTGCTGGATGCGCGACACCGGCCCGGTCTTCCGCACCGACGGCGCGGGCGGCCTGGACACGATCGGCCTGAACTTCAACGGCTGGGGCAACCACCAGAACCCGCACGGCAACGACGCCCTGGTCGCCCGGCGGCTCGCCGCCTACCTCGGCCTGCCGTTCACCGCCGCCGGGCTGGTCGCCGAGGGCGGCGCCGTCGAGACCGACGGCGCCGGGACGCTGATGGCCACCCGGAGCAGCATCATCAACGCCAACCGCAACCCCGGCATGTCACAGGCCGCGATCGAGGGCGCCATGTGCGCCGCGTACGGTGCCGCCAAGGTGATCTGGTTCACCGGCATCGCCGGCCAGGACATCACCGACGACCACGTGGACGCCACGTCCCGCTTCCTCGGCGCGGGCACGGCCGCCGTCCAGATGCCGCCGGCGAGCGACACCGACGTCTGGTCGAACGACGAACGCCAGCAGTACCAGACGCTCACCACGTCCACCAGCGCCCAGGGCACCCCGTTCACGGTCAGCCGGATCCAGGGGCCCGACTACAACCTGATCCGCTCGACCGCCCCCGACTTCGTCGGCTCCTACGCCAACTACTACCTGTGCAACAACGCGGTGATCTCCGCCCAGTTCGGCGACACCAGGGCGGACGGCGCCGCCAGGTCCACCCTCGCCCGGCTGTTCCCGGGCCGCACCGTCGAGCAGCTCGACATCGACTACCTCGGCGCGGGCGGCGGCGGCATCCACTGCGTCACCCAGCAGCAGCCCGTCGCGTGAGCCCGACGGGGCCGGGTCCGGTCCGCCGACCGGACCCGGCCCCGTCGGAGGCCGGCCCGGAGCCCGTCCCCGGGCCCCGGGCCGACCCGTCCGGTCAGCCGAGGGCGGGGATGTCGTGCGTGGCGCAGTGGATCCCGCCGCCGCCGGCCGCGATCGCGTCGATCTTCACCGGGACGATCTCCCGGGTCGGGAAGTACTGCTTCAGGATCTGCTGCGCCCGGTCGTCGGCCCGGGCGTCGCCGAACTTCGGCAGGTAGACGCCCTTGGTGCCGATGTAGAAGTTCATGTACGAGGAGACGAAGGCGTCACCGCGGCCGGTGATCTTGTCCGGGTCGGGCTGCTGCAGCTCGACCACCTGCAGCTTCTTGCCGGTCGCGTCGGTGGCGTCCTTGAAGACGGAGCGGGCCTGGTCGGCGGAGCGGGACCAGACGTCCGCCGGGGTGCCGGGGAAGGCCTGGTCGAGCAGCACCACCCCGGGCGCGGCGAAGCGGGTCAGGCAGTCGACGTGGGCGTCGGTGATGTCCTTGCCCTTGACGCCGGCCAGCCAGATCACCTTGGTCACGCCGAGGAGCCGCTTCAGCTCCGCCTCGATCTGGTCCCGGCTCATGCCCGGGTTGCGGTTGTCGTTGACGACGGAGCTCTCGGTCACCATCAGGGTGCCCTGGCCGTCGGTCTCGAAGGAGCCGCCCTCGGCGACCAGCCGGGTCTCGATCCGCTCGACGCCGTACTTCTCCAGCACCGTGCGGGCGACCTTGGAGTCGTTGCCGCGCTGCTGCTTGCCGCCCCAGCCGTTGAAGTTGAAGTCGACGCCCTTGACCGTGCCGCCCTCCTCGACGAACACCGGCAGGGTGTCCCGGGCCCACAGGTCGTCGACGGCGATCGGCACCACCTCGACCGCCGAGCCGCAGGCCTTCTGCGCGGCGTCCTTCTGCTCGGGCCGGGCCATCAGCACGACCGGCTCGCGGGCGGCGATGGCCTGGGCCAGGCCGGCCACGTCCCGGCGGACGTCGGCGAGCTGGTCGCCCCAGACGTTCTCGGAGGCGGGCCAGGACATCACGGTGCGCAGGTGCTTGTCCCACTCGGCGCCGAAGCGGCGCACGCCGGGGGTGCCGCCGGGCCGGGTGGGCGGCACGGCACCGGTCGGGTCCTCGATGTCGTTGGGGTCGCAGGCGGTGAGGCCCAGCGCGAGGGCGCCGACACCGGCGCCGACGCCGGCGAGGTTGCGGATCAGGGTACGGCGGGACACGGCGTTGGTCATGCGGGAACTCCAGCTGGGTCGGGGTGGGGCGGACTCGTGCGGGTTCGTGCGGGGACTCCTGCGGCAGGGCAGGGCAGGGCAGGGCAGGGGAGTGGCTACGGCGGTGGCTACGGCGGTGGCTACGGCACCGGCTCGTGCATGGTCGAGCAGTGGATGCCGCCGCCCCCGGCCATCAGGCGGTCGACGTCGATCTGGACCACCTCGCGGCCGGGGAAGGCCGAGGCGAGGGCGTCCCGGGCGGCGGCGTCCTTGTACGCGTCGCCGAACTGGGCCGTGATCACGCCGCCGTTGACGAGGTGGAAGTTGAGGTAGGAGTCGACGAACTTGGAGCTGCGGGAGCGGACGGTGTCCGGGCCGTGCACGGGGATGACCTGCAGGCGGCGCCCCCGGGCGTCGGTGGCGGCGGAGAGGATCGCGAACTGCTCGCGGGCGTCCCGGGCCCAGGCGTCGTTGCGGTCCGCCGGCGGCAGCTGCACCATCACCACGCCGGGGCGGACGAACCGGGAGGTGACGTCCACGTGGTCGTCGGTGATGTCCTGGCCCTTGATGCCCGGCAGCCAGATCATGGTGTCCGCGCCGTAGGCCTCCAGGACGGCCTCCTCGATCTCGTCCCGGCTCATGCCGCGGTTGCGGTTCTTGTTGACCAGGCTGCTCTCGGTGGCCATCACGGTGCCGTCGCCGTCGGTCTCGATGGCGCCGCCCTCGCCGACGAAGTCCGCGTAGGTGTGGCACAGGCCGCGGCGGGTGGCGATCAGCTCGGCGGCCCGGGCGTCGTCGTGGTGCACCTGCTTGTTGCCCCAGCCGTTGAAGTTGAGGACCACGGCGTCCAGGCCGCCGTACCCGTCGCGGCGGAACACCGGCGCGATGTCGCGCATCCACAGGTCGTCGGTGGGGACGGCGGTGATCACCTCCACCCCGTTGCCGCACCAGGACTGGGCCTTGCCGGCCGTCCAGTCGTCGGGGGCGCACATGACCACCGGCTCGAACTCGGCGATCGTACGGGCGATCAGGGCGATGTCCTCCTGGACGCCGCCCAGGCGCAGTCCCCACACCCCCCGGCGGGAGGGCCAGGACATCCAGGTCCGCGCGTGCGGGACGTCGTCCGCCGGCACCCAGGGGTAGGGCTGCTCGGCGGAACGGTCATCGCGGTAGTGGGTCATGAGGGTCTCCAGATCGTGCGACGGTGCCGGGGAGGGTGCGGGCCGCGTGGTCCACTCTTCGCGCCGCGACGTACCGGCGCACCACGGACGGCGCGGACCGGCGGCAGCACCCTGCCTGCGGACTCAGGCTTACATTGACTGAAAAATCAGTCAAACCCGTGGGCGTGCCATGACGGATCCTTGACGGGAGCGGTGCGGAGCGTGACGTCCGCCGTCGGTTCCGTGCGGAATCCGCACGGAACCCCCGCGGATCGGGAGCCGGTCAGGAGCCGGTCAGGAGCCGAGCCGGGCCACTTCGGCCTCGATCGCGTCGGCCATCAGCGTCCGGGCGTGCGCCAGCGGGAGGCTGCCGCTCAGCCAGCGGGTGCTCAGCCCCTCCAGCAGCGCCGTCAGCCGCTCCGCCGCGCCGGCCAGTGCGACCGCCGAGGCCATCGGCCGGACGCCCCCGAGCAGTTCGGCGATCTCCTGCACCCACACCCGGGTGGCCCGTGCCAGGTCCTCGCGCAGGGTCTCGTCGAAGACCGCGCTCGCCCGCAGCTCGCCCCAGGCCGTGCTGTTCTCCCGTACCTCGACGGTGTCCTGGAGTTCCAGCAGCAGCGTCTGCTCCAGCTCCTCGCGCGCCGTCAGCGGCGGGGCGTCCGGGGCGCGGTCGGTCGTGTAGCGCTCCGCCCGGTCGTTGATGAACTCCAGCGTCTGACGGAGGATCCCGGTGCGGTCCTTGAAGTGGTAGTAGATGAGCGCGGTCGAGACGCCCGCCTCCGCGGCGAGCTCCTCCACCCTCAGTCCGCGCACCCCGCGGCGGGCGATCACCCGTGCCGCGGCTTCCAGGATCGACGTTTTACGACTGGCCACGGTGCACCACCTTACCGGGGTGCGCCGACGTGATCGGCTCCGCGGTCTGAGGTACCGGTCAGTAGGGCTTCGGCTCGGGGTCGGCCGGGTGGCGGGGCGGCGGGGCGGCGGGGTCAGCCGGCGGTGGAGCGGGTGCGGGCGCCGGTCGGGCGGGGCCAGCTGTGGTGGTTCCGGTCGATGACGTAGTGGTGGCCGTGCTGCCAGGCGCCGCCGGCGGTCGCGTGCGCGTCGGCGAGATGGGGGTGCCCGGCGGGCAGGTCGGTGTGCAGGTGTTCCAGGGCCCCGGGGTCGCGGGACGGCCACAGGGCGGTGGCCGCCGTCGCGGCGGCCAGGGCGAGCAGGCCCAGGACGACGGCGGTGACCGGAAGCCCCGCGCCGGCGGCCAGCCACCCGGCGAGCGGATAGGTGAGCAGCCAGCAGGCGTGCGAGAGCGAGAACTGGGCGGCGAAGGCCGCGGGCAGGTCGGCGTCGGCGGCCGAGCGGCGGATGAGGCGCCCACCGGGGGTGAGCACGGCCGAGCTGCCGGCGCCGACGAGGGCCCAGGCGGCGAGCAGGCCCAGCCACGTCCCGGTCCCGGCCGGGGCGGCGGAGACCGCGGTGACGGCGGCGAGGACGGCCGGCAGGGCGAAGGCGGCGGGCAGCATGACGGCCCGGTCGCCGAGCCGGCCCAGGACGCGGGGCAGCAGGACCGCGGCGAGCATCGAGCCGGCCCCGTAGGCGCCCAGCGCGAGCGAGACGGCCCCGGCCGGGCGGTGGAAGTGGTCGCGGACGACGTTGACCGTGTCGACGAACACGATCGCGCCGGCGGCCGCGACCGCGAGGTCGAGGGCGAGCAGGGCGCGCAGCCGGGGGGTGGCCCGGAACAGCCGGGTGCCGAAGGCGGCCTTGGCGTACACGCCGTCGGCCCGTCCGACCGGCGCCGACTCGACTGGGGCCGGCTCGACCGGGGCCGGTTTGGGCAGGACGGTGGAGACCACCAGGGCCGCGGAGGCGAGGAAGCCGACCGCCGTCCCGGCGAACAGCCAGTCGTACGGGACCGCCGTCAGCAGGAGCGCGGCGAGGGCGGGGCTGAACAGCGACTCCAGGTCGTACGCGAGCCGGGACATCGACAGGGCGTTGGTGTAGTCGCGCTCGGCGGGCAGGACGTCCGGAACGGTGGCCTGGAAGGTCGGGGTGAAGGCGGCCGAGGCGGCCTGGAGCAGGAAGATCAGGAGGTAGACCTGCCAGACGCGGTCGACGAACGGCAGGGTCAGTGCGACGCACGCCCGGGTGAGGTCCATCGCGACCATCAGGGCCCGCCTGGGTATCCGGCCGGCGAGCGCGCCGGCCAGTGGTGCGACGGCGACGTAGGCGACCATCTTGATCGCCAGCGCGGTGCCGAGGACGGCCGAGGCGTCGTCGCCGGCGATCCGGTAGGCCAGCAGGGACAGTGCCACCGTGGCCAGTCCGGTGCCGACCAGGGCCACGACCTGGGCGGTGAAGAGGTGGCGGTAGGCGCGGTTGCGCAGCACGGACAGCATGGGCGCTCCTGCCCCGTCCCGGTCGCGGGTGGGGGTGGTCGGTGGGTGCGTGCTCCCATCATAGGAACGCGTGCGTACCTGTGCACCTATTCGTCGGAAGTCCGCCCGGGTCCGCCCGGACTCCGCGGTCCGCGCGCCTGTGCCCGGCTCGCGCGGCTCAGTCGTGCGGCGGCAGGTGGCCGATCTGGTGGTCGGCGACGTTCAGCGCCTCGTCCACGAGCCGGCGCAGGTGGCCGTGGCGCAGCGAGTAGACGACCCGCCGCCCCTCCTTGCGGGTGCCGACGAGGCCGGCGAGCCGGAGCTTGGCCAGGTGCTGGCTGACGGACGGCCGGGCGGCGCCGGTCGCCTCGGTCAGCGTGGTCACGTCCGCCTCGCCCCGGCCGAGCCGCTCCAGTAGCGCCAGCCTGGTCCGGTCGGCCAGCAGCGTCAGGACGGACGCGGCGACGTCCAGGCGCTGCTCGGCCCGCTGCTGCGAGCCGTGCGCATCTGCCAGGTGGGTGCCGGTGCTCATCCGCTCATCGTAGGGCGTTTCGTGCGCACATGCGTACCTTTGGCAGATGGTTCGTCGACGGAGTCCCGGGAGGCGGGCCCACGGTGGCGGCGGGCGACAGGGCCGGACCGCCGTGAGAGGGTCGTCGCATGGAACAGCGCGTACTCGGCCGCACCGGTCGGCCCGTCTCGATCGTCGGACTCGGCACCTGGCAGCTCGGCGCGGACTGGGGAGACGTCCGGGAGGAGGACGCCCTCGCAGTCCTGGAGGCCTCCGTCGAGGCCGGCGTCACGCTCTTCGACACCGCCGACGTCTACGGCGACGGCCGCAGCGAGCGCCTGATCGGCCGCTTCCTGAAGGACCGCCCGGACGCGGACGTGTTCGTCGCCACCAAGTTCGGCCGCCGGGTCGAGCAGCGGCCCGAGCACTACCACCTCGCCAACTTCCGTGCCTGGGCGGACCGTTCACGGGCCAACCTGGGCGTGGACCGGCTCGACCTGGTGCAGCTGCACTGCCCGCCGACGCCCGTCTACTCCTCGGACGAGGTCTTCGACGCCCTGGACACCCTGGTCGCGGAGGAGCGGATCGCCGCGTACGGCGTGAGCGTGGAGACCTGCGCGGAGGCGCTGACCGCGATCGCGCGCCCCGGTGTGGCGAGCGTGCAGATCATCCTCAACGCCTTCCGGCTCAAGCCGTTGGAGCAGGTGCTGCCCGCCGCCGAGGCGGCCGGGGTGGGGATCCTGGCCCGGGTACCGCTCGCCTCGGGGCTGCTCTCGGGCCGCTACAGCGAGCGCACCGTCTTCCCGCCCGACGACCACCGCACCTACAACCGCCACGGCGAGGCCTTCGACCAGGGCGAGACCTTCTCCGGCGTGGACTTCGCGACCGGTGTCGAGGCGGCGGCGGAGTTCGCCGCGCTCGCGCCGGCGGGCGCCACCGCCGCGCAGACGGCGCTGCGCTGGATCGTCCAGCAGCCGGGGGTGACGACGGTGATCCCCGGTGCCCGCAACGTGGCGCAGGCCCGGGCCAACGCGGCCGCCGCCGAGCAGGCGCCGCTGCCGCCGGCCACCCTGGCGGCCGTCCGGGAGCTGTACGATCGCCGGATCCGCCCGCAGGTGCACGACCGCTGGTGACACCGCCGCCGCCCGAACGGGCGTGCTGCGGGGGCGCGAGGCAGCGTGCCGCGCCCCGCCCGCACGTCCGTACGCCCGGCGGGCGCTGTCCGCAGGCCTGGGCACCCGGCCCCCGCTCTGGGACCGTGACGCCGACGGTCCGGTGGCACGGAGGGGGTACCGCATGGCACGGCGCTGGCTGGTGACGGGCTGTTCGTCCGGGCTGGGGCGGGCGCTGGCCGCCGCCGCGGCCGAGGCCGGGGACACCGTGGCGGCCACCGCCCGCAAGCCCGCCGACCTGGCGGAGCTGCACCGGTGCCACGGCGGCCGGATCCTGCCGCTGGCCCTGGACGTCCGGGACGCCGAGCAGTGCCGGAGCGCCGTCGCCGACGCGGTGGACCGGCTCGGCGGCCTGGACGTCCTGGTGAACAACGCCGGCAACGGCGTGTTCGGCACGGTCGAGGAGGTCGGCGACGAGGAACTGCGGGACCAGCTGGAGACGCTGGTGGCCGGCCCCTGGCGGCTGGCCCGGCTCGCGCTGCCGGTGATGCGCGCCCAGGGCGGCGGGCACATCCTCAACGTCTCCTCGCTGGCCGGCCGGATGTCCTTCCCCGGCCTGGCCGCGTACGTCACCGGCAAGCACGCACTGGAGGGCATGACGCAGGCCCTGGCCGCCGAGGCCGCGCCGTTCGGCGTCCGGGTCACCGCCCTGGAGCCCGCCGGCTACGCCACCCGCTACGGCACCTCGCTCACCGATGCCGCGGACCGCTCCCCGCTCTACCGCGACGCCACCGACCCGATGCGCGAACAGCTGCGCGGGATGGCGCAGTTGCCGACGGTGGGGCGCCCCGAGGAGTTCGCCCGGGACGTCCTGCGGATCGTCGCCGCCGACGGCCCGCTGCCGGTGCGCATCCCGGTGGGTCCGGGGAGCCTGGACCACGTCGCGGCGGCCGTGCGGGCCGCGGCGGAGGAGCTCGCCGCCGTCCGTGCCCTGGTGGACGAGTCGGCGTCGGCGGCCGGCTGACGGCTGCGGACGGCCCGGCCCGCCTGGCTGCGAACGGCCCGGCTGCGGACGGCCTGGCGCGCGGCGGCCGGTCGCCGACCCGGGGGCCGGCGACCGGCCGTCAGCACGCGTTCCCGGCCGTCAGGCGAGCACCTTCGCCTTGGCGCGCCGGAACTCCTCCTCGGTGATGTGGCCCTTCTCCTTGAGCTCGGCCAGCCGCGCCAGTTCGTCGACGTGGGCGCCCGGCCCCGAGGTGTCGGAGGCCGTCTCCCGGATGTAGGTGCGGAAGTCCTGCTCCGCCTCGGTCGCCCGCTGGACCTCGCGCCGCCCCATGCCCTGGCCCCGGGCGATCAGGTACACGAACACGCCCAGGAACGGGAGGAAGATGAGGAACACGCTCCAGCCCGCCTTGCCCCAGCCGCCCACGCTGTCGTCGCGGAAGAGGTCCCCGAAGACGCGGAACAGCAGGAAGAACCACAGGATCCACAGGAACAGCCACATGGTCGTGAAGAAGATGTCGAGCAACGGGTAGTCCACCACAGGCCTCCTGACGTCGACGGTCCGCCCCGGCAGCCGGGGCGGGCGCGTGCTCGGCTGAGCGGAGGCGTCCGGGCGTCCACCCGGACGCCCGAGCCCGGGTGGGAACCCGGTGACGCTCCTTACCGTCCATGTACGCGCCCGCGGCCCGTCCGGGCATCACCCGGACCGGGTGAGTCCGCCCCGGGGCGGCCCCCGACCGGCGGGGTTATTCTGCGGCTGATGGGCGGAACGGAGAGCGCACGGCAACGACCCGGCCTGGTGGCACTGCTGCGGACGGTCCGGGCGGACCCCGCCCGCATGCCCGAGCGCCTGGCCGTCTTCGCGGTGGAGTTCCTGGGCCCCCAGGCGGCCGACACGGCGGCGCGGGCGCACGAGTCCGAACGGGCGGGGACGAGCCGGGCGGAGGTCACCGAGCAGGTCATCGGCCGGGGCGTGCACCGGTCGGTGGTGGAGGGTTCCTTCCTCGGCGGCCCCTTCATCCTCCTGCTGCCGGTCGCGTTCGTCGCCGCGCTGCTCGCCCAGCTGCAGATGGTGCTGGAGCTGGGCGCCCTGGCCGGCCGCGACCCCCGGGGTGACGACGCGGCGGTCGAGGTGCTGCTGGTGCAGGGGGTCTACTCGACGCCCGCGGAGGCCAGGGCGGCCCTGCGGAAGGCGGTCCGGGCCGAGGCGGAGGAGGATGCCGAGGCGGCCTTCGGGGGCGAGACCGCGCCCAAGGGCTCCTGGTGGTCCGTCGTCCGCCGACAGGCGTACCTGATCGGCCTGGTGACCCCCGAGGACCCGAGCCGGGGCCGGCTCCGCAGGTGGCTCGGCTGGGCCGGCATCGGGGTGCTGCTGCTCGTCGGGATGGTGGTGCCGTTCGTCTGGGTGCCCGCCTGCGCCGAGATGTACCGCCGCGCCACCAACCAGCTCGCGGACCGCGCCCTCCAGCGGTACGGGTCGGCGGGCGCCGGGGACGCACCGGCCCGCACCCGGAACCGGTCGGTGCTGCGCCCCGGCGCGCTCCTGGTGGTGCTGCGGACGGTGGTGGCGTGCCTGGCGACGGTGGGGGCGGTGCTGATCGTGCTGCTCACCGGGGTGCGCGTGGCCGACAACGCCCTGCTCGCGATGTTCCTGGTGCTGCTGGGGCTGAGCGCGGCGGCGGTCGGATGGCACTACTGGCGCTCCCGTCGGGCCCGCCGCCGTTAGGGGCCCGTCCCCGCTTCCGGTACGGCGGGCGGTCAGATCAGGTGCAGTTCGCGCGCCCGCCGGACGGCTCGGCTGCGTCCGGAGACGGCGAGCTTCCGGTTGATGCTCTTGAGGTGCGTCTTGACCGTGTTCACCGAGAGGAAGAGCTCGGCGGCGATCTCCTCGGTGGACAGCATCTGCGCGGCCCGTTCCAGCACGTCGAGTTCGCGCTCGCTCAGCGGTTCGACCGGGGCGTCCGGCACGGCGGCCTCCCCGCCGCCCGCGGCCGCGGTGCCGGGCAGGAGGTCGGCGGGCAGCCAGCCGTGGGAGTCCGCCGGCGACGGCCGGGCCCGCAGCAGCCGCCGCAGCCACGGCCCGGCGTCCCGGAACGGCCGGCGCAACTTCTCGGGCCGGGCGAGCGCGAGGGCGCGGGCGAGCAGCCGCCGGGCGTCGGCCTCGTCGCCGAGCGCGGCGGCGACCTGCGCGCGGGCCAGCAGGACCCGGACGGTGACGCCGGGGCCGTGGCCGTCGTGGTCGGGGACGGCGTCCAGGATCCGCAGGGCGCTTGGGCCCTCCCCGGCGGCGAGCCGTGCCCGCGCCGCGGCGACGGCGCACTCCGGGCCGTCGGCGCCGCTGCGCTCCAGCGCCGCGAGGGCCGCGGCCGGATCGCCCTCGGCCAGGTGCGCGGCCGAGGAGAGCACGGCCACGCCCTCCCGTACCCAGGGCGGCGGTCCGGCCGGGCCGGGGCCGTCGTCCGCCACCCGGCCGAGTGCGTCCAGGGCCGCCCGGGTGCGGCCACCGGCCAGCAGGATCCGGGCCCGGACGATCGCGAGTCCGGCGGCGACGGCCGGGTCGTGACGGGCCGCCGCCGATCCGGCTGCCCGGTCGGCCGCCGCGCGCGCCGCGGTCAGGTCGTCGTGCTCGACGGCGAGGGCGGCCAGCACCAGGTGGCCCACCCCGGTGCGGGAGGCCGGCGACAGGCCGGCGCGTTCGGCCTCGGCGGCCGCCTTGCGCAGCCGGGCCTCGGCGCGGCCCGGCCGCCCGTCGAGCAGGTCGATCAGGGCGAGCCGGGCGAGTGCCTCCTGGCGCGGACCGGCCGTGGTGGGTCCGTCGGCCGTCTTCGCCGCGGCCGTCAGCGCGGCCTTGGCGGCGTCGAGGCCGCCCTCCCAGAGCAGGACGGCGCCGAGGTCGTTCAGCCGGAGCGCGGGCAGTTCGGGGTGGTCCGCCAACAGCCCCGGCGGGACCAGCCCTTCGAGCCGTTCGGCCTCCTCGGCGGCGGCCCGCGCCAGGTCGGCCGAGCCGAGCAGCCGGGCCGCCAGCACCCGCAGTTGGGCCGCGCCGAGCAGGGCCGCCGACGCGTCCCCGCCGTCGTGCTCCCGCAGCAGCACCTCGGCCCGTCCGAGGTGGTCGAGGCCGCTGTCCGCCTCGTACCGGGCGAGGTCGCGGGCCGCCCGGACCAGCTCCGGGGCCGCACCCCCGGCGTCCGGGGTCATCCCGGCGAACAGGGTGTCGAGCCGTTCCGCGTCGCGGCCGGTGAAGAGCGTGCCGAGGGCCAGGCCGTCGACGACCCGGGCCGCGGCGAACTCCCAGTCGCCGGCCGCGGCGGCGTGTGACAGCGCGTCGGTCGGGTGGCCCGCGTCGGTCAGCCAGCGGGCCGCCCTGCGGTGCAGCTCCCGCTCCAGCCCCGGGCTGCGGGCCGCCAGGTGGACGCGCAGGATCTCGGCGAACAGCGGGTGGCAGCGGTACCAGGCGTGCCCGACGGGCTCGACGAAGGCGTTGGCCCGGGAGAGGTCCGCGAGGATCCGGGCGGCGTTCCGCCGGCCGGTCAGCGCGTCGGCCAGGTCGGGGTGGACCCGGCCCAGGACGCTCGTGCGCAGCAGGAGGTCCTGGGCCTCGGCGGACTGGGTGTCGAGGACCTCGGCGAGCAGGAAGTCCGCGACGGTGCTCCCGCCGGCCTCGAACTCCGCCAGGTAGGCCTCCGGGTCGCCGGCGCCCTGGGCGGCCAGTGCGGACAGCCTGAGGCCCGCGGCCCAGCCACCGGTCCGCTCGGTCAGCGCCCGGCTGCCCTCGGCGGAGAGGTCCAGGCCGTGCCGGTGCAGCAGTGCGGCGGTCTCCGGCGGCCGGAAGGCCAGATCGGCGGCCCGGACCTCGGTGACACTGCCGGCGGCGCGGTAGCGGTGCAGCGGGAGCAGCGGCTCCGTCCGGCTGAGCACGGCCAGCCGCAGGCCGGGGCCCGCGTGGCCGAGGAGGAAGTGGAGCCCCGAGGCCACCTCGGCGGAGGACACGTGCTCGAACTCGTCGAGGACGAGGACCACGGGCTCCTCCCGCCGGCTCAGGTGGGCGGCCAGCCGGGCCAGCAGCGAGTGGTCGACCTCCTGGGCCCGGGCGGGACTGCCGATGTCGTCGGGCAGGGCGACGCCGTGGTGGCGGACGGCCTCCAGCAGGTAGGCCCAGAAGACCCCGGGGGCGTTGTCCTCGCGCTCCACGGTGAGCCAGACCGCGGGGCCGGGCAGTCGGGCGGTGGCCAGCCAGTCGGCGACGAGCAGGGTCTTCCCGGCCCCGGCCGGGCCGCTCACCAGCAGGAGGGACGTCCGCAGGCCGTCGTCCAGCCGCCCGACCAGGCGCGGCCGGTGGACGAACGTCTCCGGGATCAGGGGTACGGCGAAACGGGCCGCGAGCACCGGATCGCCGCCGGGTATCCGGGCCGGTACGTCGGGGGCGCGTCCGGGCACCCCGACCGGGCGGGCCGGGGTGCCGACGGCTGGGCTGAGGGCCATGGTGCTCACCTCAGGTGGGCGGCGCACGGGAAGCGCGGACGGGAAGCGCGCATCACTGACCCTTCCATCCTTTCCGACCGGGCCCGGTCGGGCAAAGGGGCGCACGGCCCCGCCCGCCGGGGCCGCACGCCCCCACCGCCGTCCGCCGAACGGTCCCGGTTCCCCGTCACGGCACGCGCGCCGGTTGGGCCGCACGGGTGAACGCGGTCTACGGAGCGGCCGGTCCGTCCGCGTCCTCCTCCTCCGGGGGCGACTCCGGCGTTCCCAGCAGCACGGCCAGCCGGCCCTGGCCCGCCAGCACGTACCCGACGCCGATCCCGAGCGTGATGGCGGTGAACAACACGATGAGCCAGCTGAGCAGGGTGAAGACCAGGCCGAGCGGGCCGAACTGGGTCACGCTGCGGTTCATCGAGTGGGGGACGTAGATCCGCGAGGCCCAGGCGAGCGTCGTCAGCGCGGCACTGGTCAGCACGGCCCCGGGCAGCAGCGGGAGCCAGGGGACGCGGCCGCCGACCAGCAGGTGCTGGGTCCACCACCAGAGCAGCGTGGCCGTGATCAGGTACAGGACGACCCCGAGCGCGTCGCCCGCCCCGAATCCGGACCGCACCTTCCCCTGGACGACCAGGGCGGCCAGCCACACCAGCAGCCAGGCGAGCCACCGCCAGGCCGCCAGACGCCCCGACAGGTGGGGCAGGTGCCAGCTCCGCTCGCACAGCCGCTGCAGGATTCGGCTGCAACTCGTCGCCGAGAGCAGGGTCACCAGGATCCCGATGCCGCCGAAGGTGTCGGTGGTGGCCTCCCCTCCCTTGGGGTGGAAGACCCCGGTGACCTCGTCCAGCGAGGCGCCCTGGAGCCCCAGGACGGCCTTGATGGAGTCGGACGCGCTGCTGCGCACCTCCTGGGGCATGAAGGCCGCCAGCACGAACAGCACCGGGAGGGCGGTCAGGAACGTCTGCGCCGCGAGGCGGGTGGCGGTGTCCAGGACGTGGATGTGGATCAGCTGCGCCGCGAGCCGGCGCGGGAACGGGGCGTCGCGCAGCGTGGCCGTCTGGTCCTGCAGCCAGGCGGACCTGGCGCGGAACCAGTCGGTGCGGCCGGGCCGAACCCGCCGTTCCGCCACGCCGCTCTCCCTCGGGTCGATGTCGGCGGTCGGGCACCGCCGCGGCTCGCTCTGGCGCGGGCACACCGGATTCCGTCCAAGACTGGGCGACCGGACGGTGGGCGGCATCTCGGCCGGGCCGCCGTTCGGCGCAACGCCCGGGGCGGGCCCGACGGCCCCGGGGGCGGGGCTCAACCGCCCGGCGTCCGGCTCCGGGGGCGTCCGAGGGCGTCCTGGTCGGGCAGCTGGCGGAGCTCCATGACGTGCAAGCCGAGCGCCTGGAACCGGCCGAGCAGGCCGTAGAGGTGGGCCTCGTCCGTGACGGGGCCGAACAGGAGGGTCTGGTCCGGCACGAAGACGCTCTCCAGCTCCGGGAACGCTTCGCGGACAGTCACTTCTGGCATCGCCCCGGCGATACGGAACTCGTAACGCATAAGCGTCCTTCCCTGGAATGCTCCGCCGGTCCTCGCCGATCCCCGTGTGACCAGGCTGCGCGCAGCGTCGCCCCGGGGGATCACCCAGCCGGGGTGAGCCACGGCCGCTGGCGTCCGGTCCGGCATCGTTGCGGGAACACGAACCGTGCGGGCGTCCGGCCCGGGCGTACGGATCGGCGAGCGCGAGGAGACACGGCGAACCGGTGGAGAGCGCTGATCGTCCTGGGCACGGCGCAGTTCCTGATGGTGCTCGACGCGTCCGTGATGAACGTGTCCATCAGCCAGCTGGTCGAGGACTTCCACACCGACGTCACGGCGATCCAGGCGGTGATCACCCTCTACACGCTCGTGATGGCGGCGTTCATGATCACCGGTGGCAAGCTCGGCGACATGTTCGGACGCCGCCGG
The DNA here is from genome assembly GCF_044541955.1 of Kitasatospora sp. NPDC085464. NCBI lineage: Bacteria > Bacillati > Actinomycetota > Actinomycetes > Kitasatosporales > Streptomycetaceae > Kitasatospora > Kitasatospora sp. NPDC085464. The sequence goes on from NZ_JBITTM010000053.1 coordinate 52,408, forward strand.
ATGTTCCGGCTCGGCCTGGTCGTCTACGCCGTGGGATCGGGGCTGACCGCGGTCGCCCCCACCCTGGGGGTGCTGGCGCTCGGCTGGTCGGTGATCGAGGGCCTGGGGGCCGCGCTGGTCCTCCCGGCGCTGGCCGCGCTGGTGGCCGGCGCCTACCGGGGACGGGACCGCGCCACCGCCTACGGCGTCATCGGCGGCCTGGCCGGGGCGGGCATCGCCGTGGGCCCGCTGCTCGGCGGCTGGCTGACCACCTACCTGACCTGGCGTCTGGTCTTCGCCGGCGAGGTCGTCCTGGTGGTGGTCATCCTCCTGCTGATGGGCTGGATCGCGCCGGAACCGGCGCCGGAGCGGCGCACGCGGCTGGACGTGGTCGGCGTGCTGCTGTCGGTGGCCGGGCTGGGACTGGTGGTGCTGGCCGTCCTGCAGAGCAGTTCCTGGGGCTGGCTCCAGCCCCGCAACCCGCCGTTCACGGTGCTCGGGTTCTCGCCGACCCTCTTCGCCGTCGCGCTCGGCGGGGTGCTCCTGGTGCTGTTCCGGTCGTGGGAGCTGCGCCGGGAGCATCCGCTGGTCCGGTTCGGGCTGTTCGGCATCCCGCCACTGCGGTCCGGCCTGCTCATGCTCTTCAGCCAGAACCTGATCCTCCTCGGGTTGTTCTTCGTCATCCCGCTCTACCTCCAGGTCGTGCAGGGCCATGACGCCTTCGAGACGGGCCTCCGGCTGCTGCCGGTGTCCGTCACGATGCTCGCGACCTCCATGACCGGCCCGTTCCTCGGCCGGTTCGCCTCGCCGAGGACGGTGGTGCGGATCGGGCTGCTGGTGCTGTTCGTCTCGTCGCTGTGGCTGGTCGGCACCGTCAAGCCGGAGCTCGACGACCTGTCCTTCGCGCTGGCGATGGCCCTGCTGGGGATCGGCATGGGGCTGCTCGCCTCCCAGCTGGCAACATCGTGCAGTCGAGCGTCGGGGAGGAGGACCGCAGCGAGGTCGGCGGGCTGCAGTACACCGCGCAGAACCTGGGGTCGTCGCTGGGCACCGCGCTGATCGGCGCCATCCTCATCGGCGCCCTGACGGCTGCGTTCGGCAGCACCGTCGCCGAGCACCCGCAGATCTCGGAGCCGGTGCGGCAGGAGGCCGGCATCAGGATCGAGGCCGGCGTCAGCTTCGTGCCCGCGGACCAGCTCTCCGCCGTGCTCGCACAGACCGCCGTTCCGCCGCAGGAGGCGGACGCCATCGTGGAGTCCTACAGCGCGGCCCAGCTCGACGGCCTCAAGGTGTCGTTCCTGGCCGCCGCCGGGATCACGCTCGTCGGCTTCGCCTTCACCGGCCACCTGCCCGCCCGGCGGGAGCCGGGCGGGGCCGGGCAGACGGCGGAGGCCGAGGCCCCGGCCTCCTGACGGGCGATCCGGCCGTGTGCCGGGGCCCGTCGGTTGAACGGCCGGCCGGTGCGGGAGGTCAGGCCCGGGCCCGGCGGTGCGTCGCGTGGGCGGCCTTCCTGATCCCCGCGATGAACTCCGCGAGGGCGTGGCCCACGGCACCGCTCAGGATCATCAGGGAGCCGATGAGGATCCAGGCCTCCTTCTCGTTGAGGCTGATCGGAGTGGCGGGGGCGCGGCCGGTCACGGAGACGCTCCGGGGAGCGGGGCGCAGCATGTCCTTGGCGATCGCGACGAGGCCTGACAGGGCGTGCAGGGTCGCGCCGACGACGAGAGCCCCCAGACCGATCACGAGCCACCCGACGCGTCCGAGCTCGTCGGGCGCGGGCGCGATGGCGCGGCGTGCGACCTGGTGGTGGATGCCTGGCATGGGTCTCGTCTCCTTCGATGGTTCTGACGGGAGACCCGGCGGTCTGCGGATCGCCGATGACCCCGTGTTCGGTGATCGGAGGGTGGTCGTCCGTGCTGCACTCCCCGGGTGGAGAAGGAATCGGCCCTTCGCCGACACGCTACGGAGGGCGGCCCGGCCGCGGATCACCCGGCGTGGGTGAACGTCCGGCGGCCGGGGCGCCGCGGGCCGCCCGGGCGGGGCCCCCCCCGGGGGGCCGCGCCGGCGGGGGCCCGCCAGGCGAGCCCACCCCGGGCCGGGGAGGGATGCGGCCCGGGGGGGGCCCCCCCGCCCCCCCCCGGGGGGGGGGGCCCGGGCGGGGGGGGGGGGGGGGGGGGGCCCGGGGGGGGGGGCGGGGGGGGGGGCCCCGCCGGGGCGGCCCCCCGCCTGCCGACCCCTCACCTGCCCGGGGTGAGGCCGGGCCCCGGGGATCCGGTGACAATGACGGCGACGGTTCACCGGCCGTCCCCGGCACGGTGACGGGAGGAGACGCCGTGACAACGTCCCGCAGCCGTACCCCCGTCCCGCCCGGGCCGGCCCCGCAGGGGAACGGGGACCGGACGGACTACGCCGGCGCGGTCTACGGCTCGATGCTGGCGGCCTCCGTGATCGCGGCCGCCGGTGTCCACGAACCGCACCCGCGGCTGTCGCTGATCCTGCTGCTGGTGATCACCGGGCTCGTCTTCTGGATCGCCCACGTCTACGCGCACGTGGCCGGGCAGCGGGAGATCGGACGCCAGGTCAGCTGGCCCCAGGTGCGCGAGGTCGGCCGGCACGAGTGGCCGCTGGTCGAGGCGTCGGGGCTGCCGGCCCTGGCGGTGCTGGTCAGTCCGTGGCTCGGGACGGGCAACAGCGCCTGGCTCGCCCTCGGCGTCGCGGTGGCCCAGCAGGTGGCCTGGGCGACGCTGGGCGCCCACCGGGCGGGCGCCCCGGCCCGTCAGGTCGCCGTGGAGGGCGCGGTCAACCTGGTCCTCGGGCTGGTCATCGTGGCGGCCAAGGTCGCCGTCGGGCACTGAACCACCGGTGCGGGTGGTGCCGCCGCCCGCACGCTTCGTCCGGGCTCCCGCGTGCCGGTGCCCCGTCCCGGACCGGGACGGGGCACCAGCACGCGGGGGGCGTTCAGCCGGCCAGGAGCCGCTGCTTCTGTGCCGCGAACTCCTCGTTGGTGAGGACTCCCTGGTCCCTCAGCTGCGCCAGCTGCTGCAGCTGGGAGATCTTGTCGTCCATGCTCGCCGCCGGTGGCGCCGCAGAAGCGGCGGGTGCCGCGGCCGGTGGGGGCGGAGCGGGCTCGGCCGCCACGTCCTGCTGGGCCCAACGACCCGCCTGACGGCGGGAGACCCGGTTGGACACGGCGGTCGCCGTTCCGGCGACGACGGCGGTGCGCGCCACACCGCGCAGCAGTCCAGGCATGACTCGTCTCTCCTCTCGGTGGCGTCACTCGGTGGCGGACGGCCGGGTCGCGGGGTCGTCGGACGCGTCCTCGACGTCGTCCAGCTCGTCCAGGGAGCGCAGCAGGTCCGCCATGGGCACCCGGCCGCTGGCGACCACCCGGGCGCCGCCCCGGCGCAGCGCCGTGGCGAACGGAGCGGCCCAGGTGTTCTCGTAGATGAGCACCCCGGCCGAGTTCCCGGGCTCGATGGCCCCAGCGGCCTCGCCCAGGTCGTCGTCGTCGAGCAGCCCCGACCCGGAGCCCTCGAAGACGGCCAGGTCGAGCAGGCCGTCGCCGTCGAAGTCGGCGATCTCCATCCCGGTGACGGTGCCGTCGCTGTCCTTGCGTACGAACGCGAAGTCCAGGATGCGGATCACACCCCGGTCCACCAGGTCGATCAACAGCGGAAGCCCCTCCCCGGTCATGCGGTTGCCGGGGAACTCGACCACCAGGTAGTCGATGGGCCCGCTCTCGGCCAGGACGTCCTCGGCCATGGCGGTGCTCCTTCCTTCGTGTGGGATCCGGCGCCCGGCCCGCCGGGCCGGTCGCTGCTTCGACGCTAGGGGCCGCCACCCCCTCCGCGGATCACCTGTTCCGGGTGAGGGAACGCGGATCCGGCGGAGCCCTCGTCCGGGCGGCCCAGTCCGGCGTGCCGGACGGGGGACCTTGCGGCGTGAATGGTGAACAGCGGCGGTACGGCCGCGTGCCGAACACCGGGAGTGCCGTTGAACGGGCCACTGGAGCCGCATCCTTCCGAGCCCCCTTCGGGTGAGCCCTCGGCGTCCGGGCCCGCTCCATCCGGGCCTGCTCCGTCCGGGCCTGCTCCGTCCGGGCCTGCTCCGTCCGGGCCTGCTCCGTCCGGGCCTGCTGCGGTGGGCGGTCCTGCGGCGGGTGAGCCGCCCGCGTCCGGGCCGCCTCCGTCCGGGCCGCCGCCCGGCGGGCCGACGAACGGGGGCGGGGGCACGCCCTCGGGGGGCCGGCACCCCTCCAGGGCGGCGAGGATCGCGATGAGCACCGTGTCAGCCGTGCTGATCACGCTGACCTGCATCCTGGTGCCCGTCTCGCTGCTCACCGTCTGGGTGCACGACATCGCGCTGGACACCGACCGGTACGTCTCCACGGTCTCCCCGCTGGCCACCAACCCCGCGATCCAGGACGCCGCGGTCGCCCGGATCACGAAGGCCGTGGACGTGAAGGTGGACGGCCCGGCGGTCGCCTCCGACGTGGGCGACTGGCTGCAGTCGCAGGGCCTGCCGCCCCGGGCCGCCGCGGCGGTCAAGTCGCTCGGCCCCAAGATCGACGACGCGGTCGACCAGGTGGTCACCAAGGCCGCCACCAAGGTCGTGCAGAGCGACGCCTTCGCGACCGCGTGGACGCAGGCCAACCGCGCCGCCCACCAGGCCGTGGTCCAGGCCCTGACCGGCCACGGCCGCGGCGCGGTCGAGGTGAACAACGGCACCGTCACCCTCAACGTCGGGACGGCCGTCGACAAGCTGAAGGACGACCTGGTGTCGGCCGGGCTGACCCCGGCCGAGAAGATCCCCGAAGTCAACAAGCAGCTGGTGCTGTTCCAGTCCGACAAGCTGGCCAAGATCCGCGGTTACGCGCACGCCCTCGACGTGATCGGCAACTGGCTGCCGATCATCACCGTGCTGATCGGCGTGATCGGCGTGGTGCTGGCCCGGCGCCGCCGCCGGGCCCTGGTGACCACGGCCCTCTGCGCGGCCTTCGCCTGCCTGCTGGTGGCGATCGCCCTGGTGATCGCCCGCCACTACTACCTGGACCACCTGCCGCCCGCCGTGCAGTCCCCGGCCGCGGCGGCCGCGGTCTTCGACACGCTGCTGCACTTCCTGCGGATCAGCCTGCGGACCGCGATCGTCCTGGGCGTGGTGGTGGCGCTCGGCGCCTACCTCTCCGGTGCGGGCCGCATGCCGCGCGCCGTCCGCGGCGGTGCCGACCACGTCGCCGACTCCGTCGCCGGCTGGAGCGACGCGCACGGCGTGCACACCGGCCGGGTCGGGACCTGGACCGACGCCCACCGCCGGTGGCTCGTCCTCGCGGCGGTGCTGATCGTCGCCCTGGTGTTCGCCCTCTGGAACCACCCGACCGTCCTGACGGTGCTGCTGCTCGTGCTGGTGCTGCTCGCGGTGCTCGCCGTCCTGGCGCTGCTCGCCGCCTCCGGACGGGCCGACGCCGACAGCCGTACCGACGAGGCCGGCGCCGGGAGCCGGACCGGCGAGTGACCCCGTCCGCGCGACGCGGACCTCCCCGACCGTTCCCCGCACACAGCGCAGGTGGCCATGACCAGTCGTCCGGACCCACACCGGCCGGCACCTGCCGCTGACGGACGCGGCGTCACGATCCGTGACCTCGTCGCGGTCCGCGCACGACAGGACGGGAGTCCGGCCCTACCGTGAAGGTAGGACTTCTGTTCCCTTCCAGGCGGTCGTCATGCGAGCAGCCGGGCCCCTGCGCCAGGCTGCCCGTCCCTCCCGTCTCCCGTTGCCCGAGAGGCGGTTGCCACCGAAGGAGTCAATGTCATGACCAGCAGTGTTGCCGGGGCCGGCCCCAGCACCCGCGCCCCCGAGCCCCGTCCCTTCGCGACCGGGTGGACCATCTTCGCCGGGGTCATGATGATCGCCGGCGGCATCATGGCGGTGTTCCAGGGGATCGCCGCCATCACCAAGGACAGCCTGATCGTCGTCACCCGGCACTACGTCTACTCGATGAACACCGAAGGCTGGGGCTGGATTCACGTCATCGTCGGGGTCGTCCTGGTGCTGGCGGGCGTGGCGCTGTTCAGCGGTGCTGCCTGGGCCCGGGTCGTCGGTGTCGCCGTCGCCGGCCTGAGCATGATCGCCAACTTCCTGTGGCTGCCCTACTACCCGCTCTGGGCCATCGTCCTGATCGCGCTCGACGCCTTCGTCATCTGGGCGCTGTGCGTCGGCACCACGAAGAAGGCGAGCTGACCACCCGACGGGCCGACGGCCCGTAGGAACCCCGGGCCGGCCACCACCGCGTGGCCGGCCCGATCGCGTCCGGGGGAGGGGAGTGGAGGGCGAGCGGAGGGCGAGTGGAGGGGGAGGCTTGGCGGGCGGCCCGGCGCATCTTGTATCGTTCCTCGCGAATCATCCAGAGGGGTGGAGGGACCGGCCCTACGAAGCCCCGGCAACTCCCCGTTCGACCCGGCGTCCGAAGTACGCGCCGTGCCGTGCGGGGGCAGTGCCAACTCCGGCCTGTCGCCACTGTGGCGCGGGAAAGATGAGGAGACACGGTGCTCTCTGTGCTGTCCTTCGCCCGGGCGCTTTCCGCCCCGGCCCTTCCGCGTACCCGTCTCGTGCCCGGCGCAGGCAATCGGCCGACTTCCCCGGCCCGTCCTCGCTGACCACCCCCCCGGCTCCCCGTCCGGGAGCCCCCGTGAGCGAAGCCCACCCGCCGCTCACGGGATTCGAGACGGAGTACCCATCCATGGACAACACGAGCGGCGTCGGCGTGCTCGACAAGGTCACCTCGATCCTCGGCACCCTGGAGGCAGGTCCCGCCACCCTGGCCGGACTCGTCACCGCCACCGGCCTGGCCCGGCCCACCGCCCACCGGCTCGCCGTGGCACTCGAACACCACCGGCTGGTCACCAGGGACATGCAGGGCCGGTTCATCCTCGGGCCCCGGCTCACCGAGCTCTCGGCGGCCGCCGGGGAGGACCGGCTGCTGGCCGCGGCCGGCTCCGTCCTCGCCCACCTGCGCGACGTGACCGGCGAGAGCGCCCAGCTCTACCGCCGGCAGGGCGAGATCCGGATCTGCGTGGCCGCCGCCGAGCGCCTCTCCGGCCTGCGCGACACCGTACCGGTGGGGGTCACCCTCCCGATGAAGGTCGGTGCGGCCGCCCAGGTCCTGCTCGCCTGGGAGGAGCCCGAGCGGCTGCACCGCGGGCTGCAGGGCGCCCGCTTCACCGCCACCGCGCTGAGCGGGGTCCGGAGGCGCGGCTGGGCCCAGTCCATCGGCGAGCGTGAACTCGGGGTCGCCTCCGTGTCCGCGCCCGTCCGCGGCCCCTCCAACCGGGTGGTGGCCGCGGTGTCGGTCTCCGGCCCGATCGAGCGGCTCACCAGGCACCCCGGAGCCCAGCTCTCCCAGGCGGTCGTCGAGGCGGCCCACCGGCTCACCGAGGCCCTGCGCCACCCCTGACCGGTTCACCGGGCCGCGCCTGCCCGGCCTCGCGCCGTTCGGCCTCGCGCTGCCCGGACGCGCGTTCCTCTTGCGCGGGCCGGGAGGAGGCGGCGGCCGGCGACACCGGGAACGGGGTGAACCGAACGCGGCACGCCATCCGTGCAGGGGTCGGGGGCTGCGTTGCACCGCCGTCCCCCGCCGCCGCCACGGCGGGCGGCGGCGGTCCGGGCTCGCCCAGCGCGACCGGCACCGCCCCGGCGCTGGCCGAGACCGGTGGCGGTCCCGGGCGTGCCCGGCACCGACCTGCCGCGCAACCTCGTGCTGCGCCTCGACGCGCTCGGCGCCACGGCCCCGGCTGCGCGGCGGGAGACGACCGGGGCGATCGGACCGGCCTCGGCACCGCTGGTGCGGACCAGTTCGGACCCTGCGCTCGGCGCCCTGCGGCCGGCGGAGCGGCGGGGGACGCCGGCCGCGACTGCGTCGGGTACGGCACCTTCACGGCCGCCCTGGTGGCCGGCCGCCGCACCGGCGAGGCCGGCCCCTCCGGCCTCGCCCCCGAGGCCCGCGTCCCGGCGGTCGTGGTCACCGACGACGCCGGGGCCACCACCCCGGACCTGCTGGGCGACGGGATCCGCGCCGCCGTCGGACCGGGCGCGCCGCCGGCTGACGGCCCGGGCCGGGGCGCGGCGGGGCCCGTCCCGCGCCCCGGCGAGGTTTCCTCCGGCAAAGTGCCGCCCAGGTGAACAATCGCGAGCACGTTTTCCGTTCAACAACACGACAGGCGGGCGAGCGGCTCGCGTCCAGGGCCGGGCAGATGAGTGAGGTGGGCTCCGATGAGGACCAAGGCGGTGGACCGTGATGGTGACAGACTGACGGTCATGACGGGCGGTGGGGACGGTAACGGGCAGGGCGGCACCGGGCGCGGCGGGAGCGGGCCGGACGACGAGGCGACGGCGCGTCGGCTGATCGCCGCCTGGCTGGCCGGTGAGGCCGCCGAACCGGCGCCCGCCCCGGCCGCCGGCGCCGAGCGGCCCGCCGGGGCCGTCCCGACCGGGTGGTGCGTCCCCCCGGCCGCCGCCCGGGAGGTCATCGCCGTGGCCCGGCGGATGGCCCTGCACGGACGGCAGGGCCGGACCTGGCCGGCCCCCGGAGCCGAGCACCTGATGCTGGCCCGCGCCCTGGTGGTCGACGAGCACCCCTCGGCCGCGGCGTGGTCCGAGTGCGAGCGGGTCGAACTGGCCGGCTGGATCGCGGTCCTGGTGCGGCGCTTCGGCGAGGACGGCGTCCAGCAGCTGACCGCCGCACTCGTGGCCCGGTCCTGAGCGTCCGGTCCTGAGCGCCCGGGCACCGGGGCAGTCGGGCACCGGGGCGGCGGGTCCGGCGGGACCCAACGGCATCCAACGGGCGCCAACGACCACCAACGCGCGAGCCGACCGGGCCGTTGGGCGGACGTCGGTGGCGGCTGGGACGGTCTTCCCGTCAGGGCGAGGCACCGGGGCTCACCACACACCGTCCCCGCGGCTGCCCGCCGATGCCGTTGTACCGGAGCGAAGGACAGAGCCGTGGCCGAGGAAGCCGTCGACTCACCCGTGGGCGCCCAGCAGCGCGCCGACCACCCCACCCGGGGCCGTGCAACCCTGGACCAGGACACCCTGGTCGAGCTGTACCGCGCGGGCCGGGTCGGCCGCTCGATTCGCCCCGTTGAACGGAAGCCGTGCGCCGAGGGGTGGCGAACTGTTGGTGCCTGACTGTGCGTAAGTGTGCATGGACGTAATCCAGTTGCTTATGGTCGCGTTCGTGAATCTGACGGAGTGGGGGCGAGCGCAGGGGATCAGTCCCCATACCGCTTACCGCTGGTTCCGTCAGGGCACTGTGCCGGTTCCGGCCGGGCGGGTGGGGCCGCGCACGATCC
>NZ_JBITTM010000054.1:0-60596 GCF_044541955.1 Kitasatospora sp. NPDC085464
CTTTTTTTATTTTTTGGTGCGCCCCCGGGGGTTGTGGGGGGGGGGGCCGCGGTTTGTTTTTGTTGGGGCCCCCCCCCCCCCCCCCGGGGGGGGGGGCCCCCCCCCCCCGGGGGGCCCCCCCCCCCCGCCCGCTCCCCGGCCCGGCCCCGCCCCGTCGGCGGGGCTCCGAAGCCGGGCTAGCTGCTGTACACGCCGACCTCGTGCAACGAGTACCCCCACTGGGTGCCGCGCTGCACGCCCTGCACGCGGACGTACCGGGCCGGGACGCCGGGGAACCGTGCGGTGTCCAGGCCGCCGTCCCCGGTCGTGGTGGACCACACCGACCGCCAGGTGCTCCCGTCGGTGGAGACCTCGATCCGGTACGCCCGCCCGTAGGCGCGTTCCCAGTCCAGCGTGACCCGCCCGACCAGGCCGGTGGAACCGAGGTCGACCTGGAACCACTGGTCGTCGCTCCACTCGCTGGCCCAGCGGGTGCCCGGGTCGCCGTCCACCGCCCGGCCGGGCGCGTAGCTGACGAACGGGTTCCACCACTCGGTGGTGCTGGCGGTGGCCGGGCGGTTCGCCGCCAGGTTCTCCGTCGACCGGTGCCGCTCCGCGGCCCCCCACGTGGTGAGGTAGGACTCGGCGCCGCGGAAGAGGTCGTCCACCACGCCCTGGCCGCCGACCTGCCGGATGTCCTCCAGCCAGTCCGGCACCAGGCCGTAGTGGGCGGCGCCGTCCGTGTTGATGTCCCAGGTGCGCGAGCCGGTGGTCTGGCGGTCGATCAGGGACCCGCCGTCCGCGCTGCGGAACGGGTAGCGCACCGGGTTGGCGGTGTCCGCCCCGCGCGGGCCGGGCCAGCCGCCGACGCCGTTCATGTCGGTGCCGTAGCCGTACCCCACGTTGTACTTGTCGCGCAGCGCGTCGGTCCGCTTGGCCTCGGCGCTGAACGCCTCGGCGCCGTTCATGTACTGGGCGACGAAGCCGCCGAGCTTGTAGACCCGCTCGATCCAGTCGAGGTCCATCCAGCTGTGCGAGGAGATCACGCCCGGGTAGGACTCCGACTCCAGGATGTCGAACGAGCGCGCGGCCGCCTTGACGCTCATGTGGTCGACTTCGAGCATCATCTTGCGTTTCATCATTCCGCGCACCGCGTACTCGCCGAGATCGGTCAGCCCGCGCGTGTTGCACTGGGCGCCGCCGGCGTAGGCCGGCACCGCGACCCCCGCCGGGAGCTGCTGCTGCGCCTCGGGCGCCGGGGCGAGGCCGATCGGGTTGTCGTGCTGCGGCCCGGCGCACTGCTCGGTCTTCCAGAAGGTGCCGGTCGACAGGAACTGCCCGACGTTGATCGCCGTCCCGAGCGCGCCCTCGTCGAAGCGCACCCCGCAGAGCGCGTTGTCGAACTTGTGGCAGAGGAACATGCTGCGCACGCCCAGCCCGTACAGCTCGTCCAGGCCGCGGTCGATGTCGGCCCTGCTGCACTGGGCGACGTCGAGGATCTGCTTGCAGCCGAAGGGCTCGGAGGTCTCCACGCCGAGGATCACGGCCAGCTTGCCCTGCTCGATGACCTCGCGGGCCTGCGCGCTGTCCGTGACGATCCGGAACCAGCCCTTGCCCGGCCCGCCGTACATCGTGTCGACGTAGGCCTGCAGCTCGTACGTCTTCTGCGCCTGGAGGCGGATGGAGGTCATCTCGTCGCAGCTGCGGTCCTTGAAGAAGTAGACCGAGCAGATCACCCCGTTGGTGACCAGGTCGTTGACCAGCACCCGCTGGCCGCCGCGCCAGGCCCGTTCGATCCAGGCGTAGTAGTTCTGCTGGTGGGTGAGCGAGTCGTGAGCCGGCCAGTCCTTGAAGGTCGGCCAGCCGACCGGGTCGTGCTTGCCGTCGCCGCCCTTGGTGATGAAGTCGAAGATGGCGAGCGAGCCGTCGGGGTAGTGCTCGGGGCAGTCCTTCAGCGCGTCCGCGATCCCGGCTTCGGAGAAGGACTTGCCGCAGATCAGCCGCCCGCCGAACGCCTCGTTGGCCATGATGTGGTCGTGCGCGTCGACGAAGCCCCGGACCCGCCCCTGGGCGTCGGTGCCGCGGAACGGTTCGCCCGTGACGCCGATCTGCGAGTCGGGCGCGGGGCGTGCGGTCGGGTTCCACCAGTCCGTCCCGCCCGCCGCGGCGGGCGCCGGCCCGGCGAGCGCCATGGCGGCGAGGGTGAGGAGTGCGGCCAGCAGTGCGACGAGTCCGCGTCTGCCGTGGGGGAGTCGGTGCATGGTCACCACCCGTGTCCGAGGTGAGGGGGTGGCACGGCCACGCGCGGGCCCGTCCGGGGCGCGGACCGACCCTTCCGGGCCGGCTGTCATGGACCGCGCACTCGGTGTGATGAGAATCGCCACTGTTGGACTGGTAGTCAATAGGCGTGCGCGGATTCCGGTGCGGATTCCGGTGCGGATTCCGGGCCGGCCCCTGCGGTCCTCGACGAGCCGATCGCATCCGCCTCTGTCAGGCTGATGGAGCGGTGCCGAGCGGCACCGCCGCGCGCGAGGAGGTCCGTACGGATGTCTGAGCGGGAACCGGGGCGGAAGCCGGATCCGGCCGACCGCAGGGCCCACACGGCGGCCTTCCGGGCCGCGGAAGCCCGCCGGGAGCGGCGCCGGCGGTGGCTGGTGCGCGGCACGATCGGCCTGGTCGCCGTGGCGGCGGTCGGCGGGATCGCCGCCGTGATCGCGACGAACCAGGGCTCGTCCGGTTCCTCGCACGGGATCCCGGCGCAGCCGCGGATCACGGCCGAGGGCCGCACCACGCCGCCGCCGTGGGACGCGCCGAGCGACGTCGCGGCCGCGGTGGCGGCGGCCGGGCTGCCGATGCTCGGCACGGAGGGCTCGGCGCTGCACATCCACACCCACCTGGACGTCCTGGCGGACGGCAAGCCCGTCGAGGTGCCGGCGCTGATCGGCGTGGACGAGGCCGCCCAGCAGATCAGCCCGCTGCACACCCACGACACCACCGGCATCATCCACGTCGAGTCGCCGGTGCACGCGGACTTCAGCCTCGGGCAGTTCCTCACCGAATGGCAGGTCTCCGCCTCCGCCGACCACCTCGGCGGCCTGAAGACCGACGCCACCCACACACTGAAGACCTACGTCAACGGCAAGCAGACCGACGGCGACCCGGCCGCGCTCCTGCTGCACGACCACGACGAGATCGCCCTGGTCTACGGCACGGCCGCGGAGGACGCCGGCGTCCAGGTGCCGAGCGGCTACACCTGGCCGAGCGGGCTGTAGGGACGGCCATGGCGTACGAGCCCGAGAGCCCCTTCCGCTCGCCCATCGTGGGTGACCTCAACCTCTCCCGGCCCGGGCCCGCGCCCGGGAGCGAGCCCGGCTCCCCGCCGGGGCTCATGCTCGGGGCCGTCGAGGAGGTCGACCCGGAGCAGCAGGTGCCGATGCTGATCGAGCTGAACCTGCGCTACCCCGGCGGGCTGCAGGTGGTCCGCGACGAGTTCTACGCGCTCTGGGAGCGCTACGCGGGACGGTCCCGCGGGCAGTGGCCCGACGAGGTCACGTCGGGGAGCCACGTGCAGCCCGAGGTGCCCCCGGGGCTCGCACTGGTCGCGCCGAAGCTGTACCAGACCGTCCTGTCCCGGGCGGACCTCGGCGAGCTGGTGGAGGACGACCGCCGCTCCGCCGCCCGCACCGGGCGACCGCCGACCGTCTTCCGGGTGTGGCCGGACTACCTGCTGCACCCGCAGATCGACCGCTCCGCACCCACGGTGAAGGCCAACGCCGCCTGGCGCGCCTACGACGCGCGCGGGAGCGGGATCGTCTGGGCGGTCATCGACAGCGGCATCGACGCGACCCACCCGCACTTCTCCGGGCTGGAGCTCGCGGCCGAGGGGCGCGGCGAGGACTTACCGCAGGGGCGGACCAGCGGCCTGCACCGGGACTTCAGCTTCCTGGTGAACCCGGCCGACCCGGTGGCGCAGCCGCCCGGCGGAGCGGCGGCCGGGGCCCCGGCGTCGCCGCTCGTGGACGACAGCGGGCACGGCACGCACGTCGCCGGCATCATCGCGGGCTGCACCCCGGACGGCATGACACCGCGGGTGGCCACGCCGGACGAGCCCGGGGACGGCGGGTTCGTCGCCAGGGCCGGAGCGGATCGGCTGTCGGGGATGGCGCCGGCCTGCGAACTGGTCAGCATCAAGGTGATGAGGCTCAGCAGCCAGGGCACCTACGTGACGTCCTCCAGCGCGGTCATCCGCGCGCTGACCTACCTGCGGACCGAGGTCAACGTGGACCCGGCGGTGCTGCGGGTGCACGGCGTCAACATGAGCCTCGGTTGCGAGTGGCGGCCCGACCAGTACGCCGCGGGCCAGTCGCCGCTGTGCCAGGCGGTGGGCCAGGTGGTCGCCTCCGGTGTGGTCGTGGTGGTCTCCGCCGGCAACTTCGGTGCCCGGAGCACGTCCCGGGACACCGCGGACACCTCGGCCGTCATGGGCTCGATCACCGAACCGGCGCACACCGAGGACTGCATCGCGGTCGGTTCCACCCACCGGGAGGCTCCGCACGCGTTCGGCGTCACGTGGACCTCGGGAAAGGGCCCGACGCTCGACGGGCGGATGAAACCCGACGTCGTGGCGCCCGGCGAGTGGATCGCCTCGGCGGCCAGCGGCAAGGTCCGGGCCACCGCCGGGCTGACCCCGGCCCCGGGGGACCCGCTGCCGGCGAGCCTGCTGACGTACGCCGAGCAGTCCGGCACCTCGATGGCGGCGCCGCACGTCTCGGGTGTGATCGCGGCCTTCCTCTCCGCCCGCCCGGAGTTCATCGGCCGGCCGCAGCAGGTCAAGAGCCTGCTCACCGCCTCCGCCACCGACCTCGGCCGGGAGCGCTACGCGCAGGGGGCGGGGCTGGTGGACCTGATGCGGATGCTGGCGAATGTCTGACGGACGGACGAACGGCCACCCGAACGGCCACTCGAAAGGCCACTCGAAAGGCCACCCGAAAGGTCACGCGCGATGAGACGACTGCCGACGAACGAGCCCGTGTGGGACGTCACCTTCGACGCGCAGGGGCTGCTGACCGCCCCCGCGGCGGCGGACTTCCTCGACCAGGTCACCGCCGAGGGGGTGCAGGACCTGTTCGTCTTCAGCCACGGATGGGGCACCGCCCAGCAGAGCGCCCGCGAGCTCTACGACGCGATGTTCCCGCTGATCCGGGAGGCCGTGAGCGACGCGGCGAGCCTCGGCACGGTCGGATTCGCGGGCGTCTACTGGCCCTCGCTTTGGTTCCCGCCCACGCCGGCCACCCCGCCGGCGGCGGCCGCCGCGCCGCAGGCCGGGGACGGTGCCGTGGTGGACCTCAGCGCCGGAACGGCGGCCGTCTCCGGGGCCGACATCGCCGCGTCGCTGGTCCAGGGCTTCGCCGACCCGGCGCAGCAGCAGACGGTGACGGACCTCGGCCGGCTCATCGACGAGGGGGTGGCGGCGGTCGGCTCGGACGAGACCGTCGAGGTCAAGGAGCAACGGCTGGTGCGGATCCACCAGTTGGTCCGGTCACTGGTGCCGCCGCCCGCGCCCGACGGCACGTTCGAGGACTCGGGCGAGCAGGCGCTGCTGCAGGACGCCGACCCGAAGACGGCGTACCAGGCGGCCGCCGAGGCCTTCGGCAGCGCGCCGCCCGGCTCCTCCACGCAGGGCATCGGCGACTGGTTCCGGCACGCCGTGACCGGGGCGAAGGACGCGCTGCGGGTGCTCTCGTACTCGGTCATGAAGGCCCGGGCCGGCGACATCGGCCGGACCGGCCTCGGGCCGCTGCTCGCCGCCCTGCACGCCCGCGCGCCCGGCCTGCGGGTGCACCTGCTCGGGCACAGCTTCGGTGCCCGGCTGGTCTCCTTCGCCCTGGCCGGGGTCGGTGCGCCGGCCGACAGCCCGGTCGCCTCCCTGCTGCTGATCCAGGGGGCGTTCTCGCACTGGTCCTTCGCCCACGCCCAGGACAACCCCTTCGGCAGCGCGGGCGCGCTGAACACCTTCGCGGACCGGGTGCACGGCCCGCTCGTCTCCACCTTCAGCGTCCACGACTGGGCGGTCGGCGTGTGGTACCCGAAGGCCTCCTTCCTCGCCCGCCAGGACTCCGAGGCCGACGTCGCCGGGCGCTGGGACGGCATGGGCGCGGACGGGTACCAGGCCGTGGCACCGTCCGAGGACCGGGTGATGCCCGCCGACGGCGGAGCCGCGTACGGCTTCGTGCCCGGGTCCTTCTACCGAGTGAACGCCGCCGCCGTCATCGACAACGTGGAGGGCGAACCGTTCTCCGGTGCGCACTCCGACATCCGCAAGCCGCAGGTGGCCGCGCTCGCGGCGGCCGCCGCCGGGGCGCACGCGTAGCAGGGGCTGGGGGTTCGGCGGGTCGACGCCGACGGCCACCTGCCGCCCGCGACGCTACCGGCCGGGCGCGGTCGGCGGCGGAGTCTCCAGCACCCGGAAGGAGATCCCCGCCGCGACCAGCCGGTCGATCAGCGGCCGGCCCATCGCCACCGCCGTGGTCAGCTGCCCCGCCAGCGGCGGCAGGTCGTCGTACGCCAGGCACAGCGCCGACTCCGCCAGCATCTTCGCGGTCTCCTGGTAGCCGGGATCGCCCCCGGACACCTCGGTGAGGACCGTCCGCCCGCCCTCCGCCCGGGCCACGAACCGGACGGCGAACCAGGACCGTGCCCGCTGCTCCGCGCTCGGCCCGGCGCCGGGCGCGCGCAGCCGCCCCAGGGCCCGGCGCAGCGGCGGCAGCTGGGCGGCGAGGGCGAGCGCCGCCACCGCGGCGACACCGCCGAGGGCGACCGGCAGGCGCCGTACCGCCGCGTAGTGCGCGTAACCGAAGTCCGGGCCGTACTCGTCCAGCGCGGCGGCCGAGCGGGACACCACCTGCGGGTCGATCGTGGGCATCGGCACCGCCCAGGCGCGGGCCGTCCGCGACCGGTGCGGCCGGCCGGCCGGGGTGCGGACCAGCCGGCCCTTCGGCCGGGGCTCGACCGCGCGGCGCTCCCGGGCGGCCCGGGCCATCGCCCTCGGCCGGGAGAGGGCCGTCATCGCGGAGGCGAAGGTGCCGCCGGAGACGGTGCCGCCGACGCGGACGAAGCCCTCGACCGACACCCGGGCCGCCGGGCCGCCGCGGTGCAGCAGTTCGTCGACGGTGAACAGCACGCCGAGGTCGTGCGGCACCGAGTCGAAGCCGCAGGCGTGCACCAGCCGTGCGCCGGTGGCCACCGCCCGCTCGTGGTGCCGGAGGTACATCCGGTCGACGAACTCCGGCTCGCCGGTGAGGTCCACGTAGTCGGTGCCGCTGTCGGCGCAGGCCGCGACCAGCGGCTCGCCGTGCCGCAGGTACGGGCCGACGGTGGAGACCACCACCCGGGCCGAGGCGGCCACCTCGCGCAGCGCCGCGCGGTCCGCGGCGTCCGCGACCAGCAGCGGGAGGTCGGCGCAGCGCGGGTCGATCGTCGCCAGCCGCGTCCGGACGGCGGCGAGCCTGCGCCCGTCCCGCCCGGCGAGCGCCCAGCGGCAGCCCTCGGGCGCGGTCCGGGCGAGGTACTCGGCGGTGAGCCCGCCGGTGAATCCGGTGGCTCCGAACAGGACGAGGTCGTACGGGCGGGTCTCGGCCATCAACAGTCCCTACGTGCAGCAGTCCCTACCGGCGGGTAATCGACTGCGCCACGCTAGGAGCCCCGTGCGGCACTGTCAACGGTTCCGAGCAGGCGGCGCGGGCGGCACCGTCGAGCGGGCCGGGGGCGTCGCCGACCGCGCGTTGACCGCTTGTCTACCACGGACTCCTACCGTCCGGGCCGTTGGCACGTTCCTCACGGCTCAGAAGGATTCCCATGATCGACCCGGCCGCGCCGTCGTGCGGTGACACACCCCGGATCGCCGACGATCCGCGCTTCGTCGAACTGCGCACCGCGTACCGCAGGTTCGTCTTCCCGGTGACGGCGGCGTTCCTGCTCTGGTACCTGGCGTACGTCCTCTGCTCGGCCTTCGCCCGCGACCTCATGGCGACCGAGGTCGTCGGACACGTCAACCTGGCGCTGGTCCTCGGACTGCTGCAGTTCGTCTCGACCTTCGGCATCGCCCTGGCCTACGGCCGATTCGCCGCCCGGCGGTTGGACCCGCCGGCCGCGGCCCTGCGCAGCGCGGCGGCGTGCCGTCCGACCACCCCGGGCCCGGCAGGCCCCGGCGGCGACCAGGAACCGACGGAGAACCGGACATGACCCAGCACCTTCCCACCGCCACCGCCGCGGCGGCCTCGGCATCGCACAAGGGCCTGACCATCGGCCTGTTCGTCGCCCTGGTGGCGGTGACCCTCGCCATCACCCTCCGGGCGCGGCGCAGCACCCGCGGCACCGGCGGCTTCTACACCGGCGGCGGCCAGTTCTCCGCGCTGCAGAACGGGATCGCGATCTCGGGCGACTACCTGTCGGCGGCCTCCTTCCTCGGCATCGCCGGGATCATCGCGCTCTCCGGCTACGACGGCTTCCTCTACTCGATCGGCTTCCTGGTCGCCTGGCTGGTCGCGCTGCTGATGGTGGCCGAACTGCTGCGCAACACCGGGCGGTTCACCATGGCCGACGTGCTGGCCGCGCGGCTGCGCAGCGGGCCGGTGCGGACCGCCGCGGGTGTGTCGACCATCGTGGTCTCGATCTTCTACCTGATCGCGCAGATGGTCGGCGCGGCGACGATCGTGGGGCAGCTGCTCGACGTCAAGGGCGCCTCCGCGCAGATCTGGACCATCGTCGGGGTCGGCGCCCTGATGATCGTCTACGTCGTGGTCGGCGGGATGAAGGGCACCACCTGGGTGCAGATCGTCAAGGCGGTGCTGCTGATGGCGGGCGCGGCCGTGATGACCCTGTGGGTGCTGGCGAAGTACGGGTTCGACCTCGGTCACCTGCTCGGGGACGCCGCCACGGCGTCCAAGAAGGGGGAGGCGTTCCTGCGGCCGGGCCTGAAGTACGGGGCCACCGACGGCTGGTCGAAGCTCGACCTGGTCAGCCTCGGCATCGCCCTGGTGCTGGGCACCGCGGCGCTTCCGCACGTCCTGGTCCGCTTCTACACCGTCCCGACCGGCCGCGACGCGCGCAAGTCGGTGAACTGGGCGATCGGCATCATCGGGGTCTTCTACCTGATGACCCTGGTGCTCGGCTTCGGGGCGGCCGCGCTGGTCGGCACGACGACGATCAAGGAGAAGGACCCGTCCGGCAACACCGCCGCCACCCTGCTGGCCGAGCACCTCGGCGGTGGCGCGGGGACCACCGGCGGCTCGCTGATGCTCGCCTTCGTCGCGGCGGTGGCGTTCGCCACCATCCTCGCGGTCGTCGCCGGGCTCACCCTCACCTCGTCGTCGTCGTTCGCCCATGACCTGTACGCCAGCGTCATCCGCAAGGGCACGGCCACCGAGCGGCAGGAACTGGTCACGGCGAAGATCGCCGCCGTGGTCATCGGTGCGGTCGCGGTCGCCCTGTCGATCTTCGCCAGGGACCTCAACGTCACGTTCCTGGTGGCCCTGGCCTTCGCGATCGCGGCCTCGGCCAATCTGCCGGCGATCCTGCTGACCCTGTTCTGGAAGCGCTTCACCACCTTCGGCGCCAAGTGCGGCATCTACGCGGGCCTGGTCGGCTCGATCGGCGTGGTGCTGCTCTCCCCGATCTGCTGGGGCGGCGCGACCGGCACGGTCCACGCCGTGAAGCTGACGGCCGCACAGGCGAAGGACTGCGGCGTGGAGGCGTCCAGCAAGCAGGTCGGCAACGCCACGGCGCTGATCTCCTGCACCGCCACCGCGCCCGTCCCGCTGCAGAACCCGGGCGTCGTCTCGATCCCGGTCGGGTTCGGGGCCGCCGTCCTCGGCTCCCTGCTCGGCGGCCGCCGCCGCCGCGACGAGGAGTCGGACCGGCGCGGGTTCGAGGAGCTCCAGGTCCGCGCGCTCACCGGGGTGGGGCAGTAGACGTGGAACCGGGCTCGAACCTCGACGAGTTCCTCTCCGACCTCGCGCGCATCGGCCCCCGTCGGGGACGGGGGCCGATGCGCGCGGCGCGGTCAGGCGTACGCCCTGGTCAGGGGTACGCCCCGGTCAGGCGCGGGGCTACGGGCACTTCTCGTCGATCCGGTACTGCAGGGCCCTCGGGTAGTCGTGCCGGCTGAGCCGGACCCGGGCCAGGATCGGCGCGTGGTTGAGGTCGTTGCCGGGATCGGCGATCTCCGTCAGGAGCGATTCGAGCTCGGCGTGGGTGGTGAGTTCGCGCCCGTGCATCCGGTCCTTCTCGGTGCCGAACACCTCGGCCAGCATCTCGTAGCGCCACGGGTGCAGCACGTTGTAGAAGTCGGCGCCGTTGGACGGCTTCTCCTTGTAGTAGCAGGGGCTGACCAGCATCTGCTCGATGCCGTAGAAGCCCTCGTTGTCCAGGACGAAGACCACCGGCCGCAGGTGGTGGCGCACCTGGGTGGACAGCTCCTGGCAGATCTCCTGGAAGGAGCCGTCCCCGACGAACACGAGCGGGCGCTTCAGCGGCTGCTGGCGGCCCAGCGCCACGCCGGTGGCGGCGCCGACGGAGTAGCCGATGGACAGCCAGCTGTTCTGGGCCAGGAAGCCGGCCCGCTCGGTGATCCGCAGGTTCATCGAGCCGAGGAGCGCGAAGGCGGCGTCCGAGACCACCGTGAACGGCGAGGGGGCCTGCGGGTCCCCGCCGGTGGCCCGGTGCTCCAGGAAGTGGTTCATGTGCTCGAAGAAGCTGTCGTAGGTCAGCTCCGCCGGGTACTGGTCGCTGCTCAGCGAGTCCAGGAAGTCGGCCGTGCTGGCCGGGACGTCCAGGCCCGCCGCGTGCGCCAGTGCGAAGTGGTCGGCGGCGAAGGTCCTGCCGCCCAGTGCGTCGCGCAACGCCCGGACGAAACGGCCGAGTTGGATCTCGGGGAAGTACTTGGCGCCGACGCTGACACCGTCGCGGGCCGCCACGATCCAGTCGTCGCCGATCGACTGCTCGCCGCCGAGGTTCTTGGACGTGGACCAGGTGCCCAGGCCGATCCGGCACCCGGCGTTCTTGAAGGTCGCCCGGATCTCCGGCAGGCTCGCCTTCCCGTTGTAGACGCCGGCGAACAGCGGGTGCCGTTCGGACACCACGGACTTCGCGCCGACCGTGGTGCAGAACTGCATCCGGGTGGCCTGCACGAAGTCCAGCAGCTCGTCCTCCAGCCGCTTGCGGACCAGTTCCTCGCCGGCCCACACGATCGGGGTGCCGAACGCCTCGATCAGCTCCACCGCGGCCGCGACCGCCTTCTCCAGCATCTCCTCGTTCCGCTGGGTGAACGGCCGCTCGTGGGCGCGGAGTTCGCCCTGCGGAGGCGCGCACGGTGCGTGCCAGAGGTCCTCCATCACCTCCAGGTAGACCGGCTTGCGCTCGGTGAGGCACGCGGTGATCGCGCTGTCGATCTGCGAGGGCGCGAGGCCCGGGTTGGAGAGCACCTGTGCGTCCACCGTGACCTGCCGGTAGACCTCCAGGTTGCTCTCCCGGCGCGTGCTCATGTGCGAGGTGAGCAGGCCGACCGCCTGCTGGTTGAGCCACTGCTCGTAGGAGGGCGCGGCGTTGATCGCGATCAGCGGCACGTCCTCGACGTACGCGCCGCCGACGGTGTTGAGCAGGCTGAACGCGCCCACCCCGTAGGTCACCGCGACGGCGCCGACGGCCTGTTCGCCCGTGGCCGGGTCGATGTCGGCGGCCCGCACCCGGGCGTAGGCGTCGGCCGCGTAGCCGCCGCCCATCTCGGTGGGGGTGCCGATCCAGCGCACGCCGGTGGTGGACTGCATGATCGTCAGGAACGGGCCGAGGAAGTCCCCCGGCACCCCGAACAGGTACTTGACGCCCAACTGCTCCAGCCGGGTGGCCAGGTAGCGGGCCACCGTCCATTCGTCGCCGCTCATCCGCGCAGTGCCTCCTGTCGGCTCTCCGACCGTCCTTCCTCCCGGGCCCGGGCCTCGGGCCGGAGCTCCGGTTCCGCCCGGGCCGGCGGCGGCGGGGCCTCGTGCACCGCCATGGCCGACCGGACGGCGGTCTCCACCGCGCCCTCGATCCAGGCGTGCTTGAACGAGACGTGCTCGCCGGCGAAGTGCACCGGGCCCTCCGGCTTCATCACGTCGAGGTGGAAGCTGGTCATCTGGTGGGGGGTGTACACCGCCGCCTCGCCGAAGGCGTACGGGTCGCGCAGCCAGCTCTGGGTCTGTCCGTAGCCGGTGTAGAACACCTCGATCCGGCGGCCGTGCACCGACTGGAGGTTGCGCAACGCGTACACGTACCGCTCGTCGTCCTCCATGGAGTCCCAGCGCACCGCGTCGTCCGACCAGCTGTAGCTCGCCAGGACCACGCCGCCGCCGTCGCCCTCGGGCACCGGGTGCGAGGGGTAGTACATGAAGCGGTTCGGGTTGTCGGTGGTCGAGCCGCCGCCGAAGCAGTCGGTGGCGGGGCGCACGCTCGCCCGGAGCAGCGGGGTGTGCTGGTAGACCTCCCGCTGGCCCTGGCCGATCCGGCGCTCGTCCACGCTCGCGTGCGCGCCGAGCAGCACCTCCGGCAGGTTGCGCGGGGGCCGGTGGCCGTTGTGGGCGGCGGCGACGGCCGCCTCGGCGTCGTCCTCGCCCGCCCGCTGGTAGTACTCGTACAGGCCGGGGGCGATGGAGTCGAGTTCGACCTTCCAGTCCGCCTCGGTGAACTCCCACCACCGGCGGGAGAACTCCAGCAGCACCTTGGTGGCCTGGTCGTAGTGGGTCTCGATGATCGCCCGGCGCTTCTTGTAGGAGAACGGCGGTGTCACCTGGACGAACCGCAGGGCGGAGAACGGGACGGTGACGATCGCGAAGTCGCCCTTCCAGACCGTGGGTTCGGCCTCCGGGTCGTCCTCGGGAACGGTGCTGACGGCGACCTGCGGCCCGATCGGGCCCACCTCCCGGGCTCCGCCGCCGTCCCGGCGCGAGTCCCAGTACTCCATCCGGATCATCCGCCGGCCCATCCGCAGTTCGTCGCGGAGCTCGTCGGCGAGCGCTTCGGGCAGCTTCCAGCTGCCGCCCTCGATCTCCCAGTAGGTGGCGTTCGGGTTGATGTCGCTGCGGCCCAGGAAGGTGTGGAAGAAGGCCAGGTGCAGCCGCGAGGTCATGTTCTCGATCGTGCCGATCGCCTCGATGGCCTCGTCGCTGAAGCCCGCGTACTCGCGCAGGAAGCGGCCCATCGAGTAGCCGTCGAAGTCGCGGATCACCCGGGCCCAGCCGTCCAGCCACTCGGCGAACGGCTTGTTCACCCGCTTGCCGTCCTTGATCTCCGAGTAGTAGTCGCGAACCGGCTCCAGGGCCTGGTTGACCATGTCGGCGGCGGTGATCCGCACCTCGTCGCCGGTGAGGTGGAAGCCCTCGTTGATGCAGCTGGGGTCGGCCGCGTACTCCTTGCGGCGGGCCTGGATCCGGTTCGTGCGGATCCAGGAGTTGAAGCGCTTGGCCGGTTCGCGGAAGTCCGGGCTGTCCGCGCCGTACTTCCAGACCTTGCCGGGCTCGAAGGACTCGTAGACCACCGGCGGGACGGGCGCGTTCTGGTTGCCGGTGTCCGGATCGACGTCGACGTTGAAGAACAGCTGCCGCTGCAGGCCGAGGCTGTCGACCAGCGCCAGGGTGAGCGGGTGGAAGCTGGGCAGCCGCATCGCCCCGGCCTCCGCGTACTGCCGGGGGTCGTAGAACGGCCCGTCGAGTTCGTCGTCGGTGGACCGGAAGGTCTTGATCCGCCCGCCGGTCCGGTTGGCGTTGGCCTCCAGGATGGTGACGTTGTGTCCGGCGTCCTTGAGCAGCTTCCCGGCGACCAGCCCGGCGATGCCCGCGCCGATGATCAGCACGTCCTTGGGCTCGTCCGTCGCCGGGATGCCGTCCTTGATCAGGACGTCGAGGTAGCGCAGCTTCAGGTCCTTGTCGTCCGGACCGACCAGCAGCAGTTCACGCGCCAGTTGTCGGCAGGTCTGCCAGCGGGCGCGATCGCCGGCGGTGCCTTCGATGACGGGGTTCTCCATGGTGTTCCTCGGGGGAGTGGGCAGTGCTGATGACCACGATGAGTGATTCGTATGCTACTCAAAGTAGCTTCGTCGCCGAGGGGCCTGTCAACCGGAGGTCGGTCCTTCGACGGGATCACGCAGTGCCCCCGGGCGAGTTCCCGCCCGGGGGGTGTGCGGGGGGCGAGTTGCGGGGAGCGGGCCCGGGCCGGGCGGGGAGCCCGTAGAGTGCGCGGCATGTCGGATGACGAGCTGCGGCGGATCAACGCCTTCCTGGCCGGGTTCGCGCGTCGGCGGGCCGAGCGCACGGTCGAACTCCAGGGCGGGTTCGCGGTGTTCGACGACCGCTTCGCGGGCTCGTGGTCGAACAACCAGGTCGTGGTTGACCGGACCGACGCGGAGCCGGCCGCCCTGCCCGGCGTCGTCGACGAGGTGATGGGCGAGCGGCCCTTCCGCGTCGCGTCCGTCCTGGACGACGACTTCGGCGTGGCGTGCGTCGGGCCCTTCGAGCGGGCCGGGTACCGGCACAGCACCTACCTGGTGATGCTGCACGCCGGCCCGGTCCCCGCCGCCCGCGACGGCCGCACCGTCGAGGAGGTCGGCCTGGCGGCACTCCGCGAGCCGCTCGCGGCGAGCTGGCGGACGGCACTGCCGGACGCCGACGAGGAGGTGATCCACCTGCTGGTCGAGCGACGCGTGACGACCCGCCGCGGAGCCGAACGCGTCCGCTTCCTCGGCTCGCGGGCGGAGAACGGCGAGGTCGCGGCCTGGAGCGACCTCTACCTCGAACCCGCCCTCGGGATCGCCCAGATCGAGGACCTGATGACCGCCGAGGCGCACCGCCGGCGCGGCCACGCCGACGCCGTCCTGGCCGCCGGGCTGAGCCGCGCGGCGGACGCGGGCTGCGCCACGCGCTTCCTGATCGCGGAGTCCGACGACTGGCCGCGGGAGTGGTACGCCCGCCGGGGCTTCGAGGTCATCGGGCGCGGCCACGGCTTCGAACGCACCTGAGGGACGGCTGGCGGGCACGGGAGGGGCCCGGTCGGCGCGGGCGAGGTCCCGTCGTGTTGAGGGAACGGCGCCCAGGGCGGGACGGGACGGGGCATGGCGGGACGGGACGGGCAGGGCAGCCGCGGCCGATCGGGCCCTCGCGCCCGTCGCCCGAGCGGCTCACACCTCCGGGGCCGTCCCGCCCGGCCAGTCCCCGCGGCCCGCCAGGTCCAGGACCAGGGCGGCGATGTTCCACGCGTCGTCGTCGCCCCGGTGGTGGCGCCCCTCCAGCGGGAGGCCGGCCACCGTCAGCGCCTGGGCCATGCCGGGGCGCCGCTGCAGGCCGTAGGCGGCGGTGAAGGCGACCTTCGCATTGGTGTGGCGCTGCCCGAACGGGTACTCCGTGCCCGTGGTCCGGCACTGGCGGGTGAACTGGTTGCGGTCGTAGTCGCCCCAACTCGCCCAGGGCAGCGTGCCGGTGCGGTGCCGGGCGGCCAGTGTCCGGCAGGCCTCGGCGAATGACAGGCCCCCGTCCACCTCGGCCTGCGTCAGCCCCGTCAGCTCCGTGCAGAACGGGCTCACCCGCGACCGCGCCGGCCGCACCAGCAGCCGGTGCTTGGCGAGGCGGGTGCGGGCGCGCAGGTCGACGACGGTGAGCCCGATCTCGATGATCTCGCTCACCTGCCCGGGCGGCGGCTGCCCCTCCCAGCAGGTCGCTTCGACATCGACCACGTTCAGCAGGTGCTCGTTGACGTCCATGAGGGGGCATCGTAGGAACCTCCGGCCCCCGGGTCACCCGGATTTCCGCCGCCGGGCCGGTGACCGTCCGCCGTTCCGGGCCTCAGTCCGCGAGGCCCAGCGGGTCGGGGGCGGTGTCCAGCAGTTCGGGGCCGTTGTTGCGCACGCTGTTGACGGTGGGGGCGACGGCGCGCACGCGCAGGTCGCCGTCGGCGGGGCGGCGCAGGAGGTGGTGGAGCTCGGCCGGGTCGGTGTGGGCGGGGGAGAGCCAGGTGGGGAGGTCGTCCGGGGCGATGGTGAGGGGCATCCGGTCGTGGATGCGGCCGGCGCTGTCGGTGGCGTCGGTGGTGATGACGGTGGCGGTGGCGAGCCAGGCGAGCGGGTCGTCGTCGGCGCGGGTGCGGTCGCGCCAGAACTCGTAGAGGCCGGCCATCAGCATGACGCCGCCGGTGCTGAGGAAGTACGGCTGCTTGTACTTCTTGCGGTCGGCATCGGCGGGCACCTCCCGCCACTCGAAGTAGCCGTCGGCGGGGATGACGCAGCGGCGGGCGGTGAAGGCCTTGCGGAAGGCGGGCTTGGTGTCGACGGTCTCCGAGCGGGCGTTGATCATGCGGGCACCGCCGGACGCGTCCTTGGACCAGGACGGCACCAGGCCCCAGCGCAGCGGGCGCAGTTGCCGCAGCACCTCGCCGGTGTCCCGGTCGACGCGTTCCAGGACGGCCGGGACGGGGTCGGTGGGGGCGACGTTCCAGCTCGGCGCGAAGGTCTCGGCCGGGTCCCAGCGGAGCTCACCGAGCAGCGAGACGAGGTCCTGGGGCGTGGTGGTGGAGACGAAGCGGCCGCACATGCCCCCCAGCCTGCCACCAGGGACGGACAACCGGGGCGCACCCCGCGGCTTCGACGCGTCGGCGGCTTCGGCGGGCCGGTGTGTTCGGTGTGCCGGTGCGATCGCTGTACCGGTGCGTTCGGTGTGCGCCGCCGCGGCGCACCCCGGCGCGGCGCCTCAGTGGGCGCGCCGCGCGTCCTCCGTCCAGGGGCGCAGCTTCTCCGGGTTGCGGACCGCCCAGATCCGGGTGATCCGGCCGCCGTCCACCTCGAAGGCCGCGACGGTCGCGGTGCGGCCGGCGCGTTGGGCGACCAGGCCGGGGCTGCCGTTGACGGTTCGTTCGAGGAGCGTGAGCCCGGGGGCCATGTCGGCGATCCGGACCACGTACCGGGCGATCGGGTCGGCGCCCACGACCGGCCGCAGGACGGCGCCGACCGTGCCGCCGCCGTCGGCCGTCATCGTGGCGTCGGGGGCGAGCAGGCCGACCAGCGCCGCGATGTCCCTGGCCTCCCAGGCCTCCTTGAAGTGCCGTACCAGACCGGCCTGTCCGGCCCTGGGGGCGGTCGGCGCCTGCGCGGCGCGCACCCGCCGTCGGGCCGAGGTGGCCAGCTGGCGGCAGGCCGCCGGGGTGCGGCCGACGATCTCGGCGACCTCAGGGAACGGGTACCGGAAAACGTCGTGCAGGATGAACACCACCCGCTCGGCCGGGGTCATCGCCTCCAGGACGACGAGGAAGGCCATGTTCACCGACTCGTCCAGGGTGACCCAGTCGGCCGGGTCGGTCGGCTCCTCGTGGCCGCCGCCCGGCCCGCCGATCCACTCGGCGCGGTCGGGCAGCGGTTCGGGTATCCACTCCCCGACGTAGCGCTCGCGCCGCACCCGCGCCGAGCCGAGCAGGTCCAGGCAGACGCGGGTGGCCACCGTCGTCAGCCAGGCACCGGGCGAGGCGACGGCCCGCTGCCGTTCCGGCGGCATCGCGTACCACCGGGTGTACGTCTCCTGCACGGCGTCCTCGGCCTCGGCCAGCGAACCCAGCAGCCGGTAGGCGAGGTTGATCAGCTGCCGCCGCTCGCCGACGATCGCGCTCGGGTCCGGTTCGGACGGGTGGTGCCCCGGCTCGGATGGGGTGGTCATGATCGGGGCCGCTCCCTGGCTCGTCTCGTCCGCCGCCGCCCGCACGGCGCTCGTGCGGACGGCTCCTGCCGCTCTCGCCGTTACGACCGAACGGCGCACCGGAGTGTGACACCGGAAACCCCGCCTCACACTCGGGGCCCCCACATCGTCGGTTGATCGAGACATCGACGATCACTGCCGCGGGGCGGCAGAGGGGAGCGCATCATGACCACGGCGACGACGGCTAGCACGGCGGCGACCCGGCGGGGCGTCACCTTCCTGAGGGCCGCGATCGCCCTGCAGACCGCGGCCGTCTTCTTCCAGGCGGTCACGGCCGGCCTGCTGCTGTCCACCTCCTCCGCCGAGGTGGTGCACGGCGTCGGGGCGCGGGTGATGTACGGGGCGTCGATGCTGTACGTGCTCGCCGCGGTCCTGGCGTGGCGGCCGGGCGGCGGGTCGCCGCGGCCGGTCCTGCACGCCGTCGGCTTCCTGGTGCTGGCCTCGGCGCAGGTCGTCCTGGGCATCGCGCACGTGCCGTCGGTGCACGTCCCGCTGGGCGTGCTGATCTTCGGCCTGAGCGTGGCGGCGCTGGTCCGGGCGCCGGCCGCCCGCGTGGTGCGGCGGTCCGGCGCCCGGTAGCGCGGGCTCAGGAGGCGACGGTCCAGCTCCGCCCGGCAGGCGGGTCGGTGGTGACGGGCGTGCCCGCGGCCGCGGAGCCGACGCCGAGGTCGAGCCCGGTGGCGACGTTGGTGACGGTGAGGGCACCGCCGGCCGGGGCCCGCGTCACCCGCCACTCCTGCCAGGGGTTGCCGGGCGCGAGGTCGAGCAGGTAGGCGCTGTTGCCGGCGGAGGCCCCGGCGGACAGCACGGTGTGCCGGTGGGTCGGGGTGTCGCAGCCGTCGGTGATCCGGACCGTGCCGTCCGGGTTGGTGGTGAACACCCACTGCTGCGCCGGGTCGCCGCCGCGCGGCGGCTCGACGTCCGCGATCGAGGTGAGCGGCGAGGCGCAGGAGCCGGAGACGCCCATCGCCAAGCCGCCGGTGGTCAGCGCGTGGTACCGGCCGTCGTCGACCACGCCCGACGCCCCGCCGCCGGTCTGCGCGGTGAGCCGGTACAGCGCCGCCCCGTGCGGCGGCAGGGTGCCGCCGAGCGGGCCGGTGACGGTCGAACTCGCGCCGGTCCACAGCTCCTCGGCGCGGTAGGCGGCGCCGCCGAGCCCGAGTCCGGCGAGGCTGGTGCTCACCGTCCGGGCGGCCGTCGGGTCCTGGTTGACCAGCAGCACGGCGGTGTCGCCGCCGGCCAGTTGCCGCTTGAGCACGACCGGTGCCCGCCCGTCGGCCGGCCTGGCGCCGACCAGGGTGGCGGGCTTCGCCAGGCTGTCCTGGTCGACGGCGATCACCCCGCGGTTCTTCAGGATCGCGAGGCTCTCGGCGCTGATCCCGGTGGACCAGGTGTAGCCGTCGGCGCTGTGCCCGGACTGCGCGGCGGTGCGCAGGTCGGCGCCGGAGATCAGCGGCGCGGCGAGCATCGCGAGGATCGAGGTCTCCGTCCGGGACTCGTCGTCGGTGAAGGGCTTGTGGCAGGTGCAGGTGTCGGTGGTGCCGTAGAGGCCGTAGACGTCCTGCCAGCCGGTGAACATCATGTCCAGGTCGTTCCAGCTGCCCGGTCGGACGTTGTCCGGGTACTGCAGCGCGGTCTGCAACTGCCCGTTCCAGAGCACCCCGTCGAGTTCGCTGTCCCGGTCGCCGCCGATCCGGCACAGGTGGGCGACCTGGCCGCACCAGATGCCGGTGGGCGCGTAGCCGGGCGCCTGGAAGGGGGCCGTGCCGGCGGCCAGGACGACCGGGTCGGTGCGGGCCGGGTCGTCGGCGGCCAGCAGGTACGGGACGCCGGTGTGGACGGGCTGGGCGGAGACGCTGAGGGTGACCCTGGGCCGTCCCTGCGCGGCGGAGGCCACGTCGAGGGCGCGCTGGAAGGTCTGCACCCGGGCGTAGACGGAGCGGGTCAGCTCCTTGCCCTCGCCCTGGGTGCCGTAGTCGTGCCCGTCCGGGCCGATGATCTTCGGGCCGTACGGGCAGTCGTCGTACTTGACGAAGTCGACGCCCCAGGCGACGAAGTCGGCCGCGTCGGTGCTCTCGTGGCCGAGGCTGCCGGGGTGCATCTGGCAGGTGAGGTAGGTGTCGGTGGCGTAGAGGCCGAACTTCATGCCCTTGTCGTGGGCGTACCGGGCGAGGTACTCGATCCCGTTGACGGTCCGGCCGTCGACGCTCTGCGCGGGGAAGTGGTCGGGCCGCGGGACGAGGTGGCCGCTGGTGGGGTCGTTTCCGGCGCCGTCGCTGCCGCCGACCGGGTTCCCGGCGGCGTCGTAGAGCTGCAGACCGCCGTCGGCGTTGCGGACCAGGTCGGTGGTCTGGCCGTCGCGGTGCCACAGCGACCAGCCGTCGTCGATGGTGACGGTGTCGTAGCCGGCCGAGACCAGGCCGTTGGCGGCCATGAAGTCGATGGTCTGGACGACCTGCTCCTCGGTGACCTCGGTGCCGAGGGAGTTCCAGGAGTTCCAGCCCATCGGCGGGGTGAGGGCGGGGCCGTTGCCGAGCGCGGCGGCTCCGGGGGCGGTGCCGAGGCCGAGGGCGGTGAGGCCGGCGGTGGCGAGGGCGAGTGAGAGGAGGGTGGCCGCCAGGCGGCGGGGGGTTCGGCGCATGCGCGCTCTCCTGGGGTGTGGGGGCGGGTGTGGGGGCGGTGTGACGGTCGGTCGGGAGGTGCGGGGGAGCCGCGGCCGGCCGGGTGGGGCCGGCCGGCCGCGGGTGGTGCGGTGTGGGGGTCAGTCGGTGACGGCCGCGGTCGCGGACCGGCCGGGGGCGAGGGTGACGGTGGCGTAGGTGTAGGTGACGCCGTCGACGACCTCGGTGCGGGCGTCCCGCGGCTTGCCGTCGACGGTGAGGTGCGCGTGCCGGCCCCGGAAGCGGGCCTCCCAAGTGAGCGTCTTCGCACCGGTGTTGGTGACGGTGCTGGCGCGCTCGCCGTCGTGGCGGACGGTCACCGTGCCGTCGCCGACCGGGATGCCGGCGACCTGCAGCCAGCCCGTCGGGGCGGGCAGCCGGGAGGTGGTGGCGAGGGTGCCGGCGGCCGCGTCCGGTTCGACGCCGAGCAGGCCCTGGACGGTCTGGGCGAGCAGGGTGAACGGGACCTCGGGGTAGTCGCCGTTGAGCATCCGCCCGCTCGCGTGCTGCTCGCCGGCGTTCTCGTAGACGTAGCGCATCCACTTCCAGGCGGTGGCGCCGTCGTTGCCGGCGAAGAAGGCGTCCGGCAGGTAGGTGTAGGCCTCCAGGTTGGCCGAGCGCTCGGGGCCGGAGTCGGCGGCGTCGATGGCGGCGAGGAGGCCGTCCCGGCGCGGCCCGGGGTCGAGCAGCTGCTTGACCGGCATCAGCACGCTCGCCTCGTAGCCCCAGCCGGTGATCGGCGTGCCGGCGGTGTCGTAGCCGTGCACCACCTCGCCGGGCCGGCCGGGGTCCACGCTCCAGGTGGTGTTGACGTAGGTGCGCAGTGCCTCGGCGGCCCGGCGGTACCCGGCGGCCGAGGCGGCGTCGCCCCGGGCGTCGGCGAGCGTGGCGGCGGCGAGGTAGGCCTGGTACTGGGCGCCCAGCGCGTCGCCGGCCTCGGCGTAGGTGCCGGTGGCGTTCTCGGCGTAGCCGGCGGTGCCGGCGAAGATGCTGCGGCTGGTGGCCTGCGGGATCGGCAGGCCGCCGTTGTCGATCGGGCCGGGGTGGCGGGCGATGAACGGGCCCAGGGTGTTGCGGACGTAGGCGCCGAGCGTCGCGTCGTCGGCGTAGTCGCGGTCGCCGGTCCAGCGGTAGGCCTCGCCGGCCTTCTGGACCAGCTCGAAGGGCGCGGGCAGCTCGCGGACGAAGCTGGCCGGGCTCCGGTAGTCGATGGCGCCGTACGTCCGGGCGTCGAAGTCGAGCGCCCAGACCGGGTACAGCCCGTTGGCCTCGGTGGCGGAGGCGGCGAAGCCGCGCAGCATGGTCTTGTTCTCGGCGTCGAGGCCCAGCAGGTGCGCACCGACCAGCTGGTGGGCGAAGTCGCGGCTGTAGAAGGCGGAGCGGAAGGGGTAGCCGGCCCAGTAGGTGGCGTCGTAGGTGGTGCTGCCGGTGCCGCCGGGGTGGTTCTCGTCCATGTCGAGGACGCCGGTGGCGCCGGCCTGCTGCACCCAGCTGTTGGCCTTGGTCTTGGCCCAGTCGAACAGCGCGACGACCTCGGGGTCGGAGGAGCTGGCGACCGGGTCGTTCGGGGCGGACGGGGCGACGGCGGCGTCGTCGACGTTGACCCAACCGGTGGGCGAGGAGCCGATGGTGAGGTCGATGCGGTCGCCGGCGGCGACCCGGATCCGGGGGAGGCTGTACTTGGCGTAGGTGGGCTGCTCGGGGAGGGTGAGCGAGCGCACGACGGCGCCGTTGACGCGGACCGCGAGGGTGCCGCCGGCGGCACCGGTCGCGATCCAGGCGGAGAGGTCGTAGCCGCCGGCGGTGACGGCGGTCGTCCGGTGGGTGACGGAGTAGCCGGAGCCGGCGTCGAGGTAGGCGAGGCGGGTGCCGCCGTGCGGGTTGTTGGTGGCGATGCCGGTGTGCTCGGTGAGGGTCCAGCCGTCGGCGCCCTGCTCGAAGCCGGGGTTGGCGAGCGCGAGGGGCTCGGTGCGGGTGAGGGTCCAGCGGTGGGCCGGGCGGGTGTCGCAGCGGCCGCGCGCCGCAGGCCGTCCGGTCCCGGCTTCCTGTCCGGCGCTGAGGCAGGAGCCGGTGCCGCGCGCGGCGAGGGTGTACGTGCCCTGCGGTCCGCGGGAGACGGTGAAGCGCTCGGCGTCGGGGGAGGTGCCGCAGTCGGCGGTGGTGGGTGGGCGGCCCGGGCCGTCGAGGGTGAGGCAGCGGCCGCTCGCGGCGTTGACGATCAGGAACTCGCCCCCGGTGCCGCGCAGTTGCCAGCGCTGGCTGAGCAGCCGTTGGCAGTGGGCGCCGACGACCGGCACCGGGTCGGGGCCGGACTGCGCGAACTGCGGGCCGAGGCAGCTGCCGTCCAGGGCGGAGCCGAGAAGGTAGCTGCCGCCGTCCACGAGCGGCGCCCGGTCGGGCGCCTGGTCGCCCGCGAACGCGGGTGGGCCGCCGAGGGCCTGGGCGGCGAGGACGGCCAGCAGCAGGAGACCGGACGGTAAGGCGCGGGTGCGGGCACGGGGCGGCATGGCGGGTCCTCTTCCGTCGGGTGGGTTGACTGCCAGGCGTTTGAACGTTCAAATCGATGCGCAACAGGTCGCATGTGATGGGTGACATTTCACATGGTCAGACAAGCCCGCGTCAACGGCCCGGACAGCACCGGCTGCGCGGCGCGGCGACGGCCCCTGCCCGACGGGGGTGGGCAGGGGCCGTCGCCCGGCACGCGGTCCGGGCTCAGCGTCCGAGGGCGGCGAGCGTGTCGTCCAGCGTGGGGCCGCCGGTGCGCGGGCGGTTGTGCGGGAGCCTGGCGAGCATCGTGCCCAGGGCGCAGGTGTTCGTCAGCGCGGAGAAGGCCAGCCCGGCGCCGACGGCTGCGGAGAACCGGCGGGCACCCGGCAGCACGAGGTCGAGCAGCAGCCCGGCGAGGACCAACGATCCTGCCACCAGCCGTACCTGACGGTCCATCGCCCAGGCCCTACGGGCGCCGGGCGCCTGGTCCAGCGCCTGCCCGGCGCCGGACCAGGCGTTGGTGCCGCCGGACAGGGTGAGGGTCGGGATGCCGGCGTCGGCCAGTCGGCGGCAGGCCTGCTCGGCGCGCGGCCCGGCGGCGCAGACGACGGCGAGTTCGTGCTGCTCGGCGGCGTCGCGCAGTGCGGGCAGGGCGCCGTCCAGCCGGTCGAGCGGGATGTTCAGCGCGCCGGGGATGTGGCCGGCGGCGTACTCGCCGGGGGAGCGGACGTCGATGAGGGTGAGCTGCCCGAGGCGGGGCTTGAGCTGCTCGACGGTCAGCGGCGTGGTCATGGGGGTCCTTCGGGCGGGGGTGGTCGCGGCCCGGGGCGGGTCGCGGGGGAGGGGGAGGGGGGTCTTGATGGCGGGCTGGGCGCGGTGCCCGGCTCGGCGGCCGTGCCCGGCTCCGCGGGGTGATCAGCTCAGCGAGGTGATCAGCATCAGCGCCGCGACGCCGAGCAGGGCGACGGCGAAGGCCTTCTGCAGGGTGCGTCCGCCGAGCTTGTCGGCGAGCCGCTTGCCGTCCCAGGCGCCGAGGATCGCGGCCCCGGTGAAGGGCGCGGCCACGGCCCAGTCGATGGCGCCGGTCGCGCCGAGGCGGGGCAGCAGGGCGGCGAGGGAGTTGGCGCTGATGACCAGCAGGCTGGTGCCGACCGCCTCGGCCATGGTGAGGGCGAGCACCGAGACCAGGGCGGGGACGGCCAGGAATCCGCCGCCGACGCCGAGCAGGCCGGTGACGGCGCCGAGCCCGGCGCCCGCCGCCGTCGAGCGTCCGGGCGTTGCGGCGGAACGTTCCTGCGCGTCCGACTTGGCCGGCTTCAGCATCCGCCAGGCCGCGAGCGCCGCCAGTACCGCGAAGGCGCCGGTCAGCAGCGCGCCCGGCAGGTGTGCGGACAGCGCCCCGGCGGCGGCCGCCACGGGCAGTCCGGCGGCGGCGAACAGTGCGCCGGTGCGCCAGTGGACCCGCCGCGCCCGGGCGTGGGCGAGCAGCCCGGTCAGCGAGGTCGCGGCGACGATCACCAGGGCGGCCGTGGTGGCCGGCGCCGGGCTGAAGCCCAGCAGGTAGACCAGGGCGGGCACGGCGAGCATGCTGCCGCCCCCGCCGAGCCCGCCCAGCGCGAGCCCGACCACGGCGCCGGCGGCCAGCGCCAGCAGCAGCGAGGTCATGCCACCCGCCCGGCTTCGCCGCCCGGGGTGGTGACCGGCAGCCCGGCCAGGGCCCAGGCGCGCATGCCGCCCGTGACGTTCACCGCCCGGACGCCGCGCTGCGCGAGCAGTTCCACCGCGTGCCGGGAGCGGTGCCCGGAGCGGCAGAGGGCGAGCACCGTCCGTCCGGTGGCCGCCGGCGGCAGCGGGGCGCCCGCCGCCAGGGCGATCAGCGGCTGGTGCAGCGCGCCCGGGGCGTGGCCGGCGGCGAACTCGTCGGCCTCCCGGACGTCGAGCAGGACGGCGTCGCCGGTGCGGGCGAGCTCCCGGGCCTGGACGGGGGTGGCCCGGTCGGTGTCCGGGTGGGGTGCGGGGTGCCCGAGGGCGGGCGGCAGCTGAGGCAAGGGAGTCTCCAGTGGTGCGGGCCGGACGGCACGTGAGTCCGGGCGGAGCGGGGGGTGTCGCGGCCGCCCGTACGGGCCGTGCGGCCCGGTGCGGCGGCGGTGTCGGCGCTTCCTCGGCCCCGCCCGTACCTGGTTTCGGTGGCGGCGGCCGGTCCCCCTCGGCGCCACCATAGTACCCCCGGGGGTATTATCGAAACTGTTCGGCGATACCCCCGCCGGTATCGGCTCCATGGCCACCGCATGCCGGAAGGAATACCGAGGGGGGTATCGCGACCGCCGTCCCGGCGCCCGACGCCTCCAGGAGGGCCACCCGTCGAACGCGTGGCCGGCTTGTCAGACCCGACGAGGAGACACCCCGTGATCTTCAGCCAGTACTACCTCGACTGCCTCTCCCAGGCGTCCTACCTGATCGCCGACGAGACCACCCGCCAGGCCGTGATCGTCGACCCCCGCCGGGACGTCGACGAGTACCTCGCCGACGCCAGGGCGCGCGGCCTGACCGTCGTCGGCGTGATCAACACCCACTTCCACGCCGACTTCCTGGCCGGCCACCTCGAACTCGCCGCCCGCACCGGTGCCTGGATCGGCTACGGCCGGCGGGCCGAGACCGAGTACCCCATCCGCCCCCTCGCCGACGGCGAACGCATCCCCCTCGGCGACGTCACCCTGCAGATCATGGAGACCCCCGGGCACACCCCCGAGTCGATCAGCATCCTCGTCCACGAGCACGCCACCGACGAAGTCCCGTACGGCGTCCTCACCGGCGACGCCCTGTTCATCGGCGACGTCGGCCGCCCCGATCTGCTCGCCTCCGCCGGCGTCACCGCCGAGGAGCTCGGCGCCATGCTCTACGACAGCGTCCACCGCAAGCTGATGGCCCTGCCCGACGAGGTCCGCGTCTTCCCCGCGCACGGCGCCGGCTCCGCCTGCGGGAAGAGCCTCTCCACCGAGAAGCAGTCCACCATCGGCGCACAGCGCCAGACCAACTACGCCTGTCAGCCCATGGACGAGGACGCCTTCGTCCGCATCGTCGCCGCCGGTCAGCCCGCCGCCCCCGCCTACTTCGGCCACGACGCCGCCCTCAACCGGCAGGACCGCCCGCTGCTCGACCGGACGAACGCCGACCGCCCCCTATGCCCCGAAGGCTTCAGGGAGGTCCGCGCCGCGGGCGCCGTCGTCCTCGACGCCCGCAGCCCCCAGGACTTCGGCGCGGGACACATCCGCGGCGCCGTCAACGTCCCGATCGACGGCCGCTTCGCCGAACAGGCCGGCACCGTCCTGACCCCCGACTCCACCATCGCGATCATCGCGCCGCAGGACCGCGAGGACGAGGTCGTCACCCGCCTCGCCCGCATCGGCTTCGACCGCATCGCCGGCTACCTGCGCAACCCCGGCACCGCCCTGCCCGCCCTCGCCGACGAGATCACCCCCGCCAGCCGCCTCACCGCCGACCAGCTCCGGACCGCACTCGCCGGCGCGCAGCCCCCCACCGTCCTGGACGTGCGCAGCTGCAGCGAACGCGAATCAGGAGCCATCGAAGGGTCCCTGCACATCACCCTGGCCGACCTCCCCCGCCGCCTGGACGAGATCCCCACCGGCCGCCCCCTGGTCGTCCACTGCGCCGGCGGCCACCGCTCCTCCATCGCCGCCAGCCTGCTGCGCCACCACGGCCGCGCCGACACCTCCGACCTCATCGGCGGCTACCACGCCTGGGACGCTCTCACCCACCCCGCCCGGGGCTGAACCCGGCGGCCGTCCCGGCCCGCGGCGTGCCCGGGGCCGTTCGGGTGCCGGGTGCCGGGTGCCGGGTGCCGGGCGGTGGGCGAACCGCCGGACCGCCGTCACGATGCGGGCTGTTCGTCTCCGTCTCCGAAGGCCTGTTCGACCCACACCGTCTTTCCGGTGGTGGCGAACCGGACGCCCCAGCGGTCCGCGAGCTGCGACACGATGTAGAGCCCGCGGCCGCACTCGTCCGTGGTCCGGGCGTGGCGGAGGTGGGGGCTGGTGTCCGCGCCGTCGCTGACCTCGACGCTCAGGCTGTCGGCATGGATCAGGCGTAGGCGGCACGGCGGATCGCCGTAGCGGACCACATTGGTCACCAGCTCGCTCACCACGAGCTCGGCGGCGTACACGGCCTCCTCGGGCAGCCCCCAACGCCCCAGTTGCGCCCGCACCAGCGAACGGGCCCGGGCGGGGGCTTGCTCGTCGGCGTCCAGGACCCATTCCACGGCGGCGTCGCGGGCCAGCCCGGCGGCCCGGCCCAGGAGCAGGGCCACCGCCCCCGCCTGCCCGGCGTCGCCCGACGCGAGCAGGAGTTCGTCGCACTGGTCGCGCAGCGGGCGGCCGCCGGGCACGAGGCGGGCGTGCAGGCCCCGGGCGCCGAGGGCGGCGTACAGGGCCGGTGTGGTGAGCGCCAGCACGGTGCCGTCGGGGACGGACATCCGGCTCGCGGCGAAGGGGGCGGTCTCGGAGGTTCCCAGGGTGGGTCCCTCCGGGAGGTCCGCCTCGGTGAGGGCCCCGTCGGGGGAGACGAGGACCAGGCCGGGGTTGCCGGCGCGGGCCGCGGTGAGGCTGCCGGAAGCCGGGTCGTAGACCGCGCAGAGACAGCTCGCCGTCAGCGCCCGGTCCCGCAGCGGGTCGGCGGCCGGCAGCGCGCGGCGTTCCGCGGCCAGCTGCCGCGTGGTCTCGTCGAGGCGGGCCAGCAGCTCGTCCGGTTCGAGGTCGAGGGAGGCCAGGCAGCGCAGCGCGGTGCGCAACTGGCCCATCGTCGCGGCGGTGTGGATCCCGTCGCCGCGGACCTCGCCGTCGCCGTGGGCCTCGCCGTCGCGGTGGACGTCGTCGTCGCCGTGGACCTCGCCGACGACGAGCGCGGTGCGGGCGCCCGGCAGGGGGATGACGTCGTACCAGCCACCGCCGGCCCGATGCGTCGGCAGGTGCCCCTGCGCGATCTCCAGGCCGGCGGCGGACTGCGGTGCCCGCGGCAGGAACCGTCGCCGCACCGTGGCGGCGACCGCGTGCTCGCGGGTGTAGCGGCGTGAGTTGTCCAGGCACAGTGCGACGTAGTCGGTGACCGTCGCGGCCAGTTCCGCGTCCTCGTCGGTGAACGCGGGGGAGCCCTCGCACCGGTACAGGGTCAGCAGGCCCAGGAGCGTGCCCCGCAGGATGAAGGGCGCCACCAGTACGGCGACGGGCGTCGCCCCGCGCAGTGCCGCGGCGTGGTCGGCGGTGGCGTGCAGCCAGGCGTCCTCGCCGGTCGGCCTGACCGTGACCGGCCTGCCCCGCGTCAGCGCCAGCCCGAAGGGTGACGCCGCGTCCGGCACGTGCGAGGACCCGAGCGGCCCGCCCGAGCGGTCGCTGCCGCGCCGTCCCACCGCCATGCCGTGCAGGGCCACGTACCCCGGCGGCGGGAAGAGCGGGGGATCGTCGCCGGTCATCAGGGCGTCGACGACCTCCACGACCACTGAATCGGCCATGCCGGCCGCAAGGACGTCGGCCAGTTCCCGGCAGATGTCGACGGCCTCCAGCGAGGCACCCACCTGCGCCCGTGTCGCGCCCAGGACCTGCGCGCCCGCCTCCGCGACCGCCAGTTCCGTCACGTCCACCACGGTCACGGCCACCCCGTGGAGCGTCCCCTCCTGCGACCGCAGCCGGAAGAACGACACCGAGTACGTGCGCGTCGGCGCCGGGGGAGGGTCGGTGAAAGCCCGGATGCGCCGTTCCAGCACGGGCCGCCCGTCCGTGAGCACCGAGCGTGCCAGGGCCTCCACGGCATCCGGGTCCTCCAGCGGGAACACGTCCCGGAGCGGGCGACCGACCAGGTCCCGGACATCGCGCCCCCGCATGCCGGCCGTCGCCGGATTGCTCCGCACCAGCCGCAGGTCGGCGTCGAAGATGTGCAGTCCCAGCGGAGACCTGCTGAGCAGAGCCTCCAGCGTCAGCCCCTCCGCCGGGTTCTCCGCGGCGCTCACCGGCCGGACCGCTCCGTCGTCCCCGCCGCAGGGCGGGGCGACCGGTCGCCCCGTGGACGGCCCAGCACAGAAGAGCACCCGACGGCCTCACGCTCGGTCATGCCACCATGATCCCCGATCCGTGGTCCGCCGACGACATTTCGGACACCAGCGTGCCACCGTCGGGGGACGCCACCGGCAGGGCCGGGGCCCGGCGGGCCTTCCCGCCCTCGTGCCGGCCGCCGTCACCGGTTGCGGAACTCCGGCGGGCGGGATTCGGTGGAATCCCGGCGAAGGAAGCGGCGCGACCGGCTCTTGGCGCCTGCGCCCGCTCGAACCCCTCTTCGTGAATCCCGCGGTCCCACCGGCGGGACCGACCTCCCAGATCCAGGAGACCGATCATGCCCTTCGTCAACGTCGGCCAGGAGAACTCCGCTCCGATCGACCTGTACTACGAGGACCACGGCGCGGGCCGGCCCGTCGTGCTCATCCACGGCTTCCCGCTCAGCGGCCGTGCCTGGGAGCGCCAGGAGCGTGCACTGCTGGCCGCCGGGCACCGGGTGATCACCTACGACCGGCGCGGCTTCGGGCGCTCCGGCCAGCCGACGACCGGGTACGACTACGACACCTTCGCCGCCGATCTGGACAAGCTGCTGACCGCGCTCGACCTGCGGGACGCCGACCTGGTCGGCCACTCCATGGGCGGCGGCGAGATCGCCCGCTACCTCGGCAACCACGGCTCCGGGCGGATCCGCCGCGCGGTCATCGTCTCCGGCGTGCCGCCGTACCTGCTGAAGACCGACGAGACGCCCCAGGGAGTGCCCCAGCAGGTGTTCGACGACATCGCGGCCGGGCTCACCGCCGACCGCCAGGCGTACTTCACCGAATGGAACAAGAACTTCTACAACCTCGACCTGACGCTCGGAAGCCGGATCAGCCCCGAGGCGGTGCAGGACGCCTGGAACACCGCCGTCGGCGCCTCCCCGGCGGGGACGATCGCCTGCGTGGCCACCTGGCACACCGACTTCCGTGCCGACCTGCCCAAGATCGACATCCCGGTGCTGATCCTGCACGGCACCGCGGACCGCATTCTGCCGATCGACGCCTGCGGCCCGCGCAGCCACGAGCTGATCAAGGACAGCCGGTACGTGACGATCGAGGGTGCCGACCACGGCCTGTGCTGGACGTACGCCGACGAGGTCAACGAGCACCTGCTCGCCTTCCTGGCGTGACCGGCTCGCGCTCCGTTGCCCGGCCGGCCCGCGTCCTGCCGGCCGGGGCCCGGACCACCTCCGCCGGGCTCACGCAGCGGAAGTCCCACGACCGGGAGATGATCGGCAGGACCCGGAGACCACCGTTGCCGACAGCGGCAAGAGCCACGACCACAGGAGGACGGCCCGTGATTCCCGAGAGCGCCTTCGACGCACTCGTCCCGCCCAGCGGCACCGGCTGCGTCGAATGCGACGAGGCCGGCGGCTGGTGGGTCCATCTGCGACGCTGCGCCCTGTGCGGGCACATCGGTTGCTGTGACGACTCGCTCGCCAAGCACGCCACCGCCCACGCCAGAGCCAGCGGCCACCCGGTCATCCGAAGCTTCGAGCCGGGGGAGACGTGGTTCTGGAACTACGACACGTCCGAGTACTTCGAGACCGGGCCCGAGCTGGCACCGTCACACAGCCACCCGGCCGACCAGCCGGTGCCCGGCCCCGCCGGCCGGGTCCCCGCCGACTGGGCCGACCTGCTCGGCGCCTCCTGACCGGCGCCCGCCGCGCCGCGACGGCACCCCGCTGGCGGTGGACGCCGAGGCCGGCACCCCCTCCAGGACGTCTTCCGCCGGCTCGCCCCCGTCCACCGGTCGCTGCTGCTCGCCGACGGGACGGAACTGCGCGCCCGACTCCCCGCCGACCTGCCGCTGTTGCTCCGACCCGACCCGTGGAACCAGCCCGACGACTTCGGGGAGACGCCGCCCGGCGGGGATCGGCGGGCGAAGTAATTGAACGCGTTCAGAACCCTGGGCTACGCTGGTCCGCGGAGATGAGGGGGAACGCATGAAGATCGTCATTCCCGGCGGATCCGGCGCGCTCGGCGCGCTGCTCGACCGCAGCCTGACCGCTGCCGGACACCGGGTGGTCACCCTGAGCCGCAGGCCCGTCCGACCCCGGCAGGTCGGCTGGGACGGGCGAACGCTCGGCGCCTGGGCGGAGGAGGTCGACGGCAGCGACGTCGTGGTCAACCTCGCCGGGCGCAGCGTCAACTGCCGCTACACGGAGGAGAACCGGCGCGAGATGATGGACTCCCGGGTCCTCTCCACCCGCGCCGTCGGCCAGGCGATCGCCGCCGCCCGGCGCCCGCCTGCGGTCTGGCTGCAGATGAGCACCGCCACTGTCTACGCCCACCGCCACGACGCCCCGAACGGCGAGCACGACGGCCTGATCGGCGGCGCCGAACCCGACGCCCCGGCCTCCTGGCGGTACAGCATCGACATCGCCCGCGCCTGGGAGGACACCCAGAGCGAGGCCGACACCCCGGCCACCCGCAAGCTCGCCCTGCGCACCGCCGTCGTCCTCGGCCCGGAACGCGGCGGCGCCCTCGACTCGCTCTCCTGGCTGGCCCGCCTCGGCGCCGGCGGCGCGATCGCGGGCGGCGCGCAGTACGTCTCCTGGATCCACGAACGCGACTTCGCCCGCGCCGTGGACTTCCTGATCGCGCACGAGGAGCTGACCGGCCCGGTCAACCTCGCCGCGCCGAACCCGCTGCCCCAGCGCGAGTTCATGCGCGACCTGCGCACCGCCTGGGGCATGCCGCTGGCCCTGCCCGCCGCGCGCTGGATGGCCGAGATCGGCGCCTTCGCCCTGCGATCGGAGTCCGAACTGCTGCTGAAGAGCCGCCGGGTCGTCCCGACCCGCCTGCTCGACGCGGGCTTCGACTTCGCGTACCCGAGCTGGCCCGCCGCCGCGCGGGACCTGGTCCGGCGCCTGCGCGGGAGGTGACGGGCGGCGCACGCAGGGTCGGTTCGTCACGGGCCCGTCACAGCTCCGGCGGCCCGCTTGTCCGGGCCGCGCGCCGGCCGCGAGGCTGGGAGCACGCGCGGGGAAGGGGGGCGGGATGACGACGGTACGGCTGGCGTTCATGCGACGCCGGGTGGACGCCATCGGGGTCGGCTGTCTGCTCGCCCTGATCGCGGTGATCGTGCTCAGCGGGACCGGCGCCGCGGGCGTGGGGCCGACCCTGCTGATCGGCGCCGCGATCGCCGCCGCCGCGGCCGTCGGCGGGCCGCGCACGTTCTGGCTGCGGGAGGAGGAGACCGGCCTCACCGTGGTCCGCCTGCTCGTGCCCAAGCACTACACCTGGTCGCAGATCGGCGGCATCGCCATGGACTTCGCCGAGGAGCCCGAGACCAGCGCCCACCAGGTCCGGCTCCGGCTGCGCCTGGTCGACCCGCCGGGCCGGTTCTGCGGCCCGTTCCTCGGCGAACTCACGATCACGGACGACGACCGGCCGCGCGGAGTCGAACCGCGCGCCCTCGCCGAGCTGTTCGCCCTCTTCGGCCGGCACGGACTGCCCGTCGACCGCCCGGAGTTCGCGAACGCCGTGCTCTCCGCCCACGCACTCCCGCCGCTCCCGCCCCCGGCCGTACCGACCGCGCCGGACGGGTCGGCCGCCGCGAAGGAGTAGCGCCACCTCGGCGGACCGCCGGGCCAGGCTCGACGCCTCACCGGCCCCGGTGGCAGGTCCCCGACGGCGTCGGCGGCCGTGTGGAAGGCGCGGACGCGGTAGGGCGAGGCGCCGTTCCACTCCAGGAGGAAGGCGATCCGCCGCCGCGCTTCCGTCGGGTCCACCGCCGCGACCGCCTCAGGGCGCCGCGAGGGTGAGCGCCGCGAGCTCGTCGACCACGGCGGTCAGCCGGCCGTGGCGGCGCAGGGCGCGCCGCTGGCGGTCGGCCCCGGTGCCCCGCCGGTGGATCCGGCCGAGCGCGGTCTCGACCGCGGTCAGGTCACCGGCGGCGGCCAGGCCGGGGGCGGCCCGTTCCAGCAGACGGTCGGCCAGCGCGGCCATCGGGGTGTACCGTCCGGTGAGCGGGTCGATGCCGTCCCCGGACAGGCCGGTGCGGGCGGCCTGCCAGTGGGCCGCGCGGACCAGGCCGGCCGGGCACGCCGGAGCGGGTCGGCCCTCGTCGATCTCGTCGAGGAGGACGCTGGCGAGCCCGCGCAGCAGCGCCGCCAGCAGCAGGACGGTCCGCAGGTCGGCGTTGACGTCGGCGACCCGCACCTCCAGCGTCGGGACGTGCTCCGACGGCCGGGCGTACCAGTACACCATCCGCCGGTCGAGAAGCACCCCGGAACGCACCAGGGCGGCCACCACGGACTCGTACTGCTCCTCGTCCAGCACCGGGGCCGGGCCGACGGTGGGCCAGCGCGCCCAGCGGACGGAGCGCCAGCTCGCGAAGCCGCTGTCCCGGCCCTCAGCGAACGGGGAGTTGACCGTGAGTGCCTGGACGACCGGCAGCCAGGGACGCAGGTGGTTGGCCAGCGCCAGCGCCCGTCCGCGGCTCACCGTCCCCACGTGGACGTGACAGCCGCACAGCGCGCCGCCGTAGCCGTCGACCACGCTCCGGTAGCGGGCCGCCATCTCCCGGTAGCGCGGATCGTCGGTGACCCGGCCCGGCCGCGGGTTGCTCAGCACCGGCGTGCCCGAGGCGACCAGGAGACAACCCGCCTCGGCCGCCGCGGCGGCGACCACCGCGCGCAGGTGGACCAGGTCGGCGGCCAGCTCGTCGAGCCGGGTGGCGGGCCGGGTGCACACCTCGACCTGGACGGGGAAGAACTCGGCCTGCACCTGTTCGCCCAGCTCGCCCGCGGCGTCCGCGATGACCTGCGGCGCGCGTTCGGCGGGCAGCCGGGTGCGCCGGTCGGCCAGCAGGAACTCCTCCTCCACCCCGACGGTGGGCAGGGCGCGCGGCGGCGCCGTCCCGGGCGCAGCGGCCGTCCGCTGCGCCGGGGCGGGCGTGGTGACGGCCGGGCCCGGGACGTGCTTCGGTCCGGGCCCGGCCCCGGCCGTGGCCGGGGGGCCCGGAGGCTCGTGGATCCGCATGACGGGCGTCTTGCCGGGCCGGTGGCGCCGAAACGTCACAGGCGACGGATCTTCGGTGGCGGCCGTCCGGGACGCCCTGCCGCGCCCCGGACGGCGCCGGTCAGTGGCCGAGGGCGTGTGCCAGTTCGCGTTTGTTCATCTTCGAACGGCCCTTGACGTTGCGGTGCTTGGCCTCGTTGTACAGCTGGTCGTAGGTCGGCCCCTGGGCACCGCTGTGCGAGCGCTTCCCGCCGCGGTGGCCGGAGGAGACGTCCTCCGTCGAGGTACGGCTGGCCGTCTCCGACTCGCCGTGCCGGGCCCGCTCCTTGTTGACCGTCCGGGCGGCGATCTCCTCGGCCCGCTTCTCGCTCTCGCCGCGGTCGAGCGCGCTCTCCTTGATGTGCTCGTACTGGCGCTCCCGCTTGGGGCTGGATCCTCGGGGCATGACGCCCTCCTCTCGTGACCGTCGGTGTGCCCGCGCCTACCCGGACAGATCAGAAGAAAACGAACCAAACATGAATTCACTGTCGTATGTCGGGTAGAACACCCATGCGGCGGCCGGGACCGGATCCGGCCGCCCCGGCACCCGCCCGGGTGCCACCGGGACCGCGCTTGAACAAGCAGGGCACAGGTCCTGGGGGAAGAAGCCCCGAAGGCGAGCGGGTTCGCACCGCACGCGCCACCGGGCGACCCCGTTGCCCAGGAGACATCAAGTGTCCATCCGACTGCAGACATCCGACCCGGATGTCGTCACCCGCCCTGACCAGCCCCCCGACATCCCGCCCGACATCCCGCCCAGGCCCACCACCGCCGAGCTGCGGGCGATGGGCAAGACCGAGGCCCGCGCACTCAGCGACGCGCTGTTCGAGCGACTGGCCGGCCTCGCCCGCGAGAGTCACGCCTACAGCTACGTCCGCGGCACGATCATCGAACTCAACATGCCGCTGGTGCGCTTCATCGCCGCCCGCTTCCGGCACCGCGCCGAGGACATGGACGACATCCTGCAGGTCGGCACCATCGGCCTGATCAAGGCCGTCGACGGCTACGACCCGCAGCGCGGCGTCGAGTTCATCACCTACGCGATCCCCACCATCACCGGCGAGATCAAGCGGTTCTTCCGCGACACCTCCTGGCCGGTGCGCGTGTCGCGCAGCATGCAGGAGCTGTACCTCACCGTCGCCCGCGGATCCGACCGGCTGGAACAGGAACTCGGCCGGCTGCCGGACCCCGAGGAGATCGCCGAGGGCCTGCACCTCACCGTCGAACAGGCCACCGAGGGCCTGATGGCGGGCCGGGTCTACCGCCCCAACTCCCTGGACGCCCTGCGCGAGCAGGACACCGACGACACCGGCAG
The DNA here is from genome assembly GCF_044541955.1 of Kitasatospora sp. NPDC085464. NCBI lineage: Bacteria > Bacillati > Actinomycetota > Actinomycetes > Kitasatosporales > Streptomycetaceae > Kitasatospora > Kitasatospora sp. NPDC085464. The sequence goes on from NZ_JBITTM010000054.1 coordinate 35,305, forward strand.
CGCCCTGCTCGACCGGCTCGGCGGCTGCGACCCCGGCATCGAACTCGCCGACTTCCGTACCGCCGTCCGCCCGCTGCTCGCCGAACTGCCGCACCGGGAACAGACCGTCCTCAAGCTCCGCTTCTGGGACGGCTGCACCCAGTCCCAGATCGCCGACCGGATCGGCGTCTCCCAGATGCACGTCTCCCGGCTGCTCACCGCGACGCTGAACCGCCTGCGCGAGCAGCTCGACGACCTCGACGCGCCCGGCTGGGACGACGGCCCCGAGAAACCGGCCTGAGCCCGTCCGTCCGCCGCACCCCCCGGACGGACGGGCGGGCAGGCGGACAGACGGGCGGCACAACACGGACAGGCGGGCAGACGGGCGGCACGGCACGCACGGGCACGGGCAGGGCGAGGAGGCCGAAGGCATGGACGGGCGGCTGCGGGACGGAGTGGACCGGCAGGCCGGGCGGGCGACGGGCGCCCCGCCCTCCCCGCGCGGCCCGCTGTCCGCGGCGGTGCTCGGCCTGGCGGCCGCCGGGCCGCCCGGCGCCGGACGCCTGCTCGCGCCGCCCGGCCCCTTCACCCACCCCTGGAGCGAGGACCACCAGCTCGCGCTGTACCTCTGCTACGAACTCCACGACCGGGGCCTTCCCGGCGTCGCCGACGGGTGGGAGTGGGAGCCCGAACTGCTGTCACTGCGACGGTCGTTGGAGCGCCCGTTCCTCGCCGAGGTCCGCGCCGAGGCGGAGCCCGTCGCACCCCTGGGGGAGGCCCTGGAGCGCCTGCTCACGGAGCCCCCGGACGGCACCGGGCCCTCGCACTTCCTGCTGGCCGAGGGCGAACTCCGGCACGCCCGCGAATACCTGGTGCACCGGTCGCTCTACCACCTCAAGGAGGCGGACCCGCAGCTGTGGATGCTGCCGAGGATCCACGGCCCCGCGCAGGCGGCGCTGATGGCGATCCTCTTCGACGAGTACGGCGCCGGACGGCCGGAACGGGCCCACGCCGAACTGTTCGCCCGGATGATGACCGCCTTCGGCCTGGACCCCGGCTACCGGCACTACCTGGACCTGGTCCCCGCGCCCGGCCTGGCGGTGGTCAACCTGATGATGCTCTTCGGCCTGCACCGGGAACTGCGCTGCGCGGCGGTCGGGCAGTTCGCGACCATCGAGATCACCTCCTCGCCCGGCTCGGCCCGCCTGGCGTCGGCGCTGGAGCGACTCGGCGGCGGCCCGGACGGCACCCTCTTCTACCGCGAGCACGTCGAGGCGGACGCCGTCCACGAGCAGCTGGTGCGACGCGGGGTCATCGAGGAACTGGTCGCCGCCGAGCCGGCCGCGGCACGGGACGTGGCGTTCGGCATCGCCGCCGCCGAGGTCGTCGACGGCCGCTTCGCGGACCACCTGCTCGACTGCTGGCGCGCCGGGCGGACCTCCCTGCGCTCACCCCTGCCCGACGGCCCGGCCTGAGCCGCGTCCGGCACCGCCCGCCGGGCGTCCCGGCTCGCCTGCCGCGCGTCCCGCCTCGCTGGCCGGGCGTCCCGGCTCCGAGTCCCGTCCGGGCCGACCGCGACGGCGGTGGCTGGTGTCGCAGAACGGGTACGTCCGGCTCCGGCGGCACGCGCACAGCGCCACCACCGGGCGCTCGGAGACCCGTACCGTCCCGTCCGGCAGGACCACCTCCACCGGCCCCTCGACCAGCAGCGGACCACCCGGAACGACGACCACCCTGGTCGGCCCCCGGTCAGCCGTCGCGGACACCGCGCACCACCACCAGCTCCTCCTCGCGCTCGCCCGGCCGGATCAGCCCGCGCCGCTCGAACAGGGCGGCCCGCGCGGTCATCACCGGTCCGAACGCCTGCCGCCGCCGGGCCGCGACCTCCACCCGCAGCCCCGCCCCGCGCAGCAGCGCCAGGGTGGCGGGGACGTCGGCGAGCGCGGACTGCACCAGCAGCAGCACCCCGCCGGCGGCGAGCAGACCGGGGGCCGTCCGGCAGATCCGGTCCAGGACGAGCCGGCCGTCCGGCCCGGCGTCCCAGGCCAGCGCGGCCCCGCGGCCGCCGGCTCCCGCGGCGGGGTCGACCGGGACGTACGGAGGGTTCGCCGTGATCAGGTCGAAGCGCCCGCCGGCCACCGGGGCCAGCAGGTCGCCCCGGTGCAGGCGGATCCGGCGACGGTGCAGCCGGGCGTTGACCCAAGCGGTGGCCACGGCGCGGGCGGACACGTCGACCGCGGTCACCCGGGCCCCGGTCCGCGCCGCGACGAGCGCGACCGCCCCCGTGCCGGTGCAGAGGTCGAGCACCCGGCCGGAGGCGTCCAGACGCTCCCGGCGCACGCACGAGGCCAGCAAACGGGTGTCCCCCTGCGGGCGGTACACCCCGGGCGGTCGGAGCAGCAGCCGCACCTGGCTGCGCGCCGCCGGGGCGGCCGGGTGGCGGACGCGGACGTGCCCGGCGACGACGGCCGCCACCCGGATCCCGGGGCGCCACCTGCCTTCCGGTGCGTCGGCGTGCGGCGGGAGATCGGGGACGGCGGCGGTCATGGCTCCTCCTGTGGTGCTCCCGGGCGGCTGCCCCCGGCCGTCGGGGTGAAACGCCGTCCGGTGCCGACCGGTCGGGGCGGTGCCCCCTGGTGAGGGCCCCGGTGACGGCCCTGGTGACAGCGGGTCAGCCGGCTCCGGGCAGCCGCACCTCCAGGTGGCCCGAGAGCACCCGGGTCTCCAGCACCGGCTGCGGCGCGGTGGCCGGGCCGTGCACCACCTGGCCGTCGAGCAGCCGGAACTCGCTGCCGTGCCACGGGCAGCGCAGGCAACCGTCGGCGACGGTGCCCTCGGACAACGGCCCGGACAGGTGCGCGCAGCGCTCGGCCAGGACGTGACAGAGCTCGCCGTCCCGGACGACGACCACGGACAGCTCGCCGGCCGTCCGGCGCACGGCCCGGTCGGGCGGGAAGTCCTCCACGGCGCCGAGGCCGACCCAGTCGGCCGGGGCCAGCCGGGGCACGGCCGCGGCCCGGTCCGGCCCGGCGGCCAGTCGGTAGGACAGGTGCCCGCCGAGCGCCGCCCCGGCCGAGACCGCGGTCAGCCCGGCGAGGCCGAGCAGCCGGCCCCGGGCGCGGTGCCCCCGGCAACGGGCCAGCAGCGACCCGGCGTACAGCAGCACACCGGTGGTGTTGGAGAGCGCGTGCACCAGACCGGTGCGGCGGCGCGGCGGATCGAGCCGGGCCCAGTCCACCCAGCCGGCGAGCGCCGCGGGCCCGGCGGCCAGCAGCCCGGCCGCCACCAGGGTGCCGGCCGACCGGCGGCCGCCCGGGGTGAGGTCCAGCAGGGCGGCGGACGTCCAGCAGCCCAGCGGGAACTGGACCAGCGCCGGGTGGAGCGGGTGGCCGAGCCACACGCCGTGCAGGGTGTCCCGGTACGGCCCGAGCGGCAGCGCCTCCACCGCGCGGGCGAGGTTCCCGGCCGGGGCGTCCAGGACGTCCCAGTGCTCCGGCGTCTCCAGCGCGCGGCGCAGCCGGCGGGACCAGGGGTGGGTGTGCAGGGGTGAGATGTCCATACCGGGCGGCTAGCCGGGTACCGCCCGGTCAAACCCGCTGCGGGGTGTGTGACGCGGCGGTCCGGGTAGGCGTGCGGGGTGCGCAGGGCCCGGGGCCGTGGTCGGCCGCCGCCATCGGGCTGCCGGCGCCGGCGGTCCCGGTGGTGCCCGTCGCCGTGATCGTCGTCCCGATGCCGGTCGCACCCGTCCGGCCCCGCCGCGGTTACGCCGGCACCGTCGGGGCAGACGCGCGGGCGGCCGGGAAACACCCGGCCGGTTCCCAGCGAGGAGGCCCGCATGAGCATGGTGAAGGAGTCGGTCGACGTCGAGGTCCCGCTGCACACCGCCTACAACCAGTGGACCCAGTTCGAGGAGTTCCCGCGCTTCATGGAGGGCGTCGAGTCGGTGACCCAGCTGGACGAGCGCCACAACCACTGGCGCACCAGTATCGGCGGCATCACCCGTGAGTTCGACACCGAGATCGTCGACCAGCTGCCGGACGAGCGGATCGCCTGGCGGACCACGGACGGCGAGGTGGACCAGAAGGGCGTGGTGACCTTCCAGCGGCTCACCGAAGGACGCACCCGGGTCAACATGGCCATCGACTACCGGCCGGACGGCATGGTCGAGAAGGCCGGTGACGCGATGGGCATGGTCGACCGGCGGGTGAAGGGCGACCTGAAGCGGTTCAAGGAGTTCATCGAGCACCGAGGCATGGAGCAGGGCGGCTGGCGCGGGCGGATCAATCCGCGCTGAGCCCGTTCCGGCAGGTCCGGCGGTTCCGGCCCCTCCCGGGGCGGGAGCCGCCGGACGTGTGCGAGGGGTGTGCACGAACCGGTGTGCTCGAACCGGTGAGTGGGGCCGCGCGGGACGGGCCGCCGGTGGCGGGTCCTGCGCCCCGACGGGTTGGCCCCGGCCCGGCGGGGTAGGCGCGCGGCATGGAGGACCTCGGACCCCCGGCGGGCGACCAGGCCGGGAACGATGCGGAACCGCTCGACCTGTGCGACCAGTGCGGACGGGCCGTCCCCGACGCCGACCTGCTCGGCGCCCTGGTGCCGGACTCCTCTGCGCTGCACGCCACCGACCCCGACCTGGACGGCAAGCGGGTGCTCCTGGCCTGCTCCGTCGACCACCTGGCCACCCTGATCGAGGAGTACCGGCGCCGCCGGTTCGTCCCCCAGGAGCAGTGGGCCGGCAAGGTCAGCCGAGCGCTCGCCGACGTCGACGAGCCCGTTCCGCTCAGCGTGGTCGCGCGCATGACCGGCCTGTCCGAGCACCAGGCGGTCCAAGGCGTGGAGTGGCACAACGCCCGCGCCCGGGAGTGGCGCGAGCGCTACGGGGGCGGGGACCGGGACGAGAACTGACCGGTGGTCACCGGCCGGAACGCGGACCGGAACGGTGACGCTCGATCAGCCCGGCGAACCCGCCCCGCGCAGGCGGCGCTCGCACCGGCGCAGCTCCTCCGGCGCGCCGCCGGCCCGCAGGGCGGGGAACAACTGCTCCTCCTCGCCGCGCAGGTGGGCCCGGACCACCACGACCAGGACGGACACCGCGTGGCGCCGTTCGGTGGGGGTGAGGCGGCCGTCGTCCGCCCGGTCGAGCAGCCGGCGGATCGCCTCATGGGTGCGGACAGCGGCGTCCGCGAGCGCCGCACCCGTCGGCAGGGACCGACGCGCCAGCGGGTACAGGTGCTGCTCCTCGGACGCCAGGTGGGGGTCGACGATCCGCCGCAGCGAGTCCAGCAGGCGCAGCGCCTCGTCGTCGGTACCGCGGCGGGTGGCGATCCGGTCCAGCTGCCGCAGCAGCGCGTCGATGGCCCGGTGCTCGGCGCACAACCGGTTCGGGAAGTCCTCGGCACCGTTCATGGTGGTCTCCGTCCGACTGCGGGAGGCGGTTGAACCCGGACGCCTGCCCGGTCCGCTCGGGGCCAACCGCCGTACGGTGCCCGGATCGCGATCGGCCGACGGCTCGGCCGGTCGTCGCCGGTCGTCACGGACCGGCCCGGCAACGGGACGTCCGCCTCGTGGCCTCGGCTGCCCGCGCGGTCCGCGGCCGGGCCGCGGACCGGCCGTTCGCATCGCGCATCGCGCATCGCGCGCCCCGCCCGGGTGACGTTGGCCGTCCCGGTGGTCGTTCCAACCGGGACGTACCGGGCAGGTGCCCACGACCGGCCCCGCCACACCCGTCGCGCGGCGGCGTTTGGCAGCGGTCCGCCCGGGGACACGCCGGGGCGGCGGGGAACAGCGCCGAGAAGGAGGCGAGCGATGTCCAACGATGCCATCGTCCTGCTGCGCGAGGACCACAAGGAAGTCCGCCGTCTGTTCCGCGAGTACCGGGGGCTCGTCGAAGGCGACGGCGAAGGCGGCGCACAGGCGCGTCGCGAGAAGGTCGAACGGATCGTGGAGGAGCTGACCGTCCACACCTACCTGGAGGACGAACTCTTCTACCCCAGGATCCGCCGGGAGGTGCCCGGACTCGCCGAGGCCATGGACCGCGCCAAGGAGGAGCACCACGTCGCCGACCTGCTCTGCGAGGAGCTGAGCCGGATGACTCCCGACGACGAGGGCTACGACGCCAAGACCGCCGTCCTGATCGACGCCGTCGAGCGGCACATCGAACAGGAGGAGGGCGACTGGTTTCCGGAGGTCCGCTCCGCCCTCGGCCGCAAGGAACTGCAGGAGATCGGCGAACGGATGCAGGCCGTGCGGGAGACCGCGCCGCGCCACCCGACCGGCGGCGGGGTGCTGCACCGGATCGCCTCCGCTCTGGAGGGCTGACCAGGCGCGAGCCCGGGAAGGCCCGACCCGAGTCCAGGAAGGCCCGAGCCCAGGAAGCCCCGAGCCCAGGAAGGGGTACCACCCGTGAACCACGACGAAGACCTGCTGGAACAGCTCGTCGCCGACCACCGGTCGATGCTGGTCCACTTCAGCGAACTCAGCGGCATCCCCAGTGGGGACCGCCAGCGCAAGCGCCTCGCCGCCCTGGTGACCGACCAGTTGGTCCGCCACACCAGGGCCGAGGAGGAGCACCTCTACCCGCTCGTCCGCGACCGGCTGCCCGACGGGCCCGCCGTGGTCGAACGCGAACTCGCCGACCACCGCGGGGTCGAGGCCCTGCTGGTCGAACTCCGCCGGACCCACGTCACCTCGCCGACCTTCGACCGCCTGGTCGCCCGGCTGACGGAGGAGGTCACCCGGCACGCCGGCGACGAGGAGGCACGGCTCTTCCCCGCGGTCCGCGCGGTCACCACCGAGGCCGAGTTGCACGAGCTGGCGGCCCTGGCCCGCGAGACCAAGGAGTCCTCGACCGGTCGGCCCCGCTACCAGCGGCCGTCCGAACGCCCCGCGGACCACCTGCCACCCCCCGAACGCTCGCTCACCGAGCGGGTGCGCGAACTCCTGACGCCGGGCGGGCCGCACTGACGGACGAGCCATCCGGGCACCTCCAGCCGGGCACTCCGGCCGGACGCCGGACGACAGCGGCGCGACGAGGAGGGCGCGCCGCTCCCGCCCGGCGTCCGGCGCCGAACGACAGCGGCGCCCCGTACAACAGCGCCGTACAACAGCGCGGAGCCCGGCTCGGCGCTGCTCACCGACTGTCGGGCTTCACCGTCCGGCGATCCTCACCGACCGTCGGGCTTCGCGGGGCCCTGGAGCCGGTCGTCGCTGCGCCCGGACCCAGCCCCGTCCCCGGGGCCACCGTCCTCCCCGGCCTCGTCCGCGTCCTCGAAGGAGACGTCCACGCGCTGCTCGGGGCGGCGCTCCTCCTGTCGGGCGACGGAGGACAGCACCTTCTGGTCGGCGTCCGTGAGTGGTGGCTGCAGCAGGCTGCGCGGCCACAGCCGGCGGGCGAGCACCACATTGGTCTCGGCCGCGTACACGGTGATCTGCGCGGCCAGGTAGATCCAGAAGAGCAGGCCGATCACGGTCGCGAAGAAGCCGTAGACCTGGCTCGCGTGGCGCAGCTCGTGGGCGACCAGCAGGGCGCCGAACGCCTGCAGCACGGTGAACAGCGGGCCGGCGATCGCGCAGCCGGGCCACAGGGCGCGGGTGGGGATCTCGCGCGGGGTGAGCACCCGGAAGCAGGCCAGGCACAGCGCGGTGTTCAGCAGCGCCGAGACGACCAGGCCGCCGATCCGGGCCGGGGTGCCGCCCAGGGTGGTGCCGACCAGTGAGGCGGCCGCGGTGCCCAGGACCAGTCCGGCGCCGAGGACGGCGAACAGCAGCAGGCTGCGGGCCAGCCGCGGCCAGTAGCCGGGGCGCTGGACGCCGGGGACGTTCCAGACCTCGGCCATGGCGTGCTGGAGGACCTGGGCGATGCCGAGCGCCCCGTACAGCATGCCGAGCGCCCCGATGATCAGGGCCAGGCCGCTGCCCTGCAGGGAGTGCACGTTCTGGCGCAGCTGGTCGCCGATGATCGGGAAGTCGGCGAGCGCGGAGTCCACCACCGAGCGCTGGGCGCCGGGGTGGCCGTGCAGGACGAAGCCGAGGACGGTGCTGAGCAGGAGGAGCAGCGGGATCAGGGCGACGAATCCGTAGTAGGTGATCAGGGCGGACAGCAGCCCGCCGCGGTCGTCCCCGTACTTGCGCACCACGCCGACCACCACGCCGGTGGGCCGGTGGCGCTGCTGGAAACCGTCCACGCCCCGCAGGGTCCGTTCGATGGGGTTCACACGGCGGCGTCTGCCCCGGTCGGGCGGTCCGACACCCGGCGGCGACGCCTGTGTCGACCGGTGCGCGCGAGGGGCCTCAGGAGGCTGCCAGGGCGCGCTCGCACTCGCGGCAGCGGCGGTCGGCCAGTTCGGGCGGGTACCAGGGGTCACCGGGGCGCGTCGGGGCGTAGTGGCTGTGCTCCATGGAGCGGGTGTCGCGTTGACACAGCGTGGTGGGCTGGGGGTCCTCGGGGACGTCGGGGTCGGCACCGGCGGCGTGGACGGCCAGTACTCCCGGTCCGACGCCCTCGGCGCCGAGGACCTGCTCGGACTCCAGCTCGAACAGCACGATGATCGAGGCCATGTCTCCGACGGTGCGCCGGGGCGGACCGCTCCGCACTCCGGGCCGGTCACGCGTGGGACGGGTCGGCGGCCGGAGGTCCCCGCGCCGCGGGCCCGCCCGCGACCGACGAACCGGTGCGGGCGTGCAGCACCGGGCCGTTCCTGGGTAGGCGCAGGCCCGACGGGAGGTGTGAGGTGATGAGCGGCGACCATGCCGGGCTGGGCGGTGTGCTGGCACGGCTGCTGGCCCGAACCCGGGCGAGCGGACCGGCGGACCTGCCCGACCTGGTGCGGGCGGCGGCCCGCGAGCTGGGCGCGGTCGGGGCGTGGGTGTTCCTGGCCGACGTCCAGCAGCGCCACCTCGTCCCGCTGCCCGGCCCCGAGGGCGGGAGCACCGACCCGGTCGACGTGGAAGGGACACTCGGTGGCCGGGCCTACCGTCTGCAGCAGACCCAGCTGTCCTCCGGATCGCCCGGCGTGGGCTGGTTCCCGCTGGTCGACGGGGTCGAGCGGATCGGGGTGCTGCGGGTCGAGGACGGAGCACAGGGCGGGGACGCGACCGAGCGCTACGAGGCGTTGGCGGCGCTGGTCGCCCTGCTGGTGGTGTCGAAGAGCGCGTACAGCGACGTCATCATCGGCGTCGGCCGGCGGCAGCCGATGAGTCTGCAGGCCGAGCTGCTGTGGGCGTTCCTGCCGCCACGGACCATCGGCACCCGGCACGTCACGTCCAGCGCCGTCCTGGAACCGGCTTACGACGTGGGTGGGGACGCGTTCGACCACTCGATGGCGGGTGGTCGTCTGCACATCTCCGTGTTCGACGCGATGGGCCACGACCTCGCCTCGGGTGGTGCCAGCTCGGTCGCCCTGGCGGCCTGCCGCTCCACCCGGAGGTCCGGCGGCGGCCTGGCCGACATCGCCCGGGCCATCGACGAGGCGCTGGCCCGGTGGATCCCGGACCGGCTGCTGACCGCCGTCGTCGCCGACCTCGACACGTTCACCGGTGAGCTGTCCTGGGTCAACTGCGGGCACCCGCCGCCGCTGCTGATCCGGGACGGCCGCATCGTGACGGATGCCCTGAACCGGCGGGCCGAGCTGCCGCTCGGCCTCGGCTTCCACCAGCACGGGCCGCAGCCCGTCCACCACGAGCGGCTGCAGCCCGGCGACCGGCTGCTGGTGTACACCGACGGGGTCACCGAGGCGCGGTCGACCGTCGGCGAACTCTTCGGCGAGAGCCGGCTGACCGACTCCCTCGTCCAGCACATGGCCGGCGGGGACCCGGCTCCGGAGGCCCTGCGTCGCCTGATCCATGCCCTGGTCACGCACCAGGACCACGAACTGCGCGACGACGCCACCATCCTGCTGGCGGAGTGGCACCCGCACCGGCCCGGGACCTGAGGCGGGGACTCCCGGCCTATCGCAGCAGTCGGTCCAGAACCCGGCCGAAGACCAGGCGTCCGGTGGCGGCGACGACCGGATCGGCGAACCGCGGCACACCGGAGATCCGCAGTTCCTCCGCCCACACCGCCACGCTGCCGCCGCCCACCGCCCGGACCTGCAGCACCGCCCCGCCGCGCACCGGGCGGCCGCGCTTGGCCAGCCGGCACAGCCCGTCACGTCCGGGCCCGGGCGCGACCAGCTCGACGATCTCCATCGGGTCGTCGAACCGCAGCGGCCCGACGGCCGTCCTGGCCAGGACGACGTCACCCACCTCCCGGCCGGTGCCCCGGGCGACGCCGACCCGGGTGAACGGCACCCGCTCCCCGTGCCGGGGCCAGGTGGTCAGCCGCTCCCAGCAGACGGCTGGGGGCAGCGGCGTGCGGCGGGTCAGGACGAAACGGGCCATGCGGCCCACCGTAGCGCCGCGGTCGGCCGCCGGAGGCCGCACCGGGCGCGTCGGCCCGCGCACGTCGGCCCGCGCACGTCGGCCCGCGCACGTCGGCCCCCGCCCGTCGGTCTAGGCCCGGTCGCCCAGCAGCGCCGCCACCGCCGCCAGATCGGCCTCCTCGTCGACCAGCACCACCACCGGCGGGTGCGGTGGGGCGCCCAGCCGGGCGATCTCGTAGGCGGTGACGCCGAGCCCCGGCGGGGCGACCAGGACGACCGGGGCGCGGGACTCCAGCAGCGGGCCGAGCACCGGGCGGTAGGCGGCGGGCGGCGGGTCCTCCCCGACCGGGCGCAGCACGCCGAGGCCCTGCGGCCCGGGCCAGCCGCGGGCGGCGCCGGCCAGCCGGATCTGCGGGGCGCCGGGCGGGGGCAGCAGCAGGACCCAGCCCGCGTCCGGGAGGCCGGCCCGGTGCAGGACGTCCAGCCGCACCGCGGGGCCGTCGGGCGCGGGCGCGTCGGCGGCGTCCGGATCGGCGCCGCCGCCGGCCTCGCCGGCCTCGCCGGCCTCGCCGGAGAGCCGGGGCGCGGGCTGTCCGGCGAGCGTGGTGCGCAGCACCTCGGTGGTGCTCAGCCCGCTCGGCAGGTCCGGGAAGGCGCGCAGCAGGTGGGCGCTCTGGCTGAGGAGTTCGACGGCGTCCTGGTCGGCGAGCAGGGTGCGGTCGTGGGTCGTGGTGAGGACGAGCCCGCCGGTGGTGTCGTAGTGGGCGGCGAGGGTGATCGGGTACGAGGTGAAGGTGCCGGCCGGCACCGGGCTCTCCACGTGGATGCCGTGCGCGGCCAGGTCGGTCTCCAGCCGCAGGTGGTGCGCGGCGGTCGGCTGGTGCTCCAGGACGACCAGGCTGTTGGGCCGCCGTCCGCGCGGGCCGGCCGTCCAGCGGTGCGCCTGGCCGGGGGAGACCCACTCGTACGCGGCGAGGTCGAGCACCCCGTCGCGCAGGGCGGTGAGCAGCTGCGGCACGGTGGTGCCCGGGTGCAGCCGGACGGAGATCGGCAGCGGGTTGCGCAGTGCTCCGGGGAGCCGGTCGATGCCGTCCAGCGGGATGCCCCGGCCGGAGACGGTCACGGCGAAGCCGACCCGCACCGAGCGGGCCGGGCGGCGGGGCCGGTCGGACTGCGCGGCGCGGTACAGCAGCAGCGCCCAGGCGGCCTGCAGCGCGCTGCTCTCGCCGGCGCCCCAGGCCGCCGCCCAGCCGCGCAGCCGGACCGCCTCGTACGGGGTGAGCCGGCGCCGGGCCCGGCCGCTGCCGTGCCGGCGCGGGTCGGGGGCGAGCGGCAGGACGGCCGTGGCGCCGGGGCGGGTGGACCAGAACTGCTGGGCCGCGTCGGTGCCCTGGGCCTGCAGCCAGCGGGCGTGGTCGCGGACGTCGGGGCGGCGTTCGCCGCCGGGCAGGACGCCGCCGGTCAGGTAGGCGCGGTAGAAGGACTGCAGCAGCAGGCGCACGCTCCAGCCGTCCAGCATCGCGTGGTGGTAGCTGAGCAGCACCCGGGTGGCGGGCCCCTCGTCGGCGTCCGGCGGGGCGTCGAGCAGGGTGGCGCGCAGCAGGGCGGGGCGGCGCAGGTCGAAGCCGCGGCGGCGGTCGGCGGCGAGCAGTTCCTCCCAGTCGGCGGTGCCGTGCGGGTGCCGGGTGACCTCGGGGACGGCGCGTTCGTGCAGCACCGTCCAGGGCTCGGTGTCGCCGCCCTCGTCCCAGTCGAAGGCCGCGCGCAGCACCGTCTCGTGGTCGATGACGGACTGCCAGGCGGCGGTGAAGCGCTCGGTGTCCAGCGGGCCGTGCCAGTGCCAGGACAGCTGCTCGACGTGCCGTCCGTCGTGGTCCGGCTGCCCGAGGACCTGGCGCAGCAGCTCCCGCTGCAGCGCGCTGGTGGGTACGGTGACGGGCTCCGGCGGGTGCGCCAGGGCCTCGCGCAGCTCCTGCAGCAGTGCGAGGGCGCGCCCGGGCGGGCCGGGCGCGAGGCCGACGAAGAGCCTCGGCTCGCGGGCGCCGTCCCGGTCCTCGACGAGCACCGCCCGCAGCCGGGGCCCGGTGGCCAGGCTGTGCCCGAGCTCGGCGAGCACCCGGTCGAGGCCTTCCGGGCCGTCGGCCGTGCGCTGCCACAGCAGCTCCTCGCCGGCCTCCGGCCGGACGGCCCGCAGTGCGGCGCGCAGCACGTCCGGCCGGTACGCCCGGTACAGCTCGACCAGCAGGAACTCCTTGGCCCGCGCGGGCCGGGCGGCGGCCTTCCGGGGCCGGGCCGCGGTCCGGGCCAGTGCGGCGCTGACCGCCCCCGCGTCGAGGCGTCTCGGCGGGCGGGCGGCGGGCAGGCAGGGCTCGGGCGCGGGGGCGCCGGACACCAGCAAGGTGACGGGTGCGCTGGAGAACTGACGGTTCGTCATCACTGATCAGCGGGCACCGGAGCCCGAGTCCTTCCCGTGGGCCGGCCAGGATCGCGCCGGGGTTACTGGGTGGCGAGTCCGCCGCAGACGTTGAGTGCCTGGGCGGTGATGCTGGCGGCGGTCGGGGTGGTGAGGTAGCCGGCCAGCGAGGCGACCTCCTCGGGGGTGGTGTAGCGGCCGAGCGGGATGTGCGTCTGGAAGTGCTGGTGGATGGTCTCGGGCGTGGTGTTGTAGGCGGTCGCGTACTCGTGGTGGATCCGCGTGGTGTGCGGGGTCTGGACGTAGCCGGGGCAGATGGCGTTGACGGTGGTGCCGGTGGGTGCCAGCTCCTTGGCCAGCGCCCGGGTGAAGCCGATCACGGCGTGCTTGCTCGCGGTGTACGGCGCGCCCAGGGTGACGGCCTGCTTCCCGGCCGTGGAGGCGATGTTGATGATGCGCGGGTTCGCGGTGCTGGTGATGTGGCCCTGCCGGAGGGTTTCCCGGGTGACCAGGAAGACGGCGTTCAGGTTGGTGTCGATGACGTCGTACCACAGGTCGTCGGTGGTGGTCGCGGTCGGTCCGCCGCCGGTGCGTCCGGCGTTGTTGACCAGCACGGTGATCGGGCCGTGCTCGGCGACCGCGTACCGGATCAGCTCGGCGACCTGGCCGGGGTCGCGGACGTCGCAGGTGCGGCCGTCGGCCTGGTGGCCCTCGCCGCGCAGGGTGACCAGCGCCTGGTCGATGTGCGGGGCGGTGCGGGCGCAGATGAAGACACGGTGGCCGCGGCTGCCGAGTTCGCGGGCGATGGCCAGGCCGATGCCGCGGGTACCGCCGGTGATCAGGGCGAGGGGTTGCTCGGGTGCGGTGGTCATGACGCGTCCTGTGGGTGAGGGCTGGGAGAGGTCTGCGGGGACGGCCGTACGGACGGGGCTCAGGCCGAGTACAGGTTGTAGGTGGTCGGGTGGGCGGTGGTGGGCGTGTTGAGGGTCGGGTCGAGGGTGAGGATGGCGTGCTGCAGGTGCTGCAGGTGCGGGGAGGGCTGGATGCCGAGTTCGGTGGTCAGCCGGTGCCGCAGGTGGTGGTAGGTGGTGAGGGCGTTGGTCTGCCGGCCGGCCCGGTAGAGCGCGACCATGGCCTGGGCGTGCAGGCCCTCGTGGTGCGGGTGCTGGTGGGTCAGGTGGGTGAGTTCGGGGATCAGTTCGTTGTGCCGGCCGAGCCGCAGGTCGGTGTCGATCCGCCGTTCCAGGGTGATCAGCCGGCTCTCCTCCAGGCGCATGATCTCGATGGTGAGGATGGGGCCGGGCCGTACGTCGACCAGGGCGGGGCCGTGCCAGAGCGCGAGGGCCTGGCGGAAGTGGGTGGCGGCCTGGTGGTCGTGGCCGTGGTTGAAGGCGTGCTGGCCCTGGGTGATCAGCAGGTTGTAGGTGTGGACGTCCAGGCTGTCCGGGTGCGCGGTGAGCTGGTAGCCGCCGTGGCGGGTGGTGAGGATGTCCTTGGCGGTGGTGTCCGGGGTCGGTCCGAGGGCCTGGGTGATGCGGCGGCGCAGCTGCAGGATGTACGTCTGCATGGTGGTGAGCGCCTGTCTGGGCGGGTCGTCGCTCCAGATCTCCTCGATGAGGGTGGCCGTGGGCAGGATCCGGTTCGGGTAGAGCGCGAGCAGCGCGAGGATCTGGCGCTGCTTGGCGGCGGAGGGGACGACGGATATGCCGTTGAGGTCGGCGGTGAGGGGGCCGAGGACTCTGAGCTGCATGGCGGTTCCCCTTTCGTGCGCGGGACGGTTGTCGGGCGCGTGACGTGTGCTCGGGAGCGGATCGGTCGGCCGTGCGTGGGGCGGTGGGTCGGGCGATGTGTCGTGCTGGTGTTCGAAAGCAGGGGATGGTGGGGGGTTGCGTCGCACCTTAGTTGCGCCGGGAGGCGGGGGCCGGATTCCTCAAGTGCCCGTCGAGCGCGGTTCCGGGCGCTCTGGTGGGGCTCTCCGGGCACGACGGGGCGGCGGGGCGCCGGCCCGGGTGGGGCCGGCGCCCCGCAGCGGGGCGGGAATGGGTGCGTTCAGCCGCGGGTGGCGCCGCTCCGGGCGCTGTCCGGTGCGCCGTCCGGTGCGCCGTGGGGCGTGCCGCTCGCGGGCGTGGCGGCCGGCGCCGGGAGGTGCGCCTGCCGGTCCGGCGGGTAGAACTGCCGGGCCCAGTGCCGCATCGCGCCGATCGGCCCGTCCCCGGCGGCGAGCCGGGGCGGCGACTGGTACCGCTTGGTGGACCAGATCGGGAAGTCGGCCGAGGTGAACTCCAGGTTTCGCTTGAACATCGGCCCCGCCAGCACCGCGGTCACCGCGCGGCTGACCGTCCGGGCGACGGCCGGCGGCAGCCCGGCCGGCTCCCGCATGGCGAAGCGTCCGGCCTGCCGCAGCTGCATCCGGCCGGGGGAGACCTGGGTGGCCATCACCAGCGAGCAGATCTCCAGGTCGAGCGAGGGCGTGCGCACGTCGGTGTGCAGCGCGGTCAGCCCGTACCCGTCCACCTCCACGTCGACCTGCCGCATGCCGAGCAGCGGGAAGGTCTCCCGCACCCGCATCGAGACGTGGAAGCGGGGGCCGTCGAACTCCACCGGTGCCGCCAGCTCGCCCTGCGGCCAGCCGTGCAGGGTGACGAAGTGGCCCAGGTCGAAGGAGTTCTCCATGACGTCCTGGGCGTGGCCGGGCATCTCGAAGGAGGCGTACCGCAGCGGCTGCCGGCCGTCGCCGAGCCGGTGCCAGGACGGGATCTCCCAGTCCGGTTCCCGGCCGTCGTGGTGGCGCCAGACGAAGACGGCCTCGTTCACCTCCCGCACGGGCAGCTGCGCCAGGGCGGCCTTCGGCGGCGGGGTGCCGTAGCCGGTCCGCACGCAGCGGCCGTCGGGGTCGAAGGCGAACCGGTGGAAGGGGCAGACCAGGTCGTCGCCCTCGACCGCCGCCAGGCCGAGGTGGGCGCCCAGGTGCGGGCAGTACGGGCGGATCGCGCGCAGGCGGCCGTTGCGCAGCCGGTACAGCACGACGTCCTCGCCGGCGAGTCGGCGGGTGAGCACGGTGCCCGGCCGGAGTTCGGCGGAGAAGGCGAGTGCGGACCACCCGTCGGGGTAGGGCAGGGCCGGTGGCAGGGCGACGTCGGCGGCCGTGGGGCGGTCGCTGACGGGGTGGACGTGCTGGTGGGACACGCGCATGAACTCTCCTGTCGGGTCCGTCCGGCGCCGCCCCTCCCAGGCGATGAGCGCTCGAACGACATGCATTTCAGATGCTAGCCAGGGGTGGTGTGTGTCCGCACGACAACCTCCTTGTGGCAGTGGAAGTCTGATGATCAGTCAGTCGTGCATGGTCAAAGCTTGGCAAATTCCGGTCGCTCCTCTGGATGTGCCATTGCACATGTCACATCATGCTCCCCATGAGAAAACCCCTCGCCCTGCTCGCGGCCCTCACGGCCGTCGCCGCCCTCGGCGGAACCTCCGCCTCCGCCGCCGGACCCGACGCCACCGACCTGGCCGACACCGGCCAGGGTGCGCTGGTCTGGAGCTCCTGCAACGACGCCACCACCCCCGCGCTGCAGTGCGCGATGCTCGACGTGCCGGTGGACTACGCCGACCCGCACGGGCGGAAGATCGCCATCAAGCTGAACCGCCTCCCGGCCACCGCGCCCCGGGAGAAGCAGCAGGGGCCGATCCTGCTCAACCCCGGCGGCCCCGGCGACTCCGGGCTCTGGATGCCGGTGTCCATCGCCTCCCAGCTCCCGGCGGACGTCGCCTCGACCTACGACTGGATCGGCTTCGACCCGCGCGGCACCAACGGCAGCGACCCCCATGTGGTCTGCGACGCCCACTACTTCGACGCCGAGCGCCCCGACTACCAGGTGAGCCAGGGCACGTCGAAGGCCTGGCTGAAGAAGGCGGCCGGCTACGCCGCCGACTGCGCGGCGGACTGGTCCTGGCTGCTGCCGCACATGACCACCGTCGACAACGCCCGCGACATGGACAGCATCCGCCGGGCGCTCGGCGTCCCGAAGATCAACTTCTACGGCGGATCCTGGGGCACCTCGCTGGGCTCCACCTACGGCCAGCTGTTCCCCTCGCACGTGCGCCGGATGGTGCTGGACAGCATCGTCGGACCGACCATCAGCTGGTACGACCACAACATCCTGCAGGACAAGGAACACCAGCGCCGCTTCGAGGCCTTCGCGGCCTGGACCGCCAAGGCCGACTCCGTCTACCACCTGGGCACCGACGCCGCCGCCGTCGAGCGGGCGTACGGCCAGGTCGAGGACGCCCTGCGCAAGGAGCCGGTGGACGCCGCCCCCGCGCCCGGCCGGATCGGCCCCGCCGAGTTCGAGGACACCTTCTACGGCGGCGGCTACAACTTCCTGCGCTGGCCCCGGATGGCGACCGTGCTCTCCGCCTACCTCACCCAGCACGACACCCGTCCGCTGGCCATCGCGTACAACCGGTACGCCGCCCCGGGCGCTGACGACGGCACCTTCCCGGCGTACAACGCGGCGCAGTGCACCGAGAACGCCTGGCCGCGCGACTGGGAGGTCTGGAAGAAGGACCAGGCGAAGGTGAACGCCGTCGCGCCCTTCTACACCTATAACAACATGTGGTACAACGCCGCCTGCATGTTCTGGCCGTACCAGGGCAACCCGGCGGGCCGGCTGAAGATCACCGGCAAGGGCCTGCCCCCGGTCCTGCTCTTCCAGGCCACCGAGGACGCCGCCACGCCGTACGAGGGCGGGCTCGCCATGCACGACGCGCTGCCCGGCTCCAAGCTGGTCGTCCAGAACGGCGGCAGCTTCCACGAGATCCTCTTCCACGGCAACGCCTGCCTGGACGACACCTTCACCGCCTACCTGCGCGACGGCAGCCTGCCCCAGGGCAAGGGACGGATCGCCAAGACCTGTGCGCCCGAGGCCGATCCGGACCCGGTGTACGTGACGCCGCCCCCGGCCGCGGCCAAGGCCGCGCCCGCGACCGCCCCGGTCACCGGCCTGGCGCCGACCGACCCGGAGGCCGTGCACGGCGTCCTGCGGTAACGACGCCGAAGCCGGGTGGCCCGTTCGACCGCGGGCTACCCGGCAGTCACATCCGCGGCGTATGGTCGGTCCCCGTCAATTCCGCGCCACCCTCACCTCACCCGGGATGACCATGAAGAGACTCGGAACGCGCCTGCTCGCCGCGGCCGCGTGCCTGCCCCTGCTCGCCGCCGTGCCGGCGGGCGCCGCCGCCGCCGCGCCCCGGGCCGGGGCCGCCGCCCAGGCCGGCGCGCAGGCCGTCCAGGCAGGCGTGCAGACCGGCCCCGAACTGGCCGCGTCCTGGACCGGACCGCTCAGCACCCGCGGGCGCTACATCGTCGACGCCAACGGCGCCCGCTTCAAGCTGAAGTCCGCCAACTGGGCCGGAGCCCAGGGCACCTGGGAGGGCAGCGGGAGCACCGACGACCCCGCGAACAACCAGGCCGGGCAGGTCTCGCACAACATCCCGCTGGGCCTGGACCGGGTGCCGCTGGAACGCCTCATGGCCGACTTCCACGGCCTCGGCCTCAACAGCATCCGGCTGCCGTTCGCGAACGCGATGATCCACGACCCCGCCGCCGTACCGGACTCCGCCGTCGCCGCCAACCCGCAGCTGCGCGGCCGCACCCCGCTGCAGGTGTACGACGCCGTGGTCGCCGCGCTCACCGCCGACGGCTTCGCGGTCGTCCTCAACAACCACACCACCGGCTACCGCTTCTGCTGCGGCCTGGACGGCAACGAGCGCTGGAACAGCGGGCAGTCGACCCAGGCGTGGGAGGACGACTGGGTGTTCCTGGTGAACCGCTACCGGGCGAACAAGCGGGTGGTGGGCGCCGACCTGCGCAACGAGGTCCGCCGCGACACCTGGGACGACCCCAACTGGGGCATGGGCGACGCCCACGACGAGTACGCCGCCTTCGAGGAGGCCGGCAACCGGATCCTGCAGGCCGACCCGGACATGCTCGTCATCATGGAGGGCATCAACTGGTACGGCATCCCCGCCGCGATCTTCAGCCACGGGCGTCCGATGCTCACCCCGGTGCGCAACCTCTCCAACACCCTGATCGACTCCGGCAAGTTGGTGTACTCCGCGCACTTCTACGCCTACACCGGCCCGGCCAACACCGGCGCGGGCAGCGGCCCGGGAGCGACCGGCGACCCCCGCTACGAGGACTTCACCCCCGAGCAGCTGGCCCAGGTCGTCGACGACGAGGCGCTGTTCGTCACCCAGGCCGGGCAGCACTTCACCGCACCGGTGTGGATCAGCGAGTTCGGCGCGGGCGGACGCGGCTCCACCGACGCCAAGGAACAGGCCTGGCTGCACACCTTCACCGACCTCCTGGCCGCCCGTGACGCCGACTTCGCCATCTGGCCGCTCGTCGGCTGGGCCGACACCGCCGGCCGCCCGCTGGACACCTGGGCGCTGCTCTCCTACGACCCGGCGGGCAAGCGGACCGGCCTGACCGACCCCGGCGACTGGCGGGCCGCCGACTGGACCAAGCTGGTCGGCGCCCCGGCACTGACCGGCCCGGTGGCGCCGGTGAACCACTGGAACATGCTCGACCTCGACCACGGCGACCAGAACGTCTCCCGCCGGATGGCCGGGGTGGACTGGAGCAGCGGCAACCGCAAGGGCAACTGCCCGGACGGCCAGCGCCTGGTCGCCCTCGGCCGCAGCGACAGCCGGGGCCTGTGCACCGACGCCGGCGAGCCCGCGACGGGCACCGGCGACTGGGTCACCGTCACCGACGAACGGTACGTCACCGGCGGCGACTGGGCGTCCGGCTACAACAAGCTCCAGTGCCCCGACCGCACCTTCGCCGTCGGCTACAGCGTGCACAGCGACGCCATGTCCGCCCTGCTCTGCGCACCCGCGGCCGGCCCGCTGCCCACCACCGGCCGCGCCGTGTGGTTCGACCACGGCGACAACCGCCCCGCCACCGGCGGCTCGGTCGCGAGCGACTGGGCGCCGGGCCACTACAAGGGCCAGTGCGCGGACAACGAGTACGTCGCCGGCGTCGCCTACACCTGGAAGTGGCTCCACTACGGCGTGCCGGACGCGCTGCTCTGCCGCCCCCTGGCCTGAGCGCCGCCGCCCGTCCGCGGGATCCCCGCCGCTGCCGGCCCGAGGCGTACGCGCCCCGGGCCGGCACCGGCCCGCGGCGGACGGGCGGTCAGTCCGCCGTGGGCGGCCGCATCGGCCGGTTCACGCCCGCCACTCCTCGGCCGGCAGCCCGAGCACCACCTGGTCCACGAACTCCCCGCACGCCCACGCCGCGCCGCGCAGCCGCCCCTCCGCGGTGAAACCGGCCCCGGTCGCTGCCCTGATCATCGGTGTGTTGTCCGCGAGCGTCTCCAACTGCAGCCGGTGCAGGCCGAGCACCACGAACCCGTACCGGCACAGCACCCGGACGACGTCCGTCGCGAACCCGCGGCCGCGGTGGCCCGGGCGCAGGGCGAGGCCCAGGTGGGCGCTGCGGTTGTGGGCGTCGATGCCCCACAGGAGGGCCTCCCCGGCCAGTTCCCCGGAGGCCGTGTCGACCACGGAGAAGCACGCCGCCTCGTCGGACGGCCCGGTGACGGCGTACGGCGACTGCGCCGATCCCGGTGGGAGGGGCCGCCAGGGGCGGGAGTCGGCCCGCGAACGGGTCGCCACGTCGTCGTGGAGCTCGGTCTGGAGCACCGGGACGTCGGCCTCGTGCCGGGCCCGGAGGGTGATGTGAGTGCCCTGTAGCATGTCACATTGCTAACACCGTCACCCGGTCCGCGGCCACCGGTTTTCCACGGGCGGACAGGACGGAGAGGACGGGCGGGACGGGGGGCCGGGGGGCGGTCGGTCGCCGCCTCCCTCCCGGGAGGGAGAAGCCGACCCTCCGGGGCGGGATCCGCGCAGGTCACAGCCCCGGTTGACTGGGGGCAACGACAACCGGGGAGGAAGACCCATGCTGCGCGGGCGAATCGGACGACTGCTGGCCCGGACGACGACGGCGGCGGTGGTGGCGCTGGCCGGTACGGCCGCACTGCCCGCCGCCACGGCGGCCGGAGCCGAAGTCGGGGCGGGAGTCGGGGCCGGACCGGCGGACATCCGGGCCGCGATCGAGGCGGTGCCCGGCCTGCGGATCGTGGAGGAGAAGCCCGCCGCACCCGGCTTCCGCTTCTTCGTCCTGACGCTGCACCAGCCCGCCGACCACGCCCACCCCGAGCGGGGCGGCTTCGACCAGCGGCTCACCCTGCTGCACCGCGGCACCGACCGCCCCACCGTGCTCTACACCAGCGGCTACGACCTCTCCACCGCCCAGTACCGCTCGGAGCCGGCCGAGCTGCTGGACGGCAACCAGGTGAGCACCGAGCAGCGTTTCTTCGGCACCTCCCGGCCCGACCCCGCCGACTGGGACGACCTCGACATCCGGCAGGCCGCCGCCGACCACCACCACGTGATCGAGGCGCTGCGCGCCGTCTACCGGGCACCGTGGATCTCCACCGGCGGCAGCAAGGGCGGCATGACCACCGTCTACCACCGCCGCTTCTACCCGCAGGACGTGGCCGGCTCGGTCGCCTACTCGGCGCCGAACAACGTCGACGACCGCGAGGACTCCGCCTACCTGGACTTCCTGCGCACCGTCGGCACCCCCGAGTGCCGCACCGCCCTGCAGGCCGCGCAGCGCGCCCTGCTGGAGCGCCGCACCGCCCTCGTCGCCCGGTACCAGGCTTGGGCGGACTCCCGGGGCGACGGCTTCCGGCTCGTCGGGAGCGCCGACAAGGCCTTCGAGATCGCCGTCCTGCGCGCGCCGTTCATGTTCTGGCAGGGCCGCGGCCAGGCCGCCTGCCCGGCGGTGCCGCCCGCGGACGCCTCCGACGACGCCCTGTACGGCTGGCTCTCCGACGTCGCCCAACTGCCCGTCTACGCCGACGCGGTGGCCGGGAAGTTCGTCCCGTACTTCTACCAACTGGGCACCCAGCTCGGCTACTTCCCGGTCGAGACGGCCCACCTGGCCGGCCTGCTGCGCTACCCCGGCGCCACCGAGCCGCGCACCTTCGTCCCGCAGGACCTCCCGATGCGCTACCGGCCGCAGGCGATGCGCGACGTCGACCGCTGGGTCCGCACCCGCGGCGAGCACCTGATGTTCGTCAACGGCGCCGCCGACCCGTCCGTCGCCGAACCGTTCCGCCTCGGCGACGGCTCGCGGGACTCCTACCTCTTCGAGGTGCCGGGCGGCACGCACTCGGTGCGGATCGCCCAGCTGCCCGCCGCCGACGCCGCGGCGGCGACCGCCGCGCTGCGCCGCTGGGCGGGGGTGTAGCACGGCGGAGGAGCGGCGCGGCAGCCGAGCGGCCCCCGCCCCCGGTTCGACCGGGGACGGGGGCCGCAGCGCGCCCGTGCGGGTGACCGGTGACCGGTGACCGGGCGGGCCTACTTGGCCAGGCCGTAGCCGCCGACGGCGGCGTAGACGGTGTCGGCGACGTGGCGGGGGGAGGAGTCGGTGGTGGTGGTCACGGGCGGCTCGTTGCCGTTCTGGTCGCGCAGGTTGAGGGTGGTGGAGCCGCCGCCGTCCAGGTTGACCGCGTCGACGAGGTTGAGCGCCTTGAGCAGCTGGGCGAACTCGCTGCGGGTGGCTCCGGACGCGAGGGGCGCCGGGCCGCCCTTCTGTCCCTCGACGGTGACGAAGAAGAGGTGGCCGAAGCCGTCCGCCCCGCCGCCGGTGCGCCAGGCCCGTGCGGTGTCGTCGGCCGGCTGGTAGACGACCGAGGCGTCGCGGATCAGGACGTCGCCCGCGGGGGTCGCGTACAGCGCTGGGTCGATCGGCTGCTCCACGGCGCCGGCCGGGGCGCGGCCGAACCAGGTGTCGGCGAGGGTGTCGCCGAAGCGGGTGTCGGTGATCACCGTGTGCAGGGTGACCGGCCGGCCGGCGCAGGCGTTGTCCCAGAGCCAGGTCGCGCCGTCGCCGGTGCCCTCCAGGGCCCGCCCGCCGGGCGGCACGTCGTGGCCGCCGCGCGGGGCGTCGGAGACGATGCCGCCGGGCGCGGCGCCGGGGCGGAAGCAGGCGGTGGCCACGCCCGCCGCGTTGAACAGCACCTCGACGCCCGGGTCGTCGTCGGTGGTCGTGTCGGTCTGCTTGAGCACGTCGGGAGCCGGCGTCCTCGCCCCGAACTCGGGGGTGAACTCGACGATCTCCGACGGATCGAAGCAGACGCCGCCGACGACCGTCACGTCCGTGTTGGCGGGGTCGGTGTTGCGCAGGCAGTGGCCGGCCCGGCCGGGGAGCCGGTTGATGCCGTCGACCTTGCGGCTGACGGCGCCGTCGTCGGAGAGCTGCACGCTGAGCCCGGTGGCGAGCTCGGTGATGTACGGGCGGCCGTTCTGCAGCATCAGCACGGAGTTGGCCGGGCGCAGCCCGACGGCCTTGCCGGTGACGGTGTCGTAGACGTAGCGGCCTCCGCCGGCCTCGCTGAGCAGCCGCCCGTTCTTCAGCGAGGTGCCGCCGAGGTCGCCGAGGAAGATCCGGTTCGCCGGGTCCAGGACCACGCCGTCGTCGAAGTAGCCGCCGTTGACCCCGAGGTAGGGGCGCCGGCTGCTCACCCCGGTGGTCTGCTCCAGCATCTCCTGGACGGTCTGCGTGGTGTACATGCCCTGGCCGATCGAGCCGTCGAAGGTGATCGGCGCCCGGCTCGGGTCGATGTCCATGACGTTGACCGTCCACGTCCGGTCGGCGTCCTGGTAGACGGTGCGGGTGATCCCGGGGAACGGCGTGGTGGCGGAGGCCTGGGCGAGGGTGATGCCGCCGAGGACGATGCCGGTGTCCGCCGCGTCGGCCAGGCCGCTGCCCGGGACGGCCAGGACGGAGGCGGCCAGCCCGAGGGCCGTGGCGGTCCGCAGCGCGGCGGCGCGCCGCACGAGGGTGTGCTTCATGTGGGGCTCCCGGGTCAGCAGAAGTCGGTGGCGGGGCGGCCGTCGGCGGCGGTGACCAGACGGTCGGAGCTGAGCGTCCCGGCATACGGCGCGGGGACGAAGGTGCTGTCGCCGCTGAGCACGACGAAGGCCCGGTAGGTGGAGCCGTTGGCGCTCCAGGAGCCGGCGAGCCCGTTCTCCGGGTAGAAGCAGGCGTGCTTGGCGGTGTGGTTGAAGACCGAGACCGCCCGGTCGTTCCACCCGGCGCCGTAGTCGCGGACCTCGTCCTCGGTGAACGAGGTCATCGCGCCGCGGCCGCTCTCCTCCGCGAACAGGCAGAGCCGCCCGGTCTCGCAGCGCTCGTAGCCGGTGAAGCAGCCGGCCTTGGACTTGGCGCCCTTGAAGGAGGTGACCTTGCCGTCCAGGTGGGTGCCGAGCTCGGCGAGGGTGGCCTGGCCGCCGGGTCGGACGGCCTGGACGGTGCCGCCGTAGCCGGCGTCGGCGTAGAGGCAGGCCCAGTAGGGGGACCGGTTGTCCACCGAGCGGGCGCGGTCGTTCCAGGCGGGGTCGACGCCCTGGACGGGGACCCGGGGGTCGTTGGCGAGTTCGGCGCCCTGGCCGCCGTCCTGGTCGTAGAGGCAGAAGCCGCCGGCGGCGCAGTGGCTGGTCCAGCTCGCGGCGGTGGCCCGGGTGCCGGGCAGGACGGCGAGCACGAGCGCCACGAGCAGCATGCCCATGACGGCGCGCGGAAGGTGTTGCCTCACGGCGGAGTTCTCCTCGGTGGAGGTGGCGGGTGGTCCGAGCCGGGCTCGGGACGCCGTGGTTCGGGATCGACCGACCTCGTGAATGCGGACACCGAATCCGGCTCGCGGAGAGTCCATCGAACAGCGAAACCGATCGGGATGCGGGCGGAATCGGAAACATCCGGCCCGGTCGGGCGTCGGATCCGAGCAGGAACTCCCGAGCGCGCCCCCGTGTGCACCCTGTGAAGGCCGCTTCCCCGGCGCCAGGGCAGAACTGTAAGGGCGTCAGGTCGCCGCGCTGCGCTGCCGCCCGGCCCGGCCGGCTGTCTCACGGCTGTCTCACGCTCCTGACGTGCAGCTGTGTCGACGGTCGAGGAGGTGAAGTGGAGACGCGGTAGCGCCCCTCGCCGAGCGGCCCGGCGGTCCGGGGCCCGGATCGCGCGTGCGGGTGACCGGAGGCCGCTTCGGGTGCGATGGGCCGACCGCCCCCTTTCCCGGGAGGGGCGACACCATGCCGGGGAGGGGCGACACGATGCCCGGGAATCGATCGGGACGCGTCCCGCGCCGAGCGCGGGAACGGCACCGCCGTCGGCGCGTCGTCCGGGCCACCGGAAAACCGATTTCGTGTTCGGCGGACTGTCGCATAGAGTGGTCTCACCGACGCGGGGTGGAGCAGCTCGGTAGCTCGCTGGGCTCATAACCCAGAGGTCGCAGGTTCAAATCCTGTCCCCGCTACTACCAGGGCCGGGGTCGACGCTTGAGGGCGTCGGCCCCGGCCTTTTTCGTTCGGCCGCGGCGCCGTCGCGCGGCCCGTCCCCTCGCCCGGTCCGGCCCGTCCCCTCGCTCGTCCCGCCGGTGACCCTGCCGTCCCGCCGGTGCGCGGCCGCTTTT
>NZ_JBITTM010000055.1:0-59494 GCF_044541955.1 Kitasatospora sp. NPDC085464
GACAAGCCTTGATAAATTCCGCCTATCGCGCCACAGGAATCACCTCTTTGACGCCCGGCGGCCGCGGCCGACACACTGGGATCGAGAAATCCAGGAAGCTCCGAAAAGGCGAACGGCGGAACATGAGGACCATCGACGATCCGGTCGACGAACTCCCCGCCGGTCCGTCCGGACGGATGGCCGCCCGTGGTGTCCCGACGGCGCCCGCCCGCTGGCTCCCGACGGCGCCCGCCCGCTGGCTCCCGGCGGCGGCCGCCGTGGCCGTCGCCGCCTGGGGCGCGAACCAGTTCACCGCCCTGGCCACCGTGTACCGGGAGCGCACCGACTGGTCGGCGCTGTCACTGGCCGCGATGTTCTCGGTCTACCTGGTCGGGCTGGTTCCCGGCCTGCTGCTGGGCCGGGCCGCTGCCGACCGGTACGGCCGTCGCCGGGTGGTGCGCGGCGCACTGGTGCTGTCCGCCGCCGCGAGCGCCGTCCTGGCCGCGGCGGACCAACCGGCCGTGTACGCCGCCCGGGCGGCCACCGGCTTCGCCGCCGGGCTGGTCTTCGTCGCCGGGACGGCCTGGCTCCGGGAGCTCTCCGGACCGTCCGTCCCCCCGGCCGTCCCGGCCCGCCGTGCGATGTACGCCACCGGGGCCGGGTTCTCGGCGGGCGCACTGGCAGCCGGGGTGCTCGCCGAGTGGCTGCCCGGCCCGATGGTGCTGCCCGCGCTCGCCCACGCCCTCGGCTGCCTGCTGGTGCTGCGCGCGACCCGTCGGCTGCCGGAGACCGCGCCGGACCGCCACCCGGGGCCGCCGACGGAGGCCGCCGACGGACACGGCGACCTCGGCGACCATAACAACCACGGTGGCCCCGGCGACGAGCACCGCAGGACCGTCCGGCACCCCCGCTTCCGCTACGTCGTCCTCCCCGCCAGCCCGGCCGTGCTCGGCTCCGCCACCGTGGCGTACGTCGTGCTGCCCCCGCTGGTCGCCGACCGCGTCCCCGGTTACGCGCCGCTGTTCGGCGGCCTGGTGGCGGCACTGACGCTCGCCGCGGGCGTCCTCGCCCAGCCCCTCGCGGCCCGGCTGGACGACCGCGGCAGTGCCCGGGCCACCCTCACCGCGATGGCCACCGTCATCGCCGGGCTGCTGATCGGCGCCCTCGCCGCCGGGCGCGACTCGGTGGGGCTGGTGGTGGCGGCCGCCGTCGTCCTGGGCACCGGGTACGGGCTGACGCTCGGTGCGGGGCTGCACGAGGTGGAGCGGCTGACGCCGGGGACCGCCGAGCGGCCCGACCGCACCGGGCGGACGGAGCCCGCCGCCCCGGCCGGCCCGTCCGCCGGTCCGTTCGCCGCTCCGAGCGCCGCCTCGCTCTACCAGAGCACCACCTCCAGCGGCTTCCTCACCCCGCTGCTGCTCGCCGGAACGGCCGGCCACGCCTCCTACCCGGCCCTGCTGACCGGCATGGCCGCGGTGGGCCTGCTCTGCCTGGCCGTGACGGCCGCGCACAGCCGCCGTCACCTGCCCGAACCGGACCGCGCTGCGCACCCCGGCCGCCGGAGGAGCGAGGATTCATCCGTAGCGTCCGCCACGACGGCGTCCACGACCCGGCCCACGACGTGCCCCGTGAGATGACCCATGAGGTCACCCACGACGTGATCCACGCCCGGTCCGCGACACCGTCCACGGCGCAGCCCGCACCGACCGATCCGAGGAGCCGACGACCATGGGCCGAGTGACCGTACAGCGCAGGGTGCTGCGCCTGCGCCAGGGCACGCCCACGCACCGCCCCGACACCCTGGCCGCCGAGGAGCCGATGGAGATCCGGGTCGGCGGGCGCCCGCTGACGGTGACCATGCGCACCCCGGGCAGCGACTTCGACCTGGCGGCCGGCTTCCTGGTCAGCGAGGGTGTGCTGCACGCCGCCCACCAGGTGGCCGGGATCCGCTACTGCGCCGGCGCCACGGCGGACGGCGGCAACACCTACAACGTCGTGGACGTCGTCCTCGCGCCCGGCGTGCCCGCCCCCGACGCCTCGCTGGAGCGCAACTTCTACACCACGTCCTCCTGCGGGCTGTGCGGCAAGGCCAGCCTGGACGCGGTGCGCACCACCGCGCCCTGGAGCGTCGCCGAGGACGGGCTGCGCGTCACCCCCGCGCTGCTCTCCGCCCTGCCCGACCGGCTGCGCGCCGCCCAGAAGGTCTTCGACAGCACCGGCGGCCTGCACGCGGCCGGCCTGTTCGACGCCGACGGGCGGCTGCTGTGCCTGCGCGAGGACGTCGGCCGGCACAACGCCGTGGACAAGGTGGTCGGCCACGCCCTGCGCGAGGGCCTGCTGCCGGCCCGCGGCACGGTGCTGATGGTCAGCGGCCGGGCCTCCTTCGAGCTGGTCCAGAAGGCCGTGATGGCGGGCATCCCGATGCTGGCGGCGGTCTCCGCGCCGTCCTCGCTGGCCGTGGACCTCGCCGAGGAGACCGGCCTGACCCTGGTCGGCTTCCTGCGCGGCGACTCGATGAACGTCTACACCCGCACCGACCGGATGGACACGGGGCCGGACGGCTCCGCCCGGGAGGCCGACTAGATGCTCTTCCGCCAGCTCGAATACCTCGTCGCCCTCGCCCGGGAGCGCCACTTCGCCCGCGCCGCCCAGGCCTGCCACGTCTCCCAGCCCGCGCTCTCCGAGGCCGTCCGCAAGCTGGAGGACGAGCTGAAGGTGCTGCTGGTCCGGCGCGGCCGCGCCTACGAGGGGCTGACCCCCGAGGGCGAGCGGATCGTGCTCTGGGCGCAGCGGATCCTGGCCGACCGGGACGCCCTGCGGGACGAGGTGGACGCGCTGCGCACCGGGCTGAGCGGACGGCTGCGGATCGGCTCGGTGCCGACCGCCTCGGGCGCCGTGCCGCTGCTGACCGCACCGTTCTGCGCCGCCCATCCGCTGGCCGCCGTGCAGCTGTCGACCGACCTCCGCGCGGAGGAACTCCTGCGCCAGGTACGGAACTTCGAGATCGACGCGGGCATCACCTACCTGCCCGGGCCGGACGCGGACGAGCTGCGCGCGCTCCCGCTGTACGAGGAGCGGTACGTCCTGCTGACCGGTCCGGCCGACGAGCTGGCCCGCCACCCGAGGGCGACGTGGGCGGAGGCCGCCGGGCTGCCGCTGTGCCTGTTGCACACGGGCATGCACGGCCGGCGGGTGCTGGACGAGGTGTTCGCGGAGCTCGGGCTGGCGCCGACCCCGCGGGTCGAGACGGATTCGGTGGCCTCGCTCTTCGCGCACGTGCGGACCGGCCAGTGGGCGAGCATCGTGCCGTACGCCTGGCTGCACGTGTTCGGCGTGCCGCACGGCATGCGGGCCGTCCCGCTGGTGGAGCCGGTGCACAGCGCGCCGATCGGCCTGGTGATCGCCGCCCGGGAGCCCGGTTCGGTGATGGCCCGCGCACTGCTGGAGGTCGCCCGCCGCACCGGGATCGCCGCCGTCCTCGGCAGCCTGCCGGCGGCCTGGCGCCCGCCCGGCGGCGCGGGCGGTGGCCCGGGCGGTGGCACGGGCGGTGGCACGGACGGCAGCGCGGGCGGTGGCACGGACGGCAGCGCGGGCGGTGGCACGGACGGCAGCGCGGGCGGTGACCCGGGCCGTGACCCGGGCGGTGGCAGGGGCGGCAGCGCGGGCGGGCCCGGTCCTGCTCCGTTCGCCGGCCCCGACCACCCGGCGTAGCCTCGACCCGAGCGACGGGTGTCCGCCGGGCTCCGAGCCGGCCCCCGACGCCGGGGTTGTCCGCCGAGCCGCGGGCCCCGGGCGAGTGCCGGGTGTCCCCCGAGTCGCGGGCCCCGGGCGAACGCCGGGTGTCCGCCGAGCCGCGGGCCCCGACCCGAGCGACGGAAGGCCAGTGCCGTGACCACCTCCGACGACGCCGTGGCGTCCACCGGCGAGCCCGAGCGGGAACCCGACGTCGGCCCCTCCCCCGCCGGGCCGCCTCGGTTCGCGCCGTACCACCACCCCGCCGCTGGCTGGGGCGCGGCCAAGAGCGTGACGCGCTTCCTGGCGCGCGAGGGCGCCTACCTGGACGGGCCGCGGGCGGTCAAGCGGATGAACCACGAGGACGGCGGCTTCGACTGCCCCGGCTGCGCCTGGCCCGACGACACCAAGGGCCTGCACCTGGACATCTGCGAGAACGGCATCAAGCACGTCACCTGGGAGATGACGCGCAAGCGGGTCGGCCGCGACTTCTTCGCCGCCCACTCGGTGACCGAGCTGTCCGGGTGGAGCGACTTCGCGCTGGAGGACCAGGGCCGGCTCACCGAGCCGATGGTCTACGACGCCGCCACCGACCACTACGTGCCGATCGGCTGGAAGGACGCCTTCGAGCTCGTCGGCCGGACGCTGCGCGGGCTGGACGACCCGAACCGGGCCGCGTTCTACACCTCCGGCCGGCTCGGCAACGAGGCGACCTTCCTCTACCAGCTGATGGCCCGCGAACTGGGCACCAACAACCTGCCCGACTGCTCCAACATGTGCCACGAGGCCAGCGGACGGGCCCTGCAGGCCGCGCTCGGCACCGGGAAGGGCACGGTCGACCTCAAGGACTGGGAGGTCACCGACGCGCTGTTCATCCTGGGCGTCAACGCCGCCTCCAACGCGCCCCGGATGCTCACCTCGCTGGCCGAGGCGTACGCGCGCGGCGCGCAGATCGTGCACGTCAACCCGCTGGTCGAGGCGGCGGCGACCCGCACGATCATCCCGCACGACTTCACGGACATGGCGCTGAACAAGGCCACCCGCACCAGCACGCTGAACCTCCAGCCGCGCATCGGCGGCGACATGGCGCTGCTGCGCGGCATCGCGAAGGCCGTCCTGGAGCAGTCCGCGACCGACGACAAGGCGCTGGACCGGCTGTTCATCGACCGCCACACCAGCGGCTTCGAGGCCTACCGGCAGGTCTGCGAGTCCACGCCGTGGGAGGAGATCGAGCGGCAGAGCGGGCTCGACCGGGCCGGGATCCTCAAGGCCGCACGGATCTACCGCGACGCCGACCGCTCGATCTTCAGCTGGTGCCTGGGCGTCACCCAGCACGAGCACGGCGTGGACACCGTCCGGGAGATCGTCAACCTCCTGCTGCTGCGCGGCAACCTCGGCCGCGAGGGCGCCGGCCCCTCCCCCGTGCGCGGGCACAGCAACGTCCAGGGCAACCGCACCTGCGGCATCGACCACCGACCGGCCGGGGAGTTCCTGGACCGGCTCGCCGAGGTGTGCGGGATCGAACCGCCGCGCGCGCACGGGCTGGACACCGTCGGCACCATCGAGGCGATGCGGCGCGGCGCGGTCACGGTGTTCGTCGGCATGGGCGGGAACTTCGCGCTCGCCGCGCCGGACACCCCCTGCACCCACGAGGCCCTGGGCAGGTGCGAACTGACCGTCCAGGTGAGCACCAAGCTGAACCGCAGCCACCTGGTGCACGGCCGGGCGGCGCTGATCCTGCCCTGTCTGGGCCGCACCGAGAAGGACCACCAGCGCGGCGGGGTGCAGTCCAGCTCGGTCGAGGACTCCATGAGCATGGTTCATCTCTCGGTGGGCATGAAGAAACCTGCCTCATCACACCTGCTGTCCGAGCCCGCGATCATCGCCGGAATGGCCCGCGCCGCCCTGCCGGACAGCCCCACCCCGTGGGAGTGGTACATCGAGGACTACGACCGGATCCGCGACACCATGGCGCAGGTCCTGGACGGCTTCGAGGACTTCAACCGCCGGGTGCGGCTGCCGCTGGGCTTCCGGATCAAGCAGCCGGCCCGCGAACTCGTCTTCCTGACCCCGTCCGGCAAGGCCGAGTTCTCCGCCGCCCCGCTGCCCGACGTCGTGCCCGGGCCCGGCACGCTGGCGCTCGGCACGATGCGCTCGCACGACCAGTGGAACACCACCATCTACTCGGACGACGACCGCTACCGGGGCGTCAGGAACCTGCGCACCCTGGTCTTCCTCAACAAGGACGACATGCGCGAGCGCGGCATCTCCGAGTTCGACCGGGTGGACGTCACCAGCACGGCCCGGGACGGCAGCACCCGTTCGGTGACCGGCTACCTGGCCGTCCCGTACGACATCCCGCGCGGCTGCGCGGCCGGGTACATGCCGGAGATGAACGTGCTCTGCGCGCTCGGCGACCACAGCACCCAGAGCGACCAGCCGATCATGAAGCACCTCAGGGTGACGGTCACGAAGTCCTGAGCGCGCTCATTCGGTCGGCTGGGGCGTCCAGCGGTGCAGGCCCTTGCGGTCGTAGTAGCGCGTCATCCCGAAGCCGAACAGCAGGGCCAGGGCCACGCCGATCGCGATCATGACCCAGCCGCGGGTCAGGCCCGCGTCGCCCCGGGCGTCGAAGAACAGGATCGCCCGGATGCCGTCGCTCAGCTGGCGCATCGGCTCGAAGACGCCCAGGAAGCGGTAGAAGCCCGGCACCGCCTGCAGCGGGACGGTCGCGCCGGAGGAGGGCAGGGCCAGCGCGATGAAGACGAACATCGACACCAGCTGCCCGATCCCGCCGAACGCGGCGTTGATCGCCTGCACCCCGAGGCCGACCGCGAGGCTGGCGCAGTAGGCGAAGAGCCAG
This sequence comes from Kitasatospora sp. NPDC085464, assembly GCF_044541955.1. Classification (NCBI taxonomy): domain Bacteria; kingdom Bacillati; phylum Actinomycetota; class Actinomycetes; order Kitasatosporales; family Streptomycetaceae; genus Kitasatospora; species Kitasatospora sp. NPDC085464. The sequence goes on from NZ_JBITTM010000055.1 coordinate 6,575, forward strand.
AGCATCGGCTGGTGCGGGGCGTCCATGCCGAGGATGCCGACCGTGCAGAGCAGCACCAGCGAGGTGGTGAGCAGCATGATCCCGGCCGTCATGACCATCTTGAGCAGCAGCGTCTGGGTGCGGTCGATCGGGACGGTCGGGCGGCGGGTGTGCCAGGGGCCGATCTCGCTGTCGCTGTAGCCGAGCGCGCCGTCGACCCCGCTGTGGATGATGTTGCCGCCGATGAACCCGGTCAGGACGGCCAGCAGGGTGTAGTAGAAGGCGCTCAGGCCGAGTCCGCTGTGGCCGCCGATCGGGTGGCCGACCTGGGTGGCGACGGCGATCGGGTCGGCGAGCAGCAGGCGCGCGGTGGACCCGGTGTCCGGGCCCGGGGCGGGTGCGGGCGGAACGGCGGCGAGCAGGTCCCGGCCGGCCGCCTGGGAGGCCTGGTGGACGGCGTTCTGGGAGATCTGCGAGGCGATCGAGGAGCCGAGGCTGCCCATGCCGGGGTTGGTCAGCACGGTCACCGTGGGCCGCTGGGTGGCGCCGCCGGTGACCAGCGCGGTGACGGTGGCGGTGAAGTCCTCGGGGATGACCAGCGCGCCGTAGACCTTGCCCGAGGCGAGCTGCTCGCTCAGCGCGGCCTCGTCCACCTGCCGCCACTCGACGGTGCTGTCGGGCGTGCCCGCGACGATCGCCGCGGCCATCCGGGTGCCGAGGTTCTGCGGCTGTCCGGGCGGCGGCGCGCCCCGGTCCGCGTTCACCAGGGCGATGGGCAGGCGGTGCAGGTGCCCGGTCGGGTTCACGATGCCGCCCATGTAGAGCAGCGAGAGGACGACGGCCAGCAGGCCGCACAGGACGGTGGGGAAGAGCCACAGCTTCGGGTGCCGGGCGAGTGCCAGCGCCCGGGCCTGCCCTGGGGCCTCCTCGGAGCCTGCGGTCGCCATGCCTGCCACCCCTCGGTTCCGGGCACGGCCTGGTGCCGCTGCCGGTACGGCGGGAAGTCGTTCCGTGGCGACCGGACGGCCAAACCCGGGGCCACCCGGGTGGGCGCACCCGGAGGCAGAAGGTAAAGATTCTACCAAGTACGCAAGTATCGGCCTCCGCCGGGGCTAAGCTCTGACGAGTTGGGGTGAACCGGTGGTCGCGTCGCGCGGACCGGTGAACTCCTTGCCGCGTCGATGACTCGCACCACGGGGTGCGCCGGCCGGGAGGAGGCGAGAGACATGGAATGCAGTAGTCCGGGCCACAGTTGCCCCTGCCCCCGCTTGCCCTCGTTCACCTCCGGCACGCGGTAACGACCTTCCCTGCTCGTCGCTCCGACGACGCATCGAATCAGCACGCGGCTTCGCCATGCCCGAATGCGCCATGAGGTGCACTCATGGGACGACTCATGAGACCTCCTCATGGCCCGGCTCATGAGGCGCGCTCATGGCCGCGGCTCATGAGACCTGCTCATGGGTTCGTCCATGAGGTGCACTCATGGGCGGGCTCATGAGCCTGCCTCATGAGGCTGCTCCACGGGCCCGCTCATGAGCTTCCCTCATGGGCCTGCCTGCCCATGAGGCTTCCTCATGGGCCCGCACCGCCGCGCGCCGATGCACCGCGCCCGCCTGCAGGGAATCACCGCCGCGCGCCTCCGGCCCGCCCCGCCCACGCGGGGCCCACAGGAGGAACTCATGACCACGACCACCCGCACCACGACCACCCGCACCACAACCGGTCCCACCACGACCGGTCCCGTCACCCACGACTCCGGCGCCACGGTTCCCGCACCGCGTCCGGCTGTCCTGGACGACGCCCACGTCGGCGACATCAAGGGCGCGTTCGGCACCATCCGCCTCGATGACGCCGCCCCCGCCAGGGGCTCTCCGCCCGGCTGAAGACCCTGCTCGCGATCGTCGGCCCCGGGCTGATCGTGATGGTCGGCGACAACGACGCCGGCGCGTTCTCGACGTACGGCCAGGCGGGGCAGAACTACGGCACCCAGCTGCTGTGGACGCTGCTGATGCTGGTCCCGGTGCTGTACGCGAACCAGGAGATGGTGCTGCGCCTGGGCGCCGTCACCGGCGTCGGGCACGCCCGGCTGATCCTGGAACGGTTCGGGAGCTTCTGGGGCGCGTTCAGCGTGATCGACCTGTTCCTGCTGAACGCGCTGACGCTGGTGACGGAGTTCATCGGTGTCACCCTCGCCGCCGGCTACCCGGGCCTGCCGAAGGCGGCCGCGGTGGTGCTGGCCGCGGCGGTCATCATCGCGTCCGCGTTCACCGGGTCGTTCCGGCGCTTCGAGCGGGTCGCGGTGACGCTGTGCGTCGGCTCGCTGCTGCTGGTGCCGGTCCACTTCCTGGTCCACCCGAGGACCTCGCAGATGGCGCACGACTTCGTGACGCCCGCCGTGCCCGGCGGCGCGGGGCAGTCGGCCCTCCTGCCCTGGCTGACCGTCCGGCAGAACGTCGAGCTCGGCCTGGAGGCCCGCGGGGTGGCGCCCCGCGAGCGCGCCCGGGCCGCCGCCCAGGCCATCGACCTGATCGGCCTGACCGGCTTCGAGTCCGCGCACCCCCGGGAGCTGTCCGGCGGCATGCGCCAACGGGTGGGCTTCGCCCGGGCCCTGGTCGTCGAGCCCGACGTGCTGCTGATGGACGAGCCGTTCTCCGCACTCGACGTGCTCACCGCCGAGCACCTGCGCGGCGAGCTGCTGGAACTGTGGGACTCCGGCCAGTTCCCCACCCGGGCCGTCGTGCTGGTGACCCACAACATCGAGGAGGCGGTGCTGATGGCCGACCGCATCGTCGTCCTCGGCTCCCGCCCTTACGGCACCATCCGGGAGACCGTCGAGGTCGGCCCGGAACGGCCGCGCGACCGCGACTCCGCCGCCTTCGCCGAACTGGTCGACCGGGTCTACCGGGTCTACCGGGTCTACCGGGTCTACCGGGTCTACCGGGTCTACCGGATCATGACGGGCCGCCCCAAGGACCCCCGCCCCGGCGGCCGTTCCGACGACCACGGGACGGGCAGCCGTACGGCGGACCACGGCGCCGACCGCCGCACGGCGCACGATCCACGGCGACGACCTCGTGCTCACCCCGGACGGCGCCGCGTTCGCCGACGCCGACCCCCGGGACGCCCGCGCCGTCTTCGCCGCCGCAGCCCTCGACGTCCCGCTGGTCAAGCTGATCGTCAACAGCCTCGGCGACCGGCCGGGGCCACCGTCCGCACCGGCTTCCTCCGCGACGTACTCGCCCGCCACCACACCCGCGAGCAGACCGACCGGCAACTGGAGACCGCCACCGACTGGGGGCGCTACGCCGGCCTCTTCGCCTACGACGCCGGGCGGCAGGAGTACCGGCTGGAACCGTCCGCTCCGGCCCGCTGAGGAATCGGTCAGCCGGCCTGGCCGGCAGCCGGGCGCCGGCGCACCGCCCGTACGGCGCGGGCGAAGGGCTGCGGCGCGGTCGCCCCGGCCGGGGCCGCGCCGTCGTCACCACCGTCGCCGCCGTCGCGGCGGGAGGACAGGTCGTGGGCGATCAGCGCGGCCTCGGTGAGCAGGCCGCGCACCTCGGTGGCCCGGTAGAAGATCCGCGTCCCCTCCCGTCGTGCCACCACCAGCCCCGCCGCCCGCAGCTTCGCCAGGTGCTGGGAGGTCGCCGCCACGTGCGCCCCCAGCAGCTCGGCCAACTCGCTCACCGGCAGTTCCCGCCGGCTCAACGCCCACAGCAACCGGTACCGCGACGGATCCGCCACCGCCTTCAACACCGCGACGGCCCGCTCCGCCGCCTCGGCGTCCCAGGCCTCCTGTTCCGCACCACCCATACACCGATCGTACCGACGCCGTCCCGCCCCACCCACGGCCGACCTCCGCCCCGCCCCGGCCCGGTGCGGGCCACCCCCCGTCCGGCGCGGCCCCGCCGGGGGCGGGGTGTCGGCGCCCGGCCGCCGCCGCGGGGCCGGCTCAGCGCACGTCGACGGTGAAGTGCCGCTCACCCTGGTCGGACTCGCCTGGACGGCCCGCGTGATTGGGATCGTGCAGGGTGATGGTGGCGTGGCCCGGGTTGGGGCCGGCGCGGAAGACGAAGTAGTAGCGGCCGCCGGAGCCCGCCGAGCCGGTGGCGCCGACGAGGTCCCGAAGGCCGACGTTCTTGACGTACTCGTCGCCCACGGTCTGCACGGCGGCGGGGTCGGGCGCCGGGTCGGCGACGGTCCAGACCTGGCCGGTCACCCGGTGGGCGCTGACCTCGACGGAGAACAACTCGCCAGGCTTGACCGCCAGTTCACCGGAGGCCACGGTGAACACCGTGCCGTGGTCGAGCTTGCCGGCGCTCATCCGGTGGACCACCACCGCGCCCGCCACGCCCGCGACGGCCAGCAGGGCGACCGCCGCGATCAGGATCCGACGCCAGGTCACGAGGTCGCCTCCCGGTGGGTGACCCGCAGGGCCAGGACGGTGGCCACGGCGTCCAGCCAGCGGGCGACCAGCAGGTCCCCGGTCGGATCGCCGACGACCATCGAGGCGGCCTCCAGCCAGCCGCGCGCCACCGCCGCCGCGGGACCGGGCAGCGGCTCGGGCAGCGCGGCGGCGTAGCGGGTGCCGCCGGAGCGGACCACCTCGCCGAGGAACACCAGGGCGCGCGGCAGGACACCGAGCCGGTCGACGGTGATCGCGGCGGCCACCGCGCCGTCGCCGAACAGCGTGGCGCGGTGCGGGCCGGCGGCCGGCAGGCCGAAGCGCAGCAGCACCTCGACGTCCAGCTCGGCGAGATGAGCGTCGCTCATGGGGGGAGGGGTGGTACTCACCTACGGCCTCACTTGGGCATCTGGACGTGGTCGGCGATCGGCATGTTCCCGCCCTGCGCCGCACCCTCCATGTGGTTGTTGATGAAGTCGTTCTCGCTCACCCAGACGGTGTAGCCCCAGGGGTTGTAGATCTCCAGCTGGTCGCCGCGGTGCCCGATGATCATCATCTGGTGGCCGTCCGGCCGGAACCAGGTGTCCTCCTTGACCCCGATCGGCACCGGCTTGCCCTGGTCCACCGCCGACTCGACCTGGGCCAGCACGTCCTTGCGCTGCTCCGGGCCCTCCAGGTCGACGGTGTGGTAGCCCGCCCCGGTGTGCTTGCCGATCTCGTCGTTGGCAGCGTCCTTGGACTCCCCGTCGCTCATCCCGTCCTGCCACTCGTTCCACCAGTTCTTGGAGTCGTAGACGCGGTCGGTCTCCTTGAGCCAGCGGTCGTACGCGGCCTTGCCGTTGTCGTACTGCGGGTCGCCAGGGTGCCCGCCGGTGGTGAGCTGGAGGGAGTACAGCGGGTCGACCATCGCCCGGGCGGTGACGGTCGAACCGGCCACGCAGGTCGGCTTGTCGCCCTGGTTCCACGCCACGCCCAGGTAGGAGGTGTCCCGCTGGTTCGTGGAGGAGGAGTCGATCTGCACCGGGGACAGGCGCTGGGCCAGCCAGGAGGGGTCGCCGCCGTGCTCGTGGATCTGGTCGTCGAACGCCTTGATCTCGTCGTAGCCGTGCCCGGCGGCCAGCGCCTTCATCAGGTAGGCGCGCTCCTCGGGCGACTTGCTGCCGGCCAGCAGCTGGTCGAAGCGGGCCCGATCGGCGTCGCTCATCTTGTCCATGAACTGGCCGGCCCGGCTCACGTCGTTCGCCGTGAGGATGTTGCCGAACTGGTCGCTGCCGGCGACGGACGCGTCCGCGATGACCAGCTTGTCGGCGGCGCCGAGCCCCTTGTTCTTGAACTTACCCGCCAACGCCTTGCCCGCGAGCGCGTTCAGCTCGCGGGCGGCCGCGCGGCCGGCGTCCTCGGCCTTCACCGCCGCGTCGAAGATCGACTTGATGCCGTCCTTCGCCTTGCCGTGCGCGGTGTGCATCTTGTCGTCGTCCCAGTTGAACGGGTCCGGCGCGCCCGAGACGGTGATGTCGTGCAGCAGGCTCAGCGCCTCGCTCAGCGGCGCGTGGCCCTGCCCGTGCAGGGTCTGCGCCTCGCTGAGCGCGGAGGCCAGCGCGTTGAGCTGGTCCCGGCCCTTGCCCAGCATGTCGCGGCAGCGCGTCAGGTCGTCGGCGGAGGCCTTGACCACCTCGGCCGCCTTCTCGCCGACCTGCCCGGTCCAGGCGTCCGGCAGGTGCTCGGCGCTGACCCTCGCCACCTTCATCTGGATGACGTCCAACTGGCTGTTCGCCGTGTTGTACGCGGTGGCGAACTCGCCGAGCTTGCCCGGATCGCCCTTGGGCGCGGCCAGTTGCAGGGCGTCGTGGACGGCGTACTTGAGGTCACCGGCGCCCCACATGCCGTGGGACTCGTCGATGGTCTTCTTCAGCCGCTCGGCCTGCTGGCGCTGACTGCCCAGGTCGGCGAACGGGTTGAGCGGGTCGACGCTGTGATCGGGCACCGGTCAGCCCCCCTGCTGCTGGTACTGCTGCTCGACACCGTGATCGGTGTTGGTGTAGTTCGCCGCGGTGGTGTGCACCTTGCCGCCGAGGTCCTTCAGCGCATCCACGTTCACGCCCAGCTCGTCCTGCCAGGCCTGCCAGAACGCCTTGGCCGCGTCGCCCGCGCCGTACTCACCGAAGGTCCCCTCGCCGGACATGCCCAGCCTGCCCAGCGCGTCCTTCACCGAGCCGACGTCCGTGCTCGCCGTTATCAGCTGGTCGCCCGCGTCCCCGAGCTTGTCCGGGTGGGCACTGAACCCCGCCCCGGCACCGTCGCTGCCCATGACATCTCCCCCGATACCCCGTCATACAGTCCGAAGATCGCCGGACAGCATACCGGCAGTTCCGCCGCCCTCCCTCCCCCGAGCACCGGCTTCCACGGGCAGTCGCACAACCCGCCCGATCTCCCCGGAACGGTCACACGATCAAGAGGATCCCTTGATGCACCGACCGGTTCGCCCGGCCACACGGTCCTTCGGTCGGGCTGCCACGCCGTCAGACCGCCGGGTCACCTGGTCTCCGGGTCTCCGGGCCGGCCCGGTCGTCCCGTCGGGCGGCCCGGCCGGCGTTCCGGGCGGGCGTTCCAGGCTGGTGTCGATGCGCAGGTCAGAGGGGGTGGAACCGTTCCAGCGTCCCGGGTTCACGGGGAGGGCTGGCGGGTGGGACGGACGGCGGACCAGGGTGGTGGTCGGCGGCCGGAGGCGATGGCCCCGCCGCCCGGTCCGCTCCTTTCCTTCACCCACCACTGTTACGGGGGAACCTCCATGCCCGTTCGCCGTGCCCTGTTCGTTCCGGCAGCCCTCGCCCTGGGCGCCGCACTCACCCTGACCGCCTGCCAGTCCGGCGGTGGCACGGGCGATGCGCAGCAGGGTGCCAAGCCCACCCAGGCCGCCACGGCCGGCGCAGCCGGCGCAGCCGGCGGCACCACCGGTGCTCCCGCCGCCGCGGCCGCCAACCCCACCGGCGCGCCCGGCGCGCCCGGCGCGCCCGCCGCGAACGGCACCAAGGCCCGCCCTACGATCCCCGCCGCCAGTTCCTCCCACGGTGGCGGCGGGGAGGCGGCCGGCGGTGAGGCGTACGCGTACGCGCACCCCTGCGAGGCCGCCAAGCTGTCGGTCCGCGTGACCACCCGGGCCGAGGCGCCCGGCCAGCGGGTGATCGAGGTGCGCAACCAGGGCACGGCGGCCTGCGGCCTGAGCTACTACCCGCAGCTGAGCCTCGGGGACTCGCACGCCGCCGACCACGGCCAGGACGTCAGGCCGCTGGTGCCCGGCGGGCTGGGCGGTGCGCCGGCGTACCCGGTGGCGGCCGGTCAGACGGCGTACGCGGTGCTCGACCTCAACCCCGGCGGTGCGACGGGCGGCGCGGCTTCCGGCATCGACGAGCTGAACGTGCTGGCCGACGGCGACCACATGGCCAACTCCGACACCCACAACTTCCCGCTCGGGAGCGGCGCCAAGGTGGGCAAGCCGAAGCTGGGCCTGTACCGGGGCAGCGTCGCGGAGGCCGCCGCGTCGGCGGCCGGCGCGGACCGGCAGTCCTGAACAGGGCCGTTGCGCTCCCCCTCCTCCGGGCACTCGCCCGCCGAACCGGTACCGTGAGCTGCGGATTCGACGGGATCCGCAGCCGGTTCGGGGTGAGGGGTACGCAGCGCATGAGCGTGGAGACCGACGAGTTCGCGGCGATGCTTCGGGAGCTGAAGGAGCGCTCCGGCCGCAGCTACGGCGTGCTGGCGACCCGGCTGCACGTCAGCACCTCCACGCTGCACCGCTACTGCAACGGTGCCGCCGTTCCGGCCGAGTACGCACCGGTGGAGCGCCTCGCCCGGGTGTGCGGGGCGGGCGACGAGGAGCTCGTCGAGCTGCACCGCCGTTGGATCCTGGCCGACGCGGCCCGCCGCCGGGAGGCGGGCCCGAAGCCGGACGGCCCGAAGCCGGACGGCGCGAGGACCGAAGGCGCGAAGGCGGACGAGGCGAAGGCGGAAGGCGTCGGGACGGAACCGGAGCGCGGACCGGAGTCGTCCTCGGCGCCGAAGGCCGCACGGGAGCCCGCACCGGAGCCTGCGCCGGAGCCCGCACCGGTCCCCGCCATGGCTCCCGCGCCGGCCGGGGAGGTGGAGCCCGTGCACCCCGTGACCCCCGCCGCCGAACCCCGCCACCGCACCCGCACCCGCGTGCTGCTGAGCGCGGCGGCCGTCGCCGCCGTGGCCGTGGTGGTCTCCACCTTCGTCCTGCGCGGCCCCGGAGGCACGCCGGACGCGGCGGGCTCCCCGACGACGACCGCCACGGCCGCCACGACCGCGCCGGCCGCCTCGTCCGCCGACACCGCGGCCCCCGTGGCGGCCGCCGCACCCACGTCCCCCGCGGGCACCCCCACCGGTGCCCCCTCCCCGACGGACTCCCCCACGGACTCCCCCACTCCGACGGGCACCCCCGAGGACGTCCAGGCCCCCTTCCACGTCAACGTCCTCACCGACAACTGGGGCAGTCCCTGCGGCCAGTGGTTCCTCTCCCCGCGCACGCCCGGCCAGGTGACCCGCCCGCCGGACACCGCCGCGCGCACCGGCAGCTGGGCGGCCGCCCAGCACGCCGTCCCGGCCGGGCACCTGCGGCTGCAGCTGACCGCCCAGGGCGCGAGCGCCACGCCGGTGGTCCTGCACGCCGTGTACGTGCACATCGTCAGCACCCAGCCCGCCCCGAAGTGGAACGCCTACACCCCCGGTGCCGGCTGCGGCGGAGGTCTCACCCCGGCGTCGTTCGCGGTGGACCTCGACTCGGCCGCACCGCACGCGGTCCCCGCCCCCGGCTCGGAGGGCGCGAAGAAGCTCCCCGTCACGGACTTCCCCTACCGGGTCTCGGACACCGACCCGCAGGTGATCGACGTGGACGCCACCACCCGTTCCCAGGACGTCTCGTGGTACCTGGACCTGGTGTGGAGCAGCGGGGACCGCCAGGGCACCCTCACCGTGAACGACAACGGACGCCCGTTCCGCACCGCGGGCCTGCACGGCGCGCCGAGCTACTTCCACAACGGCACCGCCTGGGCACCGAGCCCCGCCGAGGACTGAGCGCCTCGGCGGGGCCGGTCGCGGGGCCCGGTCGGCCGGGCCCCGGTCAGCCGAAGGCCGAATCAGACGGCCAGGTCAGAAGGGCCAGGTCAGTCGAGGTTCTTCTCCAACGCGGCGAGGTAGTTGCGCATCAGGTGGTCACGGATGCCCTCCCCGGGCGGCGCGAAGGACGCCTCGCCCAGCCCCTTGGCCCTCCCCGCGAGTGCGGCGACCAGGCCGGTGTCCTCCTGGATGGGGCCCGCCGCGTCGAACCGGCGCAGCTCCGGGACGTGGGTGAACGCGGGCTCCGGCGGCAGCTGGGGGACGATGTCGTTGTTGTTGACGAACCGGTGGGTCCGGCCCCGGAGGCGACCGCGACGGGGGACTGCCTCTCTTCGTAACCGCCGCCGCCCCGGCTGCCCCCGCGACGCCACGCCCCACTCACTCGAACAGGCCCGCGGCGGCGGCGGTCCGGCGGCCTCGGGCGACGTCCCCGTGCGACGTATACCGTCCGACTGACGGCCGTTAGCATGACGGGTGAGGCGCCGGAAGCCGGTGTCCGGTGGGCGGATTCCGCCACGGAGCTGAGGAGTTGACGATGGGTCGCGCATTCCCTCTGGTTCGGACGACCACCCCCGTTCCGGAGGCGGAACGACGCTCCGTCCTCGCCGCTCCGGGCTTCGGCAAGCACTTCACCGACCACATGGCCACCGCCACCTGGACGCCGGGCGAGGGCTGGCACGAGCGCCGGGTCGGCCCCCTGGCGCCGTTCTCGCTGCACCCGAGCGCGTCCGTGCTGCACTACGCGCAGGAGATCTTCGAGGGGCTGAAGGCCTACCGTCACGCCGACGGCGGCGTCTGGCTGTTCCGGCCCGAGTTCAACGCGCGCCGCTTCGCCCGGTCCGCCGAGCGGCTCGCGCTGCCCGTGCTGCCGGAGGAGGACTTCCTCGCGAGCGTCGAGGAGCTGGTCCGCGCGGACGAGGCGTGGGTGCCGGCCCCCGACGGCGAGGCGAGCCTCTACCTGCGGCCGTACATGTTCGCCTCGGAGGCCTTCCTCGGCGTCCGGCCCGCCGAGGAGGTCACCTACTCGGTCATCGCGAGCCCGGCCGGGCCGTACTTCGCCGGCGGGGTCACCGGCATCACGCTCTGGGTCAGCACCCGGTACACCCGCGCCGGGCGGGGCGGCACGGGCGCGGCCAAGTGCGGCGGCAACTACGCCTCCAGCCTGGCCGCGCAGATCGAGGCGAGGCAGCACGGCTGCGATCAGGTGCTGTTCCTGGACGACACCGGCGGCGAGGGCGGCCTGGAGGAGTCCGGCACGATGAACCTGTGCCTGGTCACCTCGGCCGGGGAGCTCGTCACCCCCGAGCTCGGCACCATCCTCGACGGCGTCACCCGGGACTCGATCCTGACCCTCGCCGCCGAGTTCGGCCTGACCCCGGTCGAGCGCACGGTCGGTTTCGCGGAGCTGCGCGCCGGCGCCGCCGACGGCACCGTCACCGAGGTGTTCGCGGCCGGCACCGCGGCGGTGATCACCCCGATCGTCGCGTTCAAGGGCGAGGGCTACGAGTTCACCGTCGGCGGCGGCGCGCCCGGCAAGCACACCCTCGACATCCGCGCGCACATGCTGGACATCCAGTACGGGCGGGCCGAGGACCGGCGCGGCTGGCTGCGGCGGGTGCTCTGACCGGCCGGCGGCCCGCCGCGCCCGCCTTCTTCTCTACGTCAACGCAATTGTCATAACCTGGGGGCATGACCGATCGCGTGGTCCCCGAACCGCAGCGGAGGCGTCGGCGCCCCACCAAGCAGGGCGTCGTCCTCTCCGCCGAGCTGATCGTCGACACCGCGCTGCGCCTGATCGGACAGCACGGCGCCGACGCGCTCACCGTACGGCGGCTCGGAGCCGCGCTCGGCGCCGACCCGAGCGCGGTCTACCGCTACTTCCACAGCACCGACGACCTGCTGATCGCCATCGCCGACGAGCTCATCGGCCGTGCCCAGCACGGCTGGCAGTCCACCGGCGACTGGCGGGCCGACCTGCGCGCCATCGGCCTGCGCATCCACTCCGCGTACCAGGCCCATCCGCAGGCCGCCCTGCTCGCCGCCCACCGCACCACCGGGCGCGCCCACGAGACCGCCGCCGTCGAGACCATCCTCGGCATCCTGCGCACCGCCGGCTTCCCCGACCCGGAAGCCGTCCGGATCTACCACGCCTTCGTCGACCAGAGCCTCGGCTTCGCCGCCCTGGACGCGGCTGCCCTCGCCCTCCCGGCCCCCGCGGCGGCCGCGGACCTCGGGGTCTGGCAGGCCTCCTACGCCCGCCTCGACGCCACCACCCACCCCCACATCGCCGCCACCGCCGGCCTGCTCACCCGCGACATGCGCCGCAGTGGCTACCCGTACGCGCTGGACCTCCTCCTCGACGCCGCCGAGGCCCGCCTGCGGACGGCGGAGCCCGGCCAGACGGGGCCCGGCCGGGACGGCTGACGCGCACCCGTCCTGGCGCGCAGCCGACTGTGAACCGGCACCGGCCCACAGCGTTCGCCGGGCACGGCTCCGCCGGTGGCGGGCGCCGTGCGCCCACCACCGGCGGCCGTCGCCCGGCTCAGTCCGCCGCGTGCACCAACTCCCCGCCCACGTACGTCCGCAGCACCCGGGCGTGCGCGATCTCCTCGGCCGGCCCGGTGAGGATGTCCCGGTCCAGCACGACCAGGTCCGCGAGCCACCCGGCCGCCAGCACGCCCGCGTCATCGTGGCCGTTCACGTACGCGGACCCGGCGGTGTAGGCGGCGATCGCGGACGCGAGGTCGAGCCGCTGCTCGGGCAGGAAGACCCGTCCGTCGGTGGCGTCCGGCTCCATCCGGTTGACCGCCACGTGCAGGCCGGCCAGCGGGTCCGGGCTGCTCACCGGCCAGTCGCTGCCCGCCGCCAGGGTGGCGCCCGCGCGCTGCAGGGCGCCGAACGGGTACTGCCAGGCGGCGCGTTCCGGGCCGAGGAAGGGGATGGTCAGCTCGTCCATCTGCGGCTCGTGGGCGGCCCACAGCGGCTGGATGTTGGCGATCGCGCCCAGCCGCGCGAAGCGGGCGAGGTCGTCCGGGTGCACCACCTGGAGGTGGGCGAGGTGGTGCCGGGCGCCGCGCCGGCCGTTGGCGGCGCGGGCGGCCTCGACGGCGTCCAGCGCCTCGCGGACGGCCCGGTCGCCGAGCGCGTGGAAGTGCACCTGGAAGTCGAGCGCGTCCAGTTCGGTGACGTAGCCGCGCAGCGCGTCCGGATCGACGAAGCTGAGGCCGGAGTTGGCGGTGGCGCAGCCGCAGCCGTCCAGGTACGGGGCGGTCATCGCGGCGGTGAAGTTCTCCGCGATGCCGTCCTGCATGATCTTGACCGATCCGGCCCGGAACCGTCCGTGGCTCAACTCCTCGCGCCGCCGTACGAGTTCGGGGATCTGTTCGGCGCCGCGGTCGCGTCGCCACCAGAGCGCGCCGGTCACCCGGGCGGTCAGGGTGCCGGAGCGCGCCGCGGCGAGGTAGGCGTCGGACGGGTCCGGCTGGCCGTTGAACTCGCCGAGCAGTGCGTCCTGCCAGCCGGTGATGCCGAGCGAGTGCAGCAGCCGCTGGGCGCGCAGCAGCCCGTCCAGCCGGTCGGCGGCGGTGGAGGGCGGCAGCAGCCGGGCGACCAGGGCGGTGGCGCCCTCCTGGAGCGTGCCGCCCGGGGTGCCGTCGGCCTCGCGCTCGATCCGCCCGTCGGCCGGGTCGGGGGTGTCGCGGGTGAGGCCGGCGAGCTCCAGCGCCCGGGTGTTGGCCCAGGCGCCGTGGTGGTCGCGGTTGGTGAGGTACACCGGGCGGTCGGGGACGACGGAGTCGAGCAGGTGCCGGGTCGGCAGTCCGCCGTCGAAGCTCTCCATCGACCAGCCGCTGCCGGTGATCCACTCCTGTCCGGGGTTCGCCTGCGCGTACGCCCGGATCCGCTCCAGGTAGTCGGCGACGCCGACCGTCCCGGTGAGGTCGCAGGTGGCCAACTCCGTTCCGCCGAAGACCGCGTGGATGTGCGCGTCCTGGAAGCCGGGCAGCAGCAGCTTGCCGGTGAGGTCCACGACCTCGGTCTTGGGCCCGATCAGCTCCCGGACCTCGTCGTGCCCGACGGCGGCGATCCGCTCGCCGACGACGGCCAGGCTGCTCGCCCTCGTGCGGGCGGCGTCGCCGGTGTGGACGGGTCCGCGGGTGAAGACCAGATCGGCCTGGGTCATGGGTGGTGCTCCGTTCTCGTGTCGCACGGTTCGTCGTTGCGGGCTTTCGGCTCCGGCTCCTTCACCTTCCGCCCTCGCCTTCGTCCTCGTCCTCGCGCTCGCCTTCGCCTTTACCGTCGCCTTCAATCTCGCCCACGCTAGGCCTCCTGCGCGGCCGGCGCGTCGCACGCCGTCGGCTCGTTCTGCGGGAAGTACGGCGAACGCCGCCGCCAGCGGGCCCAGGCCGCCGCCGGCAGCCCGGTGACGATCATCAGCGTCACCACGGTCAGCTCGAACCACCCGTTGTCGGCGGCCAGTTCGAAGTGGTCGGTGGAGTCGTAGAAGGTCCAGGTGAGGTAGCCGCCGACGGCGAGCAGCGCCGCGGCGCCCAGGAGCGGGCCGACGACCGCGCGCAGTCCCTGCACCGGGTCGGTGCGCAGCAGCCCGCGGAACCGGACGGCGGCGGCGACGGCGGTCAGCGCGTAGTAGAGCGCGACGATGACGCCGATCGCGTTGACGGCGGCGGAGATGAGGTCGTTGACGGTCGGGATGGCGATCGAGGTCAGGGCCAGGGCGACGGCGATTCCGGTGATGAGGAGGGTTCCGGCGGCGGGTGTGGCGTGCCGGGGGTGCAGCCGGGTCCAGACCGGTCCGAGCACCCGGTCGCGGCCCATCGCGTACAGGCCGCGGGCGGTCGGAATCACCGAGGACTGCAGGGACGCCACCGCGGAGAACATCAGTGCGATCAAGGGCAGTGCGGCGAGCGGCTGGTGGGCGAGCTTGGTGCCGAAGTAGGTCAGCCCGTGCGCGCCGTTGTCGGCCAGCTCGTCCATCGGCAGCACCCGCTGGAAGGCCGTGCCGGCGAGCAGGAACAGCAGCAGCATCACCACCAGGGCGATCATGCCGCCCCGGGAGGCGTCGCGGGGGTCGCGTACCTCCTCGCCGACGCTGAACACCGACTCGAAGCCCCAGTAGCAGAACACCGCCAGCACCATGCCCTGCGCGACGGCGTCGAAGGACGGGATGTCGAAGGGGTTGAACCACTGCGGCGAGAAGGGCTGGTCACCCGCGAACAGCCCGTACCCGCAGAAGCCGAGCAGCACGGCGTACTCGAACACCAGCAGTGCCTTCTGGAGCCGGGCGGCCATGTCGAGCCCGCGCACGGCGACCAGCGCGGCGCCGATCAGGATGACCAGGCCGAGCAGGGTGCACTGGACGGTGGAGTCCGCGTCCAGCCGCAGGCCGGCGACGCTGCGCAGGTGCGCCTCGCCGAGCAGCTGGATGACCGACGAGCCGGTGACGGTGGTGGTGTACGCCATGAACACCACCGTGCCGACCGTGTTCACCCATCCGGTGAGGAACCCCAGCCAGGGGCTGAGGGTGCGGCCGACCCAGCGGTAGCTGGAGCCTGCGTCCGGCTCCACCGCGTTCAGCCGCCCGTACCCGCCCGCGATGGCGAGCACGGGCAGGAAGGCCAGCAGCATGATCGCCGGCAGGTGCAGGCCGACCACGCCGGCCATCAGGCCCAGGCCGATCCCGATGCTGCTGGTGGCGGCCGTACTGGACGCGGCGATCACCGCGCCGTCCAGCAGGCCGAGGGACTGTCGCATCACGACGTGGGAACTGCTCGCGCTCGCTCTCGGGCCGCTGCCCGTGTCCTTCACCGTCGATGCCAACGGATCACCGCCTAGGTCGTGGGGGTGCACGTGTGGGGAAGCACGTGTGAGGGGGACGCACGCGCCGGGAAGGCGTGTGCGGAAGGTGCGAGTCATGAAACCGGCGACGCCGGAACACGTCAATGCTGTTGTCATAAGGCCGGACACGCCGCGGCTTTGCCCTCCGCCCGCCTTCCCGACACCGAGGATTCACGTGCGGACGGAAGCTGCGTTCACCTCGGTTGTCGACGTTCCTTCCGCTCACGGCCGTCGAACCCCGTCGACGGGACCCCGTCGACGAAGCTGTGTCAACGAGAGGGAACCACCGATGCTCCAGCGAAACCGCCGGTCCGCCACCACCCTCGGCCTGAGCGCGGTCGCGCTGGCCGGCGCCCTGTCGCTCACCGCGTGCGCCGGCGACGACAACAAGACGGGGACCACCACCGCGAACGGTTCCGCGGCCACCGGCGGCACCCCCTCGGTGACCTGCGGCAAGGGCGGCACGCTCCTCGGTGCCGGCTCCACGGCGCAGGCCAACGCGATGGACCTGTGGAAGACCACGTACTCGGCCGCCTGCCCCGGCACCACCGTCAACTACAGCGGCGGCGGCTCAGGCGCGGGCATCCAGCAGTTCACCCAGGGCAAGGTCCAGTTCGCCGGCAGCGACTACGTGCTCAAGCCCGCCGACGTCGAAGCCTCCAAGGCGGTCTGCACCGGCGGCAAGGCGATCGGCCTGCCGATGGTCGGCGGCCTCGTCTCCCTCGTCTACAACATCAACGGCGTCGACAACCTCGTCCTGGACGGCCCGACCGCCGCCAAGATCTTCAACTCGCAGATCACCAAGTGGAACGACCCGGCCATCGCCGCCCTCAACCCGGGCACCCAGCTGCCGGACGCCGAGATCCAGTCCTTCCACCGCTCCGACGACTCCGGCACCACGTACAACCTGACCTCGTACTTCGCCAAGACCTCCGGCGGAGCTTGGCCCGCGGCCCCGGACAAGGCCTGGAAGGGCACGGGCGGCCAGTCCGCCAACGGCAGCGCCGGCGTCTCCGCCCAGATCAAGCAGGTCGACAACTCCATCGGCTACGTCGAGCTGTCCTACGCCCAGATCAACAACCTCAAGTCCGCGAAGATCTCCACCGGCGCCGCCCAGCCCGTCGAGGCCACCGCCGCCAACGCCGCCAACACCTTCGCCACCTCCACCGTCGTGGGCACCGAAGGCGACCTCGCGCTCTCCCTCGACTACGGCACCAAGGCCGACAACGCCTACCCGATCGTCCTGGTCACCTACGAGGTCGTCTGCGACAAGGGCAACAAGCCCGACAGCCTCGACACCCTGAAGTCCTTCTTCACCTACACCATCAGCGACGACGCCCAGAAGGCCATCGGCGACAAGGGCTACGTCCCCCTCCCCGGCACCATCAGCAGCCAGGTCAAGACCGCCGTCACCACCCTCGCCTGACCCACCCCCGCCCGCCGGGCCCCCGGGGCCGGCGGGCGGTTCCGCCGGCCCCGGACGTGGAGGACCGATGTCGGTGCCCGGAGCCAGAATGGGGACATGCCCTCCTTGGAGACCACGCCGAAGATCCGCGCCCGGATGAGCAAGCAGCGCAGTCACGACACGGGTATCGAGGTCACCCTCCGCAGAAGCCTGCATGCGGCCGGGTTCCGCTACCGCGTCCATCGCAAGCCGCTCAAGGGTGTGCGCCGCGAGGCCGACATCCTCTTCGGCCCGGCGCGCGTCGCGGTCTTCGTCGACGGCTGCTTCTGGCACGGCTGCCCCGAGCACGCGACGTGGCCCAAGAACAACGCCGAGTTCTGGCGGGAGAAGATCGAGAAGAACCGCGCCCGGGACCGGGACACCGATGCCCGTCTCGCCGAGGCAGGTTGGCTGTCGGTCCGCGTCTGGGAGCACGAGAGCGCGGCCGAGGCCGCCGAGCGGATCGCCGCCCTGGTCGACGAGCGGCGGCCCGGGCGCAGCCGGACCGTCGTGGAAGAAACGACCGAGTACATCGCTCGGCCGGTCGCCGGCTAGACTCTGGCCACATGACCAGCTCGGACGCCACGGCCTCATTCCCCGCGAAACCGCACATTCTGGACCTTTTCGCCGGTCCGGGTGGTCTTGATGTGGCCGCGAGGATGCTCGGCGTCGAATCGCTCGGCATCGAGTGGGACAAGGACGCCTGTGAGACGCGCTACGCGGCCGGGCTCAGGACGTGGCACGCGGACGTCAGCGAGGTCCGGAGCAAGCGCTTCGAGGAACTCGACGCGGATCTGAACGTGCTGGCGGGCGGTCCGCCCTGCCAGACGTACTCGGTGGCCGGCAATGGTGCAGGTCGCAAGGCCTTGGAGAAGGTCAAGAAGCTCATCCACCGGTTGGTGGACGGGGCCGGCGAGGACGAGATCGACGAGCAGTTGGAGAAGATGGGCGGCGATCCCCGGACCGCCCTGGTCCTGGAGCCGCTCCGGTACGCCATCAAGGCCCTCGGCTCCCCCAACCGGGACCGGCGACCGTTCGACGTGATCGTCTTGGAGCAGGTGCCCGCGGTCAAGGCGCTCTGGGAGGTCTACAAGGAGGCCCTGGAGACAGGCCTGCCGCGGGAGGACGGAACGCGGGTCCGGTACAACGTCGCCGAGGTCAAGACCCTGCACACCGAGGCCTACGGTGTCCCGCAGACCCGTCGCCGCACGATCCTGATCGCGCGGCTCGCCGAGTACGGGACTCCTGCGATTCCCGCCCCCACCCACCACGTCTTCAACCTGCGCAAGCCGGCGCAGGGCGGCCCCGACGACGCCCAGACCGCGCTGCCGGTGGGCGGCGCCCTGACGCCGCTCAGGCCGTGGGTCGCCATGGAGGACGTACTCGCCGACAGGAAGCCCCCGTTCGTGATCGTGTCGAACTACGGCAGCGGCGGCGATCCCAAGAACCGCGGCATCCGGACGCACCGGCAGCCGTCGTTCACGGTCACCGGGAAGGTCTCACGCAACGCCGTCCGGCTCGGACCGAGCGGTCCCGACCTCGACCCGGACCGCCTGACCATCCCCGAGGCCGGCATCCTCCAGACCTTCCCGCCGGACTACCCCTGGGAAGGCGGCGACCGGTCGCAGCAGGTGGGCAACGCCGTCCCGCCGTTGTTCGGCATGCACGTGCTGGCGGCAGCGTTGGGCCGCCCGCTCCCGCCGGAGGAGAAGCTCCGGGAGAGCTGGGGCCGGCTCGACCGTGACGGCGCGGAGTACCGGAGGCTCCGGGTCGAGGGGTGCGACGCCCCGGGCGATTGCGGTCCCGACTGCCCGAAGCCCGAGGATCAGGCCTCCTCGTCGACTCCCTCCGGTTCGACCCGTCCGCGGACCGGCGCGTCCGCGAATAGTTCGGCGAAGTAGTCCGTCAGCAGGCTCACGGAGAGCTCCGGCGCGGGTTCCTCGTCGGGGCCCGTCGGGAGCGCGTTCCGTGACACCTGGCGGGCGGTCTCGGCCTCGTCGATCCAGTCGATCAGCGGACGCGAATCGCGCTCGGGGTGATCGGGAGCGATCACGTCGTACATCAGCGTCGCGGCGGCAGCGTTGACGGCTCCGGCCAGGGCATTGGCCTCGCGACCACCGGTGACGGTGCCCTTCGCGACCAGTCGGACGATCGCCTGGGCGGTGGGCCGGTGGTTGATCACGGACATCCGCAAAGCGGTGTTGAGGATGTCCTGGTTGCCGCAGGCCGTGACCACGGGACCGTAGTCCGGACCGTCGCGGAAGAGCTCGGCCGCCCACCAGAGCCGGGCGAAGGCCTGCTTGTGGTACTGGCCCCGGAAGCGGTCGGCCGCCACCTTTGCCGGCTTGCCGTCCTTGGGTTCCGCCAGGTGACGCCAGACCACGTAGTCCGGGGCGACCCCGAGCGCGAGGTAGTTCCAGAAACCGGGGTCGGCAGCCTCACGCCGGGTGAGCCGGAGTACCGCGTGGAGGCGCGGGGCGAGCCAGGCGTCGGCCTGCGTGGCCTTGAGCCCGTTGTTCCGGCAGTAAGCCATGGCGTCCTCGGCCAGGTCGCGGACGGGCGCCAGCTCGCCGCGGCGGTCTCCGTGCAGGAGCGGTTCCTTGACCTGATCGAGCTTGATACTCGGAACGTCCTCACGGCCGGTGAGCAGTCCGTCGGTGACGAAGTCGGCCGCCTCGGCGTTGGGCAGCAGGGCGAGGCGTTCCGGGAGGTAACCGGGCCGGTCGGTCATGCGTCGTCCCCCTGCGTGAGGCGTTCCAGGTCGCGGATGGTGGTGGAGAGCGTCCGGGGGACGCCCGCGCGCCGCGAGGCGGCGAAGTGGATCCGGGACTGGAGTTCCCCCCACCCGGTGGCGGAGATGCCGGTGCGCGCCTCGTGGACCTCCCGCAGGGCGTGCTCCGGATCCCGGTCGGGGTACATGTCGGGGAGCATCTCCCGGAGCACCTCGCCCTGCCAGCCGTGCGGGAACACCGGGGCGCCGTCCTCCTCGACTTCGAGGTCGCCGACGGCGGAGTGGAAGACGGCCGTCCAGACCTCGGAGCACATCTGGGCGAGGAGGAGCTCCCGGACGGTCTTCTCCGGGCCGGTGCCGCCGTCGGCGCCGACCAGGTCGCCGAGGCCGTCGAAGTCGGTGTTGACGCGCACGGCCGGGATCCGGCCGGTGGTGTCGACCGACCACGGCAAATCCCTGAAACGTTGGAGCCGGCTCGCGCCGGCCCCGAAGCTGACCATCTTGACTTCGAGTTCGCGGGCCAGCAAGGGCACTGCCTCGATGACGTCGACGAACCACTCCACGTCGGAGGTGGCGATCAGCCGGCCCGGCACGCCGTCGACGGTGGCCACGACGTGCACCGCGAGGGAGGCCCGGTCGAGGAGGTCGCAACGGTGGAGGTACAGCTCGGCCGTACGCTCGCGACCGTCCTCGGAAACCGCGGAGAACTCCGTGGTCGTCCGGGTGTTGGTCGCCCGCTCGGTCAGGACGACGACGACCTTGACGTTCTGCCAGGGCCCGGTCGGATCGACCGCCTTCGCCGGGAGGCCCACGGAGAGCCGGAGCCGGGCCTGGGTCCAGTCGGGTCGGTCATCGTCCGGACCGAGGGCGACGACCCGTTCGACAGTGGAGAGGTACTTGCTCTCCACGTCCTCCCAGGGCGCGCCCTCGGCCTTGAGCTGGGCGCTGTCGACGCGCCAGGACACGTTGCCGGTGAGCCGCCGGTAGGGGTAGACCTTCACGCCTGCTCCCCCTTTCCGGTACGGAGTTCGACGACGAGCCCGGTGAGTTGGGCCCGGACCGGATGACGGGACACGTCGGTGACGCCCCGGAAGACGGCCCTGCGACTGCCGTGCATCAGGTGCAGGGCCCCGTCGACGACCTCGCAACCGCTGATGGCCACGAGATCCTTCCAAGGCGCGGCCGGACGGGGACCTGATCGCACGTCGAACTTGGCCACCGGCGTGACCGGACGGTCCGTGTCCACTCCGGATGCCACCCGCAGGTCGACGGTGACCGACCAGGCGCCCGTCTCGTCGATCAGGGCGTCCACGTTGTCCAGTTCGGGCAGGATCGCGGCTGCCGCGGGGCGCGGCTTCTTCGTCCCGCCGCCCACCTTGAGGCGGCCGGCGATCTTGGCCTCTCCCCCGTTGCGGCGCTTGGCCTTGGGCACGGCCACGAGCTCGCGCACGGCGGTGTTCGCCGCCGTGGTCAGGGAGGCGATGCGCCGGTGGGCGGACGGGGAGTAGGACAGGCGCAGTTCCTCCGTCTGCCCCCACTTGTTGTGCTCCGGTGGCTCGGACGCACGGAGGAACTCCTCCGCGGCCTCGGCACCCGGGGAGTCCGGGCCGGCCGCGCGGCCGGTGAGGAGGATGGCCTGGAAGGGATTGGTGCCCACCGGGATGTTGGTGACGGCGGCGTCCTTGACGGTCATCCGGTTGCCCCGCATGGAGACCATTCGGTTGGGCCGGCCGTCGGCGTCCTCGGCGCCGGTGACCAGGACCACCGCGTCGTGCGGCACGCCTCCGTGCACCTCACCGCCGTGCAGGGGAACGTTGAGCCGGACGACGGCCCGGGCGACCTGGCCGGGGCCGGTGATCCGGTCGACGGTGACCCCTTCCAGGAAGGCCTGCAGGGCGCGCGTACGGGACGGCTGCGCGACCGCCGGATCCACGTGCTCCTCGGGAATCAGGACCTCGCCGTTGCGGAACGTACGGACGGACGCCTCCAGGTGCGGCTTGTGGTCGCCGCCCCCGGTCATCGCGGCCCAGAAGTTGCGGCCGAGCGCATCGACGAGACGGGCGTGCATGCGGTGGACGGAGTCGTCGTCCTCGATGCTCTCGTCCTCGTCGGCGGCGCCGTTGACGGACACCAGGCTTGCCACGTCGTGCGCACCGACGATGAGGAAGGACGTGCCGGGAGCGGCGCTGTCCCGGGTGAGGTGGAGCTTCTCGACGGTCTCCTCGTCGGCCCACCAGGAACGGACCACGTCCGCGGATTCGGTGGTCGGGTCCGGCCGCCCGAACCAGGCCGGACCTGCGCACGCCCGGCCGTTGACCTCCCGCCACGGCAGGTCGAGTCGACCGACGAGTCGCCGCTCGGTCCGGCCCTCGTGGGACTCGGAGAGGGTGGAGTTGATGAGCACCAGGCCGAGGCGGCTGGTGGCCCACAGGGTGGCCTTGCCCAGGCCGTAGGAGCCACCGGCGCCGAGGTCCCTCTTGTGACTGTCGAGTTGACGACGGACGACGGCGGCGAACAGCCCGTCCTCGTAGTCGCCGCCGGTCAGACCGGTGGCATTGTAGTCGTCGACGCGCAGCAGCACGAGGCGGTCGTGCCGGTACATGTCGCGCAGTCCGGCCGCGATCGTGCGCGAGACCTTGCTCTGCTTCCCACCGTCGGCGGTCAGCGCCTCGTAGTGCGGACGGAGGCTGTTCCAGTCGATGGCCTCGTGGAAGCGCGCGAGGGCCTCTCCGGTGAGTTCGTGCAGGGTGTACCGGACCCGCACGGGCTCGGCGGGGTCGAGGCGCGCGTCGAGGCTGTTCTGGGTGGCCTCACGGGCGAGCACGGAGACATCGGCCTCGAAGGCGAACGCGGCTGCGTTGCCGTACTCACGACCTCCGTCGACATGGGCCGGCCGGTGGTACCACTGGACGGGCAGGCCGAGTTGGGCGTCGGCAGTACGGGTGTGGATGGTCTCCAGGTCGGTCTTGAGCACCTCGGCGATCAGCCGGATGGTGTCGTCCCGAGGCACCGACCGGCCGACGATCCAGGCCGAGACGGCGGCCCGGGTCACACCCAGGTCCTCCGCCAGGTCCGTCTGGCTCTTCCCCGCGTTCCTGAGCTGGCGCGCCAGCCAGGGGCCGAAGTCCTCAGCCGCCTTCACGTCCCCACCTGCTTCCGCATGGCCTGTCCTCCCAGATCGGAGCCACGCTACCGCATCGCTATTGACAGCAACAGCCCCTTGTCAACCATCCCTTGACAGGTGGCATGTCCAGCGGAAGCGGATACCGGTCGCCATCGAAAAACTGCCTCGAATACCATTCCGATCCGCCCGATTCCAGCCGCAAGGTCCCGATTCCTTCGCATGCAGGATTCTGCGGGATACCCGTTGCACGGACCACCGGCGCCGTGGTTGACTGCACGTCAGCTCGATCCGGATGGACCGGAAGCAAGCCGGAGTTCGCCCGTGGCGGGCACCCGGGCTTTCCCGGATCCGCTTTCCCGCGCCCCATTCCTCCGCACCACCTCGCACCGTTGCATCGTGCACGTCCTCGCGAAGCGAAAGCGCAGGTAATCCGGTGTTCCCACGGACTCTGCCGTTCCTCCGTACGCATTCCGTCACGTTCCGGGCGCACTGGTCTCGTTGACAGCACGCTCGTCCGCCCTTCCGCCCCGCACCCGAAGTGGACCCATTCGTGGCCGACCCGCAGTCCCCCGTGATCCGCACCGTCGTCGAGCAGTCCCTCCGTGTCCTGGAGACCTACGGGATCGATCCGGGCCTGATCCCCGAACACGCCAACGGCGAACGCCGCATCACCCAGGGTGGATACGGCGACCGGCAGCTCTTCGAGCTCGTCCAGAACGCGGCCGACGAACTGCGCGGCGAGCCCGGTGGCCGGATCCACGTCCTCCTCACAGGCACCCACCTGTACTGCGCCAACCAGGGCGACCCGGTGACACCCGAGGGCGCCGAGACCATCCTGCGCATGAGCATGTCCCGCAAGCGCGGCGGCCAGATCGGCCGGTTCGGCGTGGGGGTGAAGTCGGTCCTGGTGGTGACCGACGCACCGGAGTTCTTCAGCCGCGACGGCAGCTTCGGCTTCGACCGGGCCTGGTCGTACGAGCTGATCCGGAACGTCCCCGGCGTGCGCGAGCGGCTCGGCGAGGAGTTCGGGGCCCCCGTTCTCCGGATGGCCCGCGAGCTGGACATGGCGGCCGAGCGCCTTCGGGACCAGGTGCTGGACGAACTGCTGGACTGGGCCACCACCGTGGTCCGCCTGCCGCTGCTCCCCGGCGCCGCCGACCGGCTCGGCAAGGACATGCACGGCCATCAGGGCTCGGCCGGTCACGACTCCCGCGAGGAGTTCCCCTCCGGATTCCATCTGTTCTCGCCGCACGTGGGCCAGGTGGTCCTGGAGGACCGCCGGCTCCGACCGGTCGCGCGCCGGGCTCTGCGGTCCGAGCGGACCGGAAGCCTGCACACGATCCAGGAGGAGCGGGTCGGAAGGCCGCCGGCCACCTCGCGGTGGCAGGTCTTCACCCACACCCACGAGCCGACCGAGGCCGCCCGCCGCGACGCCGGCGAACTGCACGACCGGTTGTCCATCGACGTGGCCTGGGCTGTTCCGGCGTACCGCACCGACGAACGGACCGGCCTGCTCGGCGCCGCCGACGCCCGGGGGCGTGGTCGGTTCTGGTCCTTCTTCCCGACCAAGTACGAGATGACCCTCAGCGGCATCCTGAACGGGGCGTGGAAGACCAACGAGGATCGCCAGAACCTGCTGGACTCCTCGCCGTTCAACGTCGAGATGATCCGGGTCGCCGCCCGCCTGGTGGTCGATTCGCTGCCCGAACTCGCACCGACGGAGGATCCCGGTGCGTACCTGCCGCTGCTGCCCGGCCGTTCCAAGGGCGTGGAGACGATCAGTTGGGCCGACCGTCTGCTCACCGAGCAGATCTGGGCCGCCGCCGCAGTGCGTCCGTCGCTGCCCGACCAGGACGGCGTGCTGCGTTCTCCCGGCGAGTTGAACATCCACCCGGATCTGGGCAAGGACAGCACCGCAGTCAACCGCTGGCTGCGGACGTGGCATTCCCACCCCGGGCGCCCTCGCGACTGGGTGCACCCGTCGGTCGAGGCCACCGACCTGCGGTCGGGCAAGGTCCAGCACGTCCTGGTGGCGGCCGGACGACGGCGGGCCTCGGTCGTCGAGTGGTTGGAGGCACTGGTCTCCGACGCCTCCGCGGAGGCCTCTGCTGCAGCCGTCCGGATCGTCGCCGACATGATCGCCGCGAACGCCTCCTGCGCCGGCGAGGCCCGCAGAGCCCGGATCGTGCTCACCGAGGAGCACGGCCTGGTCGCCCCGCTGGGCAGCGTGGTGTACCGGCGCACCGAGGAGGACGGTCTGCGGGAGTCGCTGGTCTACGTCGACCGCGCCCTGTCCGACGACCCGTCGCTCTCCTCCGCCCTCACCACCCTCGGCATCCAGGAGGCCGATGTCCGGGGCCGGTTCGTGAGCGTCCTCGACCAGGGCTTCGACGCTTACGGCACGCAGGAGTGGACCCGCTTCTGGGAGTTGTTCCACCGGGCGGGTGCCTCGGTCGTGGGCCACGAGGTGACCCAGCGGGTGCCGGCGCCGGCGGACACCCTGATGGTGCGGACCGCGGACGGCCGCTTCCGCCTCATGCGCGACTGCATGCTTCCCGGAGCCGTCGTCACCCCGGAGAGCGACCCCGAGATCGCGGTGGACATGCGCTTCCACTCCGACGACGCGGGCTTCTTCCGCGAGTCGGGCCTGCGGGACCGGCCGACCTCGGGTCACAGGCCGGATTCGGAGCCCTGGTTCGACGAGTACCGCGAAGCCGTGCACAAGGCCTACTGCCGCACGCTCGACGACCAGGCGAGCCGGCCCTCCCTGGCCAGGACCAGGATCGAGGGCTCTCCCGTCGGTGGGCCGCTGCACCTCCTGCCCCGGCTTTCGGACGAGGCCCGGGCGGCCTTCCTCCGGGCGCTGCCCGAGGACGCGGTGATCACGAACTGGACCCTGCAGATCGGGGTCCAGGCCAACACCCGCCGTCCGGTGCTCTCTCCCGTCCGCTGGATGCTCACCCGACACGGCCGGGTCGAGACCTCGCAGGGCCTCAAGCCCCTCAAGGAGGCCGTGGGACCGCAGCTCGACGCGTACCGTGACGTGCTCCCGGTGGCGTCGATCGGCTCGGAGAAGGCCCGCAAGCTGGGGCTCCCGGACAGTGTCGAGAAGGTCCGCCCGCAGCAGTGGGAACAGCTGCTGGCAAAGCTGCAGGCGAGCGAGGACGACGCGTTCGTCGGCTCCACCTACGCCCTGCTGACCCGACTGGAGATCGAGTTCCCCGAGGACTCGCTGACCCGCTGCCGGATCGGCGACGTCTGGGACACCCGGGAGGACGGCGAGATCGCCGTCGCCGCGGACCCGGAGGAGTACCGCTCGCTGCGCGCCGAGCGCGTGCCCGCGCTGCTGATGCCGGACCGGGAGTCCGCCGACCTCATGGTCGAACGGTGGGGCATGCTGCGCCACGACGACGTGATCACCCGGGAGACCCGGCACGAGTCGAACGTGGAACCCGTACCCCTGGTCGAGGAGTTCCCGACGCTGCGACAGAAAATGGGCACCGCTGTCGGCACGTACTCGCTGCTGCGCTGCTCCACCTTGGAGGAGGTACTGCGCACCCCGAGCGGTCCGAAGCCGAGGTCCCTGGAGAGCGCCCGCCAGGGAAGTGTGATCAAGGTCGTGGACTCGCTGGACCGCCTCGGCACGCTCCGGGCCGTGGACCGTGAACTGGGTCTGCGGATGGGAGAGGCGGGCTGCCGGGCGGTCCTGGACGCCCAGGTCCGACAGGAACAGGACGAGCAGCTGCGGTCCAAGCTGAAGGCGATCCGCGAGGCCTCGGACGTGACGGCCAAGCTGGAGCTGCTGATCGGCGACGCGGCCCTGCGCGAACGACTCCCCGCCGGCCTGATGGAGGCCGAGCGCCAGGAGTCGGGCGGGCAGGAACCGACCGGACGCCGGATCGCCCAGATGGCCTTCAACGCGCACGGCGACACCGTGCTCAAGACCCACGCCCGCGACATCCAGGAACGCATCCCGAACGCCCCGGCCTCCTACACCGGAGGATCTGCGGCGGTGTCCTTCGTCGCCGACTTGGGCCTGCCCGCGCCCTTCGCCGGCTACCGGGCCCCGGTGCTCGAACAGAGCCTGACCGTGGAAGGCCCCCGGGACTTCCCCCGCCTCCACGAGTACCAGGAGCGGCTCGCCCTGAACATCTTCGAGATGCTGGACCGCTTCACCCCGCAGCGCGCCATGCTGTCGCTGCCGACCGGGGCCGGCAAGACGCGCGTCACCGCCGAGGCGGTCATCCGCTGGGTCAAGCAGACCGGCGCACTGAAGGGGCCGATCCTGTGGATCGCGCAGACCGAGGAACTGTGCGAACAGGCCGTGCAGAGCTGGCAGTTCGTCTGGAGCAAGGCGGGTGCACAGGACCGACTGACGATCAACCGGCTGTGGACCTCCAACGAGGCGGCCCCGGTCACCGACGGGCCGCAGCTCGTCGTGGCCACCGACGCGAAGCTCCGGGTGTGTCTGGACACCGACCGCTACGCCTGGCTGCGGGAGGCCGCGCTGGTCGTCGTGGACGAGGCGCACGTGGCGACGGGCCCGAGCTACACCGCAATCCTCGATCTGCTCGGACTGACCCAGCACCGCACCGAGCGGCACCTGCTCGGCCTCACCGCCACCCCGTTCCGCGGCCACAACGAGGAGGAGACCCGCCGACTGGTCAACCGCTTCGGTGCGCGCCGCCTGGACGAGGGGGTCTTCCCCTCCGGCGACGCCTACGGTGATCTCCAGGAGCTGGGCGTGCTGGCCCGGGTCGAGCACCGGGAACTGACCGGCGGAACCATCGAGCTGTCCCGCCAGGAGCGAGAGAGCACCCAGCAGTTCAGCCTGTTGTCCAAGGCCGCCGAACAGCGGCTGGCCGACGACCACGACCGCAGCCGTCGCATCGTGGCGGAGATCGCGGCAATGGACGGGAGCTGGCCGGTACTGGTGTTCGCCACCTCGGTGGAACACGCGAAGTACCTGGCGGCCAGGCTGATGGACCAGGGCATCTCCGCTTCCTCGGTGGACTCCACCACCTCGGACAACGACCGCCGGGCCCGGATCCGGGAGTTCCGTGACGGCAGGGTGCGGGTGCTCACCAACTACGGCGTCCTCACCCAGGGTTTCGACGCCCCCGCCACCCGCGCGGTGGTCGTCGCCCGGCCCGTCTACAGCCCGAACGTGTACCAGCAGATGATCGGGCGCGGCCTGCGCGGCCCCCGCAACGGCGGCAAGGACACCTGCCTCATCCTCAATGTCCGCGACACCATCCGGAACTTCGACACCGCACTCGCCTTCACGAAGTTCGAGCACCTGTGGAGCGCACGATGACCGCCCCCCACGAGGTCGACCCCGGTCTCACCGACGAACAGCAGGCGGTCGTGGACCTGCCGTGGGACACCCGTCTCCTGGTCACCGCCGGGGCGGGCACGGGCAAGACGCACACTCTGGTGCGCCGCATGGACGCGCTCATCGGGCACACCGATCCGGACGAGGCGCTGGAGGCCTCCGAGCTGCTGGTCCTCAGCTTCTCCCGGGCCGCGGTCCGCGAGTTGCGGGACCGCATCGCCCGGCACGGTGAGCACGCGCGACGGGTCCGGGTGCAGACCTTCGACTCCTGGGCGTACTCCCTGCTGCTGCAGGCGTACCCGGACCGGGAGTGGTCGGCGCTCTCCTTCGACGAGCGCATCCGGGCGGCCACCGACGCGATCGAGAAGGGCGCGCTGGAATCCCTGGAGTCCGGCCCGCCCACGCACGTGATCGTCGACGAGGTGCAGGATCTGGTGGGCGCGCGCCGGGAAATGGTGGAGTCGCTGCTCGACCGCCTCCAGGACACCTGCGGGTTCACCCTGGTCGGCGACCCCGCCCAGGCGATCTACGACTTCCAGATCGAGGACCCGGAGGAGTACGCCGATCGCGCCGACCTCTTCCTCCGCTGGGTGCGGATCTCCTGCAACGACGATCTGGTGGAACTCCGGCTGACCCGGAACTTCCGGGCCGTCACTCCCGAGGCACGCACCGCGCTCCCGCTCGGCCCCGCCGTCCAGGGCGTCGGCAGCGCGCCGGAGGGTGCGGACGCCGCGGCCGAACGCCTCCACGGGGAGCTGCGCGAGCTGCTGCTCGACGTTCCCGACCTGGGCCCGCTCACCGACTCGTTCACACTGGACTCGCTGCGGTCCTTCCCCGGCACCTGCGCGATCCTGTGCCGCGACAACCGGCAGGCCCTGGTCGTCTCGGAACTGTTGCACGCCCAAGGGGTACCGCACGCCCTGCGGCGCTCGCTCCGGGACCGGCCCGTGCCGTACTGGGTCGCCGAGGTGTTGCGTCGTACCCAAGCCGCCACGCTCACCGAGGAGCGACTGCGCGACCTGCTCTCCGGGTTCCCCCTGCCCGAGGGCACCGACCCGGACCGGGCCTGGCGGTCCCTGCGGGTCGCGGCGCGCGGCCCGGGTCGGGGCACGCTCGACGTCGCACGGCTGCGCGGGTTGGTGGCGGAACGGCGGTTCCCCGACGAACTGGCGGATCCGGAACAGGCCCGACTCGTCGTGTCCACGGTGCACCGCTCGAAGGGCCTGGAGTTCGACCGGGTGGTGCTGACGACCCCACCTGCCATGGCCGAGATACGGCGTCGCACCGACGACCCGGACGTGCCCGGCGAGGCTCGTGCGCTCTACGTGGCAATGACCCGAGCCCGGGAGGACCTGTACCGGATCGCCGCACCGGACACGGCGACGGTGCTCAGGCACAAGCCGACCGGCCGCTGGTACCGGGGGGTCCCGAATCCGCGCCACAGGTGGCGGCGTGACGGTGTCGAGGTGCGCGCCGGGGACGTGGACGCCGTGGAGCCCGCCGACGCCCGGACGGACGCGCCCGGCGCCCAGGCGTACCTGCTGGAACGGGTACGACCGGGGGCCCCGGTGACGTTCCGGCTGCGCGACACCCTCGCCATGGGACCCGATCAGAGCCCCTCGTACGCCCTGCTGCACGAGGGGCGGGAGATCGGCGAAGCCTCCGAGGCCTTCCGGAGCTCGCTGTACTCCGTTCTGAAGGTGGGTGCCGCCTGGGAGGTCCGGTGGCCCGAGGAGATCGTCGGACTGCGGGTCGACTGCCTGGAATCGGTGGCGGGCAGCCCGGCCGCCGGGACCAACGCGGGCCTGGGCCACCACGGGGTGTGGATCGCCCCACGCATCAGCGGAATCGGACGGTTCCGGCGCACCGCCGGAACCGAGGAGGAGCAGGAATGACCATCCACGAAGGGCGGCACGCCGGCCACTACGAGGTCCGGGAGGACCTGGTGGCCCGACTCCGCCGGGAGCTGCTGGGCCCCGACGTCGACGCCCCCGCCGAGGAGCGCGTCGAGGTCCTGGACCAGGACGCTCCGATCACCCGCTACCCCGTCGGCGTGCTCTACCCCCGACCCGCGGACGCCGAGGCCGGCGCCCGTCTCCTGGAGGACGCGGCCGAGCAGGACGGCCTGGACGAGGAACCCGTGACCAGGGCGGACAGCCTAGACGAGTCCGGGACGGCGGCAGACCGCCCCAACTCCGGCGACCGGCGTCCGTCGAGCGTCGGCCTCACCTTCGCGGTCGACCTCGCCGAGTGCCCGGAGATCGTGGTCTCGGCCCGCGCCGCCGTGTACGAGCCGGAGGACGCGGACGGCCGCAAGGTCTCCGCCCGCCGCAGCGAGGCCCGCACCACGTCCGACCAGCGGGAGCGTTGGCGTCGGGTGGAACTGGACCTGCCGGACACCCCGGTCGATGTCCGGTTCCCGGGCCGCGGCGCCTCACGCGACCTGATCGACGGCACGGCCCGGCTGGAGGTGCACGTGCGCCGCCCGTCCCCGGAGACCGGCACGGTCACCGTCACGGTCACCCTGGTCAACATCCAGAAGGTGGGCGAGCGGGAGCTCCAGGACGCCTTCGCCCTCTTCCAGACGGGGCTGACCGTCCGCGCCGCCGACAGGTCGAGTGCGTTCGTGGAACGCCCGACCGCGCTGTCCGCCGTCGATCCCGAGCTGGAGACCAGCCGGCTGCTGCACCGGCACGCCCCCACCTTCGCCGCCGGCCACGGCTGCGCGGCGGTGTGGGACTGGACCCCGTCCCCGATCGGCGTCACCGACGTGGAGCCGGCGGGCGTGGCCGAGGTGCGCACCGAGTTCGTGCCCACGCACGAGGTGTTGCTCACCGACTCCAACCCGACGATCGACGCCGAGGCCCTCACCATGCTCGGCCTCGCCGAGGCCGGCGACGCCGAGGTGATCGCCGCTTTGGAGGGGCTGGCCGCAGGCTACGAACGGTGGATCGAGCGGAAGCGGGACGAGGCCACCGCGCTCGCCGGCACCTCCTACGAGCAGGCCGCGGCCGGGCAGGTGGGCGCCTGCGAGGAGGCCCTGACGCGGATCCGGGGGGGCATCGCTCTGCTGCGCGACAAGCCCGACCTGATGCGTGCCTTCCGACTGGCCAACCGGGCGATGGCGACCCAGCGCGCCCGGGCCGCCTGGGTCAAGGACGGCCGGGTCGGCGAGCCCGACGAGGCCGCCGCCTGCTGGCGTCCGTTCCAGATCGCGTTCGTGCTGCTGTGCCTGGCCGGGGTGGACGACCCGGAGCACCCCGACCGGGGCGTGTCCGACCTGCTGTGGTTCCCCACCGGTGGTGGCAAGACCGAGGCGTACCTGGGTCTGATCGCCCTGACCGTCTTCCTGCGCCGGATGCGGCTCGGCTCGGCAGGCGGCGGGGTCACCGTCCTGATGCGGTATACCCTGCGCCTCCTCACCCTGCAGCAGTTCGAACGCGCCTCGATCCTGGTCTGCGCCATGGAGCGGATGCGCCGCGAGAACCCCGAAGACCTGGGCCACGAGGAGATCTCCATCGGCATGTGGGTGGGTCGTTCCGCCACGCCGAACACCCTGGACGTGGCTTCCCGGCAGCTCGACGTCGCGCGCTCCGGCCGGGTGCTCCAGACGGAGAACCCCGTCCAGCTGCACGCCTGCCCGTGGTGCGGGACCGCCCTCGATGCCCACCACTACGCGGTGGACGAGGAGGCCGACCGGATGGACGTGCGCTGCCCCGCGACGGACTGCGCGTTCTCCGACGGGCTGCCCGTTCACCTCGTCGACCAGGCGGTGTACGCGGCCCGGCCGACCCTGGTGATCGCCACCGTCGACAAGTTCGCCTCGATGCCGTGGCGCGAGAGGACCGCCGCCCTCTTCAACCGGGACCGGCAGGATGACACCCCTCCGCCGGAGTTGATCGTCCAGGACGAGCTGCACCTGATCTCCGGACCGCTGGGCACCCTGACCGGCCTGTACGAGACGGCCGTCGACGTGCTGGCCGACCGCCCCAAGGTGATCGCCTCCACCGCCACCATCCGTCGAGCCGCGGACCAGGGCAGGGCCCTGTTCTCCCGCGAGGTCCGGCAGTTCCCGCCCGCCGGTCTGGATGCCCGCGACTCCTGGTTCGCCGTCGAGACCCCGGCGAGCGAGAAGGCATCCCGCCGCTACGTGGGCCTGCTCGCCCCGGGCACCAGCCAGTCCACCCTGCTGATCCGCACCTACGCCACGCTGCTCCACCAGGCGATGCGGTCCGACACCACGGAGCGGGTACGCGACGCGTACTGGACGCTGGTCGGCTACTTCAACAGTCTGCGGCTGCTGTCCGCTGCCGAACTCCAGGTCCACGACGACGTCGTGGCCTACCTGGAGCACCTCGCCGAGCGCGACGGGTGCGAGCCGCGCGCCGTCGGCAACCACTCCGAGCTGACCAGCCGGGTCGACGCCAGCGACATCCCGGCCAGGCTCAAGCAGATCGAACGCCGCCTGACGGACGGTGACACGTCGGACGTGGTGGACGTGCTCCTCGCCACGAACATGATCGCCGTAGGCGTGGACGTGGACCGGCTCGGTCTGATGGCCGTGATGGGCCAGCCGCAGACCACCGCCGAGTACATCCAGGCCACGAGCCGAGTGGGCCGTGCCCACCCCGGCCTGGTCGCGGTGATGCTCAACGCGGGCCGCTCCCGTGACCGTTCGCACTACGAGAACTTCCAGCACTTCCACTCCGCGCTCTACCGCGAGGTCGAGTCCACCTCGGTCACGCCGTTCTCCGCCCGCGCCCGTGACCGCGGCCTGCACGCGGTGATCGTCGCCCTGGCCCGCATCGCGATCCCCGCGGCCCGCAGGGACGAGGACGCGGGAAGGATCCACCTCTTCCGGGACGAGCTCCGGGAGACGATCCGCCCGCTGATCCTCGAACGGGTGGGGAGCGTCTCCCCGAAGGAGACCTCGGCCAAGGAGGTGGCCCACGTCGCCGCAGCCTTCGACGAGTTCGTCGGCTGGTGGTACGACGAGGCCGAGAGGCACGGCGGCCTGTACTACGAACCGAAGCGCGGGCGTTCCGTCCCCTCGCTGCTCAAGCCCTACAACGACGCCCTGGAGGACGTCGAGGCGTGGAAGACCCTGTGGTCCCTGCGCGACGTCGACGCCGAGTCCGCCCTGTTCATGGAGGCATCCCGATGACCCCGCCCCCGTCCCGTCGTCGGCGTGGCACCGTCGGCTCCGCCACGCCGGCCCGCACCCTGCCCCGCCGCGGCGCGGTCCGTCGAGCCCAGGCCATCACCACCTACGGCGTGGGGTCCCTGATCGCCGTCGATCAGGAGTCCTTCATCGTCGCGGGCATCGACGGTGCTGCGGATCAGTGGCCGCGCGAGGAGGCCCCGGTGATCCGCGAGCCCCGTCTCGCCCGCGTCCTGGGCGTGCGACACTTCCGCCTCCCGCCCGCCTCCGGCGACGACAGTCGGGACGGCATCCGGGTGCGCCGCTTCCCGCTGTGGCACCACTGCCCCGAATGCCACGCGTTGGACCACGTGGCGAGGTTCAACCCTCCGCCCGGACGCAACGAGTGCGGCGAGTGCGCCGAGCCCCTGGTGCCCTCCCGCTTCGTGGTCGCCTGCGAGGACGGCCACATCTCCGACTTCCCGTACCGGGACTGGCTGCACCGACGGCGGCGAGGCGAGGGTGCGGCCGCAGCCTGTGACGGCCGGATGAGCCTTCGGTCGACCGGCCGCTCCTCCTCGCTCCGCTCGGTGGTGCTCTCGTGTTCCTGCGGGGTGCCCGAGGTGTCCATGGAGGGCTCCTTCCGGGCGGGCGCCCTGAAGGAGCTGAACATCGGCTGCCGGGGCGAGCGGCCGTGGCTGAAGGACGCCCCGAGGGATCGCTGTTCCCTGACGCCCCGTACCCTCCAGCGCGGCTCCTCCTCCGTCTGGCAACCGGTGCTCCGCTCCGCCCTGTCCATCCCGCCGTGGAGCGACACCCGGGTGAACGCCCTGGACAAGCACTGGGACAAGCTCCGCGGCTGCACCAGCCTCGTCGAGATGGAGATCCACCTGAAGCACATCTTCGACGGGGTTTCCTCCCCGGTGAGCGCCCAGGAGGCCCTGGACCTGGTCGCCGCGATGGAGGCCGAGGACTTTTCCGGAGAGGACACTCCCGACCGCGACCAAGAGCGGCGCTACCGGGCCCTTCGCGACCTGGAGTACCAGCGCCTGTGCGCCGGGAACCCGGAGGAATCCGGGCGGCACACCGAGCAGTTCGTCTGCGAGCCGCCGATCGGCGACGGGAAGCCGCTGGTCGGACTGGGCCTGGCCGCCCCGATGCTGGTCAAGAAGCTCCGTGAGGTCCGCGCCCTCAAGGCCTTCACCCGGGTCATCGATCCCGAGACCTCCGCCGAGGGCCACGAGGCTCGCCTGTCCCTCACTCCCACCGACTGGCTTCCCGCCATGGAGGTCCACGGCGAGGGGGTGTTCCTCCGGTTCGACGAGGAGAGGGTCGACACCTGGGCCGAACTGCCCGCCGTCGCGGCCCGCGTGGCCCGCATGCGGTACCGCCACCAGCAGGTTCTCACCGCACGGGCCTCCGATCCGGCCCGGGTCCCGATCTCCCCCGCCGACCCGCGGATGGCCCTGCTGCACACCTTCGCGCACGTGATGATCAACGAGTGGAGTCTGGACTCCGGCTACCCCGCCGCATCGCTGCGCGAACGGATCTACTCGGGCGACGAGATGGCCGGGGTGCTGATCTACACGGCGACCAGCGACTCGGCCGGAAGCCTCGGCGGCTTGGTCGCCCAGGGCGAGATCGACCGGCTCGCCCAGGCCGTGCACTCGGCCGTCCACCGTGCCGAGTGGTGCTCCGCCGACCCGCTCTGCATCGAGACCGAGATCTCCGGCGCGGGTGGCACCAACCTGGCCGCCTGCCACGCCTGCGTGATGCTGCCGGAGACCAGTTGCGAGCACAACAACGGCCTGCTCGACCGGGCCCTGCTGGTCGGCACCCCTGAAGACCCCTCGATCGGGTTCCTCTCGCACCTGCTCGCACACTGAGCACCGGGCTGCACGCCGGGGCGGGACGGAACACCCGATGCCGTCCCGCCCCGGGGTCACGGTCTCCGCGCCGCCCGAGTCACCGACCGCCCCGTGCCGCCGGCGCCGACCGGCCCAGCGCAGCCCTGATGGCGAGCCCGAGGGCCCGGGCCACGGGGGGCGGCGATGCGTGGCCCACCTGGCGGTACCTGAGCGTCTTCCCGCCGGCGAAGGACCAGTCGTGGGGGAAGCCCTGCAATCGTGCCGCCTGCTCGACGGTCAGCCTCACCATCTCCGTGCCGTCCGGTGACGGGTCCCAGTGCTCCTCGGGCCCGGGGACCTCATTGGCGACGGTGCCGCCGTTGACCCGCATGCGGGCCCAGGAGCGCTTCGACCCGGTCGGCCCCAGATCCGGTCCGCCGCGGTTCCAGGAACCCCCCACCAGGGTCGGGGCGACCTGATCGGCTTGTGCGGCCCAGGCGGCGGCGTGCGGCCACCCACGCGCGGCCATCGAGTCACCCAGCGCCTCCCCCACCGTCGGCGGCGGCACGGTGTCACGCGCAGGGGGGACAAAGTCGCGCATGGCACCCCCCTTCAGCGCCACCAGGATCCCCTGCTTGCGGTCCTGGGGCACGCCGTGCCACATCGCATTGACGACGAACCACTCGTACTCGTACCCGAGGTGTTCGAGCTCGGCCTCGACGTCCGAACGGATCGGCTCGTACGCAGGCTTGGCGGCCAACTCCGAGACGTTCTCGATGAGCAGGGCCCGCGGCTGCACACCGTGCAGGAGCATCACGGTCGCGTCGAGCAGACGGAGTTCCTCGTCGCTGTCCTCGCGTCCCACCGCGGCGCTCGCCTTCACCCGGGGCAGACCCGCCGCCAGGAGGTCCACGTCGTAACACTCCCGGTGCTCCTCCGGAACGAAGTCCAGGAGGTCGGTCTCCAGGACGTTCCAATCCGGGCGATTCAATCGCAGTGTCTCGCAGGCCACGGGACGGTTGTCGAGGAGCAGCACGGGGTCGAACCCGGCCTGTTCGAGGCCGAGCGCGAGGCCGCCCGCCCCGGCGCAGACGGCAAGACAGCTCAGGCGTTCGGGGCGGGACTCTTCCATGATCACCATTTGCGCTCGTCGGAACTCGGCGAAGGCTCACGCCCTGGGCCATCGATGATCGCATCCTCGTCGGGAGGAGTCGATGGTCCGGATGCGCACGGCACCGGCCCGGTGGGGGCGGCCGATGTCCGGGGCAGGGCCCGCTGGATCTCCTTGCGGAGGAGTTCCTGAACCTCGTCGAACGATCCGTTCCCGTCGACCACGACGAGATCGGCGAACTCCGGGAGGGAGCGGTAGGCCTCCCGGTACGCGGCCAGGAACTCCAGCGTCTCCTCGTCGATGCCGCGGCGTCTGATCCTCTCCCGGGCGACGGCCGGGTCGACGTCCAGGAAGAGGGTGAGGTCGGGCTTCGGGAGGCCCCGGTTGAGGCGCCGCAGGAAGGCCTCGTTGTCCGCTCCCTGCAGGCGGACGGCGGCGTACTGGCAGACGGTGTAGCGGTCGGCGAGCGCCACGGCTCCGGGGGTGCGCAGGACGTCGCCGACGGGGGCGAGCGCGGACAGCCGCGCGCAAGCGGAAATGAGCCTGATCGTGTCGGCCCCGATCATGTCCAGGTGGCCCGGGAAGCCGTCCTCGCGGGCGATCGCGTCCAGGGCCCGACGGACCGGGAGCTGCGACTGGTTCAGGAAGAGCCGGGTCGGGTGCCCCGAGCCCTCGAACCATTCGGCCAGCCGCTGCACCTGGCTGGTCTTGCCGGCACCGTCGATTCCCACCACCGCGACCAGACGGCCGTTCCGGATCCCGGACTCCACTCTTCGCCACCTCCACGACGACCCGCACGACCGGACGGGAGTGTCCCTCTCCGGACGACATCATGCCGACCGGAGCCCCGGAACGCGTCGGATTCCGCGGACCGCCCCCCCCCCGGGGGGCCGCCGGTGTCCCGGTCGCCGTCGGAAAGGACTGAGACCCGCGCCGGTGTGCGGCGCGGGTCTCCGGGGTGCGGGTACGGGGCCCGGGGCGGGCGCGGGTTCAGCCGCGGTGCCGGGCGCTCGGGCGACGGCGCATCCGCACCAGGAACCAGCGGGCGATGACCAGCACCGCCACCACCACGACGCCCTTCGACACCCAGCCGCCGTACTCCTCCACCAGGTGCCAGTTGTCGCCCAGCCAGTAGCCCAGCAGCACGAACACGGTGTTCCAGATCAGGCTGCCGGCGGCGGTCATGGCCGTGAAGGCCAGCAGCGGCATGCGCTGGATCCCGGCCGGTACGGAGATGAGGCTGCGCACCACCGGCACCATGCGGGCGATGAAGACGGCCTTGCGGCCGTGCCGCTGGAACCACGCGTCCGCCTTGTCGATCTCGTGCGCACTGATGAGCGGGATGCGGGCCGCGAGGGCGCGGGTCCGCTCCAGGCCCAGGAGGGCGCCCGCGGCGTACACGATCCAGGAGCCGACGATGGAGCCGATCGTGGTCCAGACGATGACGGCCGGCAGACTCAGCTTGCCCTGCCCGGCCGCGAACCCGGCGACGGGGAGGATGATCTCGCTGGGAATGAACGGCAGAACGGTGTCGACCAGGTTGGTCAGGCCGGCGCCCATGGCGCCGAGGGTGGTCATGACGTCGACGGCCCATCCGGCGATGCCGCCTGCGGGCTCGGCGGAAGCGGTGGCGAGCGACGCGGAAGCCAACGTTGCGATCATGCCGTTCACGCTAGAGCGCGGGAGCGGGGCGCCACCATGAGGTCAACCGCCCGGTCCTGCTGCGGTTTTCCGTAACCATGACCGAAGCCCGGTCGGTGACGTGACGCCCGGCCGGTGACCGTCGCCCGCGCGCGGGTCGCGCGCCTGAGATTCTCATGCCCGCCGACGTGACGTACGCACCCGGCCCACGGGAGCCAGGCACTGTTCCCGCGGGCGCCGCGAGCACAGTGTCGAGGTACCACGACAGCGACGTAACGGGGCGGCCTCGATGCAGCGGATTCACTTCACCGGTACCGATCTGACACGCGTCCGGCTCCAGAGCAGCCTGGGGCCCCTGATGGAGGGCGTGTTCGCGCTGCGGCTGCTGACCCGGCCCTGGCGCGACGACGCGAGCGTGCGCTGGTGCGTCGCCGTCCGCAACGCCCTGCGGGCCGGCACCCGGGCGGCGCTGCCGGTGCCGCTCACCCGGGGCGCCGAGAACCTGCCGCTGCGGCTGCTCGAACGCGCCGGGCGCGAGGAGACGGCGCAGCGGACGCCCGGGTCCCGCGCGGAGGGCACCCGGCTGGCGCTGGACGTGTGGCGCGCCGGGGTGTCCCCGTACTGGGCGCGGATCCTCGAACGGCTGGAGGCGGTGTGCGAGGCGCACGGCAGGGTCGCGGCCGGCGGCGGGGTGGAGCAGCTGCTGTCGACGCTGCACCCGCGGATCTCCTGGAAGGCGCCGGTCCTGGAGGTGGACGACGGGCCGGACGTGGACCTCGCCCTCGACGGGCGCGGCCTGGTCCTCAAGCCGTCGGTGTTCCTGCCCGGGGAGGCCGGTCGGCTGGTGGCCCACGAGCGGGACAGCGGCCAGGCCGTGCTGGTCTTCGCCGCCGCGCCGGGCCTCGTCGCCGGGTGGGACGACGCCCCGGCCCCGGACGGCCACGCCGGTGACGACGGCGAGTCCCAGGCGCTGAGCGCGCTCGTCGGGCAGACCAGGGCGGCCGCCCTGCGCCTGCTGACCGACACCTCCACCAACTCCCAGCTCGCCGCCCGGCTGGGGGTGTCGCCGGGGGTCGCGAGCCGGCACGCCACCGTGCTGCGGGAGACCGGGCTGATCAGCACCCGGCGGGTGGGGAGCAGCGCCCTGCACACGGTGACCCCGCTGGGCATGGCCCTGCTCGGCGGGCAGTCGCGCAAGGTCCTGCCGTTCACGGCCCCCGGCGGCCCGAACGGCGGCCCGGTCCGAGCCCCGTACGAGGGCCCGGCCGGCGTCCGCTCGGCCTGAGCCGGGCCGCCGGTCGGCCCGGCTCGCGCCGTCCGTCGACCCTCCGGTCGGCCGGCCGGTATGACGTCTTCACACGCCGGAGGTGACCGCAGCACTGTCCCCGCCATTTCCCCGTTTCGCAGAATCTTGGCGCGGGCCCCGCAACAGCGTGGGCCTCGCAACTGATCGAGAGCGACGACCTAGGAGTTCCGGCAGCAATGAGCACCTTCCTGACCTTCGGCACCGTCACCGGCGACTCCGCCTTCGGCACCGCCTCCACCCCCGGCCTGGTGATCGAGGACGTCGACACCGTCGCGCCGCAGAGCGTGGCCCTGTTCACCGTCTGCGTCATGTCGGCCCAGCCGGCCCCCGCCTCGACCACCGGGGGCCAGCCGGGCGCATGACCGACACACGGGGGAAGAGACTGCAGCTGGTGACCAGCGACACGGACCGGGTGGGCTTCAAGAGCCACCTGCGGCCCGAGACCGTGCCCGGGCAGGCGGTGTACCTGGTCTCCCAACGCGGGCTGACCACACTGCGCGGAGATCACGCCGAGGTGCTGGCGCCGCTGCTGGACGGCAGCCGCAGCACGGCCGCCGTGCTGCGGGAGGCGGCACCGGCGCTCGCCGCCGAGGAGACCCTCGGCTCCCTGCGGGCGCTGGCCTCCGCGGGCCTGCTCCGGGTGCGACCCGCGTGGGCGGACGAGGCCGGCAACGACGGGGCGGACGGGAACCCGGCGGAGCACCGGACTCGGACGGATACCGAAGGCCCGGCGGAGCACCGCGCGCGGCCCGGCCCGCCGCCCTCCGCCACCGACGCCGGCCCCGCCGGCCCCGCCGCCGAGGCGTTCTGGGACCTGCTGGGGCTCGACGGCGGCCGGGTACCGGCCTCGCTCGCCCGCGCCCGGGTGCGGGTCCTCGCACTGACCGGCACCGACACGGACCCCGCCGTGGCCCGCGCGGCCCTGAGCGGCGCCGGGCTGAACCCGGCGGCGGACGGGGACGCGCCCGCGGACGGGGACGCGCCGGCGGACCTGTCCGTGGTGCTGTGCGACGACTACCTCTCCCCCCGCCTCGCGGACGTGGACGCCGCGCACCGCCGGGAGGGCACGGCCTGGCTGCCGGTCCGGCTGGGCTGGTCGAACCCGTGGTTCGGGCCGGTGTTCCGCCCGGGCGAGGGCCCCTGCTGGCACTGCCTGGCGTCCCGGCTGCGCGGCCACCGCCACTCGGAGGAGCTGCTCCGGTTCTCGCTCGGCCGGCCCGACCCGGTGCCGCTGCCGCCCGCGAGCCTGCCCGTGGTCCGCATGCTCGCCCTGCACCTGGCGGCGCTGGAGGCCGCGAAGTGGCTCGGCGGGCTGCGCGGCCCGGAGCACTCCTCCGTCCGCACCCTGGACACCGCGACGCTGGCCACCACCGCCCATCCGGTCTCCCGGATCCCGCAGTGCCCGTCCTGCGGGGACCGGGGCCTGGCGGCGCGGCGGGTCCGGGCGCCCTTCCGTCCGGTGTCGCGCCCCAAGGCCGCCGGAACGGGCAACGGGCACCGCGCCCTGACGCCCCGGCAGATGCTGGAGCGCCACGGCCACCTGGTGGACCCGGTCACCGGGATCGTCAAGGAGATCCGGCGCGCTCCCGGCAGCCCGGACTTCCTCCAGGCGTTCCTGTCCGGGCCCAACCTCGCCATGCCCGGCCGCTCGCTCGCGGGCCTGCGGGCCGGGCTGCGCAGCCTGAGCGGCGGCAAGGGCCTGACCGAGACCGAGGCCCGGGTGAGCGCCCTGTGCGAGGCCGTGGAGCGCCACAGCGGCACCCGGCACGGCGACGAGCCGGTGGTCCGCGACTCGCTGCGCGGGCTCGGGCCGGCGGCCCTGCACCCCAACGCCGTGCAGCTGTACGGCGAGGAGCAGTTCCGGGAGCGGGACCGGTGGAACGCGCGCGGTTCGCGCTTCCAGTACGTGCCCGCGCCGTTCGACCCGGCCCGGCCCACCGAGTGGACGCAGGTCTGGTCGGTGACCGGGCGCACCCACCGGCTGCTGCCGACGTCGATGCTGTACTTCGGCGCGGAGGCCGCACCCGACGGCCTGTGGGCGGACTCCAACGGCAACGCGGCCGGCAGCACCCCCGAGGACGCGCTCGTCCAGGGGTTCCTGGAGCTGGTGGAGCGGGACGCCGTCGCCCTGTGGTGGTACAACCGCACCCGGCAGCCCGGGGTGGACCTGGCCGCCTTCGACGACGACCACCTGCCGGAACTGCTGGACGGCTACCGCGGGTTGAACCGGTCGGTCCACGTGCTCGACCTCACCTCGGACTTCGGGATCCCGGTCATGGCGGCCCTGTCGCGCCGCACCGACAAGCCCGTCGAGGACGTCGTCTTCGGGTTCGGCGCCCACTTCGACCCGCGGCTGGCGCTGCGCCGCGCGCTGACCGAGATGGGGCAGCTCCTCCCGGCCGTCGGCGCGGTGACGGCGGAGGGCACCGGGTACCGGATCGACGACCCGGACGCGCTCGACTGGTGGCGCACCGCGACGCTCGCGGGCGAGCGCTACCTGACGCCCGATCCGGCGGTGGCGCCCCGCCGCCCCGGGGACTGGGCGTACGCGCCGACCGGGGACCTCCTGGACGACGTCACCGCGATCACCGGCCTGGTCCGGGACCGCGGCCTGGAGCTCCTGGTGCTCGACCAGACGAGGGAGGACCTCGGGATCCCGGTGGTGAAGGTGATCGTGCCGGGGATGCGGCAGTTCTGGGCGAGGTTCGCGCCTGGCCGGCTCTTCGACGTGCCGGTGGCCCTCGGGCGGCGGAACGAGCCCCTTCGACGGGAACAACTCAACCCCGTACCGCT
This sequence comes from Kitasatospora sp. NPDC085464, assembly GCF_044541955.1. Lineage (NCBI taxonomy): Bacteria > Bacillati > Actinomycetota > Actinomycetes > Kitasatosporales > Streptomycetaceae > Kitasatospora > Kitasatospora sp. NPDC085464. The sequence continues at coordinate 48,414 of NZ_JBITTM010000055.1, forward strand.
GTTCGTCTAGCAGAGCAGGACGGGTGCGCCCGGACGCGTGCACCTGCGGCCCCTGCCGATCGGGTCTCCCGGAGCCCTCGACCGGCCAGGGGTCGCGTTCGCGTGCCGGGGGTGCCCGTCCCGGGGTCATCGACGACCGCGCGCCGGGCAGGTCATCGGATGTGTTGATTAGTCAACTTTCATCCGTACGCCAAGATATGATCGACGGACGTGCTCGCAGGGGGATGTGAGCAGAGAAGGCCGCGGAGACAATGCAAGTTCCCGATGAGCTCAGCCACGACGACAGCAGTCGACCGGATGGTAGCGGAGGGCAGGGAACGGAGAGAGGCCAACGCACACCGCCCGCCCCGCGTTTCGCCCTCCTCATCCTGACGTCTGCGCTCCTGAGTTACCTCGGCATCACGGCCCTCAACATCGCGGGCACCGAGCTGGCCCCCGTCAACATGGCGGTCTGCCTGCTCTTCCTGGTCGCCATCTTCTGCCTCCAGTTGAAGCACTCCCGGCCGGGGGCCGAACAGGCGCCCGCCGCGCAGAAGTGGACGACCCTCGGCATCCAGGCACTGCTCACCTACCTGCCGATGCCGGTCTTCAACGCCCAGTGGGGCGCCATGGCGGGGTTCCTCGCCGGATCACTGCTGCTGCTCCTGCCGCCCCGGGCCGGCTGGCCGCTGTACGGCGTGGTCGGACTCAGCATGCTGGTGCCTCCGGCGATCGACGAACGCCCGCTGCTCGACAGCATCTACCTCTCGCAGTCGACCCTGCTGACCGGCCTCGTCGTCTACGGGCTGTCCCGGCTCGCCGCCCTGGTGCGGCAGTTGCACGAGACGCAGAACGAACTGGCCCGGCTGGCGGTGATCCAGGAGCGGCTGCGCATCTCGCGCAACCTGCACGACCTGCTCGGCTACAGCCTGTCCGCCATCACCCTGAAGAGCGAGCTGATCCACCGGCTCGTCCTGGCCCAGCCGCAGCGCGCCAAGGCGGAGGTCGAGGACGTCCTGACGCTGTCCCGGCAGTCCCTGGCCGACGTCCGCCGGGTCTCGCGCGGTCTGCGCGAGATGTCCCTGGAGAGCGAACTCTCCTCGGTCGTCGCCCTGCTGGAAGCCACCGACGTGGAGCTGACCACCAGCGTGCGGCTCGGCGAGCTCGGCCCGCAGGTCAACACGGTGCTCGCGGCCGTCCTGCGCGAGGCGATCACCAACCTGCTGCGCCACTCACGGGCCGGCCGCTGTTCCATCGAAGCCGTCCAGAACGGCGGCCGGGTACGGCTCGTGGTGACCAACGACGGGGTGGACCCGGACTACCGGGACACCTCGCAGCACAGCGGCGCAGGCCTGGAGAACCTCCGGATGCGACTGCACTCCGTCTCCGGCCGGCTGACCATCGCCCACGGGTGCGACGGAACGTTCCGGGTCGTCGCGGAGGCCCCGGTCTCCGCCGTCCCCGGGCAGCGGGAGGCCGCGGAGGACACCGAGCCCTGGGAGACCGGGGAGCCGTCCGCACTGCCGCACAGCGGCCCGGCCGCCTGACCGCCCGCCACCCGAGCCCGCTCCGGACCCCCCACGTCCGGATCCTCCCGCCCCCACCCCAGGCCCGCGCGGCCGCAGAGGAGTGTTGTGTCATGGAGATCCGCATCCTGCTGGCCGAGGACATGCACATGGTGCGCGGCGCGCTCGTCGCGCTGCTGGACCTGGAGGACGACCTCACCGTCGTGTCCGAGGTCGCCCGCGGCGACGAGATCGTGCAGGCGGCCCTGGAGCACCGGCCCGACGTGGCCGTCGTCGACATCGACCTGCCCGGCGTCGACGGGCTGACGGCAGCCGCCCGCCTGCGGGAGCGGCTGCCCGAGTGCCGCACCCTGATCCTGACCAACCTGGGACGCCCCGGCACCCTGCGACGGGCCCTGATGGCCCAGGTCTCCGGCTACCTGCTCAAGGACGCGCCGCCCGGTGAACTGGCCAGCGCGATACGCCGGGTGGCGGCCGGGCAGCGGGTGATCGACCCGCAGCTCGCACTGGACACCTGGAACAGCGAGGAGACCCCGCTCACCGAACGGGAGACCGAGGTCCTCCGGCTCGCCTCCGAGGGCCACGACCCGGTCGAGATCGCCAAACTGCTGCGGCTCTCCGCGGGCACCGTGCGCAACTACCTGACGACGATCGTCTCCAAGCTCAACGCGCGCAACCGGGTCGACGCGATCCGCGCCGCCCGCGAGGCGGGCTGGCTGCTGTAGGGCCCGACCGTCCGTCACCGGGGCGGGCCCGTACGGGCGTCGTCCCGGGGCGGACGGACCGGGTCGACCGGAACGGCCATCCCGGCCGCCCGCAGGTACCCGATGACACCCCGGGTGACACCGGGCGGCAGCGGGAGCGCGGCCACCGCGTCCTCCAGCAGGCACGGCCGCGCCAGCATGCCGATGACCCAGAACGCCTCGGGGCGGTGCACCACCACCCGGTACGGGCTGGTCGGCGTCTCCAGCACCACGCCCTCGGTCCGGACCACCAGGGACGCGCCGAGCACCAGCCGCAGGCGCCGCACCGGAAGTCCGACCAGGGTGAAGGCCGCCTTGGGGCTCAACGGGTACACCGACAGCAGCGGGCCCACCAGGTCGTCCATCGCGAGGGTGCGCACCACCAGGTGGGCGACCTGCCGCAGGGCCGGCAGCAGGATCCGGTCCGGCGGCACGCCCCCGCCGGTGCCGGGCGGGTGTTCCACGTTGCTCAGGCGCACCGGCCCCAGCTGCATCCGGCGCAGGGCCTCGCGCACCAGGCCGTAGCCGTCCACCCTGAGCCGTTGGACACCCCACCGACCGCTGAGGACGGTCTCCGTCTCGCCGTCGCCCGGGACGACGGCGACGTCCTCGTCCAGCGACCAGAGGTGCACCACCTGATGCTCACTCGTGTCGCTCACTGGGGCCTTCCCGGCCGAAACTGATGTCGCCGCCAGTATGGCGCGGCCGGTCCGGCGCAGACACCTCCGGGGTCACGGCGTCCGCGTGAAGATTTCACATCCGCCCGCACGGAGCGGGCAGTTCAGGGGCCGGCGGCCGGCTGCGGCGGTTGTGGGGGCCGCCGCAGCCGGAGGCCGACCGCGGCGGTCGTGGGGGAACCGACGCGGCGGGCGGCCGGCCGCTGCGCCCGAGGCCCTCGCCGTCGTCGGGGGGCGACGGCGAAGGCCTCGGCGATCAGGGGCCCGGCGGTCAGGGCGCGAGGGGAAGGGCCGGCTCCGACACCGGCAGCGGCTCCGACACCGGCAGCGGCAGCGGCTGCGGCACCGGCTGCGGCGCGGCGCTGGTGATCCGCCGGGTGATCTTGCGCCGGCCGGGCGCGGCCGGCACGGCCTTGTGCAGCACCGAGGTGTTGTCCCAGACCAGGACGTCGCCGACCGCCCAGCGGTGCCGGTACACGTTCGCCGGCCGGGTCACCGTGCCGTAGAGCAGCCCGAGCAGGCGCCGGCCGTCGGCCGGCGAGCGGCCCGGGACGTCCCGCAGCCAGTGCTCGTTGAGGACGAGGACCTCCCGCCCCGTGGCGTGGTGCGTCGCCACCAGGGGCCGGACGAAGTCGGTCAGTTCGGCGAGCTTGCGCCGCCGTTCCTCCTCGGACAGCACCACGGTGCGCATCGCCGTCGCCCGCCGCATGTCCTGCTCGGCGATCTGCCGGCACGGGAAGCCGCCGTTCAGGCCGGACACCTCCGCCCGGAGCTCCTCGGGCAGGTCCGCGTACCCGGCACGCAGGTCCGCGAAGAGCGTCTCGCCCTCCTCCTGCGGAGCCTCGTCGCAGGTCAGCAGGGTGACCAGGGAGCGCGTCGGCGCGAAGGACCCGTCGGCGTGCCAGTACTGCCCGCCCGCGTTGGCACCCAGCCCGCGGACGTTCGTCTGGAGACGCACCTCGGGGTGGCCGGGCGCCCGGTGCTCGGCGGGGAAGACCGTCTCGGGCTCGCCGAACCAGCGCGCCAGCCCGCTGAACTCCGCCGGGTCGCGCGGGAACCCGGTCAGGTGCAGCACGCCGTACTCCCACAGCAGGGTGCGCAGCATCCGCGGGCTGTGGGAGCCGGGCTCGAAGCCGTCGATCCGCAGCCCGAGGCCGAAGTCCGTCAGTTCCGTCGTCCTCATGACCGCTCCAGCGGGGGCACCCGGATCAGGGTCGTGTGGTAGCCGCGCGGGTACGGCTCGTCGACCGGTTCGCCGTCGACCTCCACCCAGGCGTGCGCCAGGAAGGGGACCACCCGTACGCCCGAGCACCAGGTGGGCCAGTGGCCGTGCAGCCGGCAGAGCAGGGCGGTGGCCAGGGAGCGCTGGACGCAGCCCTCGCCGGCGCAGCTGACGCTCACCGCGACGACCGCGGACCGGGCGCGGCTCGCCTCCCGGACGGTGGACGGCCGGGCGCCCCGGCGCAGGAACTCCAGGACCGTGCGGATCCGGGCCGGCGGCTGGTGCATCAGGGCCCGGGCCACCACCGTCGCCAGCCACGGCAGCAGGCGCCGGTGCGCGGCCAGCCGGGGGCGGTCGGTGATGGCGACGGGCGAACTCACGGCGTCACCAGCCCGGCCGCGCGCAGCTTGGCGAGGAGGCCGGCGGCGTCCTGCGCGGCCTGCTCGGGCGCCACCCGGGCACTGCCGGCCGCGTCGACGGCCGCCTCCCGGGCGTCGCGCCCGGCGAGCAGGCCCTGGAGGACGCGCGCGCCCGAGCTGTTGAGCCGCCAGTAGCGGCCCGACCGCTCGTCGAGCAGCACCGCGCCGTCGTCGGTCTCGGCGATCGACACGCCGTCAGCGAGGTTGAGGGACACGGTCGTCCTTCCCGTGGTTCGAATCGGTCGGTTCGGTTGCGGGGGCGTCGGCCGGCGCCAGGTTCCACCGGGCCCGGGCGCGCAGCCAGTTCTCGACGGCCATGGTGGAGTCGAGGGCGCCCCAGGGCAGGCCGGGCGGGTAGGCGGACAGCGCCATGTGGCGCAGCGTCGCGGCATCGACCAGGCCGAGCCCGGCCAGCAGCGGCTGCTCGAACAGTTCGGCGAGCTGGCCGCGGTGGCGCTGCTGGCCGCGGAAGAAGTCGTCGGAGAACTCGCCCTTGGTCGCCCGGTTGAGCGACCCCTCGGGCATGGTGCCGCGCATCGCCTCGACCATGAGCGGCTTGTACGTCCACGGGGAGCTGCGCTCCTCCGGGCGGACCGCCAGGCAGGCCTCCATCACGCGGTCGTCCAGGTAGGGGGCCTGGAGGACGGCGCCCTCGGCGCCGGTGACGAACTCCGCGAGGCGCACCGCCGCGCCGAGCTGGCGGGCCAGGTCGATGGTGGTGTGCGCGGAGCGGGTCGGTGCGTAGGACCGCGCCCCGTCGGCACGTCGGCGCATCTCGGCGATCAGGCCGGACGCGGCGTCGGCGGTGACCCACGGCGGCAGACGCAGCGGGTACTCCCAGCCGAACAGCGGCGCGTTGGCCGGCGGGAAGGGCTTGGTCAGGTCCTCGGCCTCGGCGGCCAGCCAGACGCCGTACGGGCGACGGTCGGCCAGGGCCCGGACGGTGGCGGACGCGGACCAGCGGCGCATGGCGCGCATGCCCGCGAGGTGTTCGCGGGCCAGGCCGGGGCGGCGGCGCGTCAGGTCGTGCAGGTAGCTGGGCTTGACCGCCAGCACTTCGTCGCCGCCGTGTCCGGTGAGGTGCACGCGGGCGCCGACGGCGGCCAGCCGGCGGGCGGTCTCCTTGAGCCTGGCGACCGGGCGGATCCAGCGGGTGGGCTCGTCCAGGCCGGTGATCGGGCTCGCCACGTCCTCGAACATGTCGGGCAGTTCGCCGGGCCGGAAGACGGTGTGCGTGATGTGGTCGCCGTCGAGCAGGTCCTGCGCCTTGGCGGCCCAGATGTGGTCGTCGTGGGTGGGGTCCGCCACCCCGATGCGCACGGTGACGAGGCCGCCGGAGGCGCGGCCGGTGGCTTCGGCGGCGAGGAAGCTGAGGGGGGTGGAGTCGAGGCCGCCCGACAGGTCGGAGCCGACCACGGCGCCGTCCCGGGCGCGGACCGCGACCGCCTCGGCGAGGGCCTGGCGCAGGGCGGGCGCGCCCTGCGTGCGGTCCAGGTCCTGCGGCGGCGGCTGCCACCACGGCCGGACCGTGGCGCGGCCGTTCGCGGCGATCAGCAGGCAGCTGTCGGCGGGCACGAGGTCGACACCGGTCCACAGCGGTTCGGTGAGCGACGACGGGGTCATGGCCAGCAGCCGCGCGGTGAGGCGGACCGGGTCCAGTGGGGCGTCGGCCAGGGCGGCGAGCAGGTCGGCGCGGTCGGACGCGAGGGCGCAGCCGTCGACGGTGGCGGTGAAGACGCGGCGCACCCCCGTGGCGGTGCCCTGGACGCGGATCTCGCCGTCGATGCTGGCGACCAGGTGGGCGCTGCCGGCGAGGGAGCGGGCGAGCGCGTCGAGGTCGGCCGGGTGCCGTACGCGCTTGGCCCAGCCCTCCAGCTGATCGGCGGTCAGCGCGTGGGTGCCGGTCACCAGCAGCGCGGTGGTGCCGTGCCGGGCGTGGACGGCCGAGGCGACACCGGTGCTCCCGTCCGGGGCACGTCCGACCACCCAGGGACGCCCCGAGGCATGGTTCAGGGTGAATCCGACGTGGCCGCCCAGTCGCCGGGCCACCGGGAGCGCGGACGCGCAGTCGGGCAGGACGACGAACCAGGGACCAGGGGGATCCGGGTTCTCTTGCATGGTTCCTCCGTGATTCCGGGAGCAGCGGCGGGCGGAATGCGGAGGGAATCCCCCGCATTCCGCCGCCGTCTGGCACCGTTCAATTCATCCGATCAACGACCGGCCTTTGTGAGGCTTAGTCGAAGTGGATGAAGAAGTCGGCCAGCGGGAAGCCGACACCACGGGTCAGCTCGTCGTAGTCGCCGAGCTCGGAGAGCTCCGGGGCCTCGTAGACGAGACCGGTCTCGATTTCCTTCTCCATGTCTGACCTCCGGTTGTGAGGGATGGATTCGCTCGAACGAACCGCTCGAACGAGATCCAACGTAGCCCCGGACCGACAACCCGGAAAAGGAAATCCGAGCGGGTTGGCAGGAAAGGGTCAGCGGCGTTTGCCGCGCATTCCGGCGACCGCGGCGCCCGGCCCGGGCCGGGCGCGCGGACCCTCCGGGTTTCCGCAGGACCGGCCCTGCGGAGAACACCACCGGACCGGACGGCAATCCTCATACCGCCGCTGAACAGCGCTTCCTAGGTTGGAGGGGCATCGGGGCAGCCGCCCCGGCCCACCGACCCCGCCGGCCTTGGAGACCACCATGAACCCCATGCTCCTGGCGCTGCCCCAGGAACCCGCGGACGGCATCGCGGGCTGGGCCGCCGACCTCGTCGACACGATGGGCGGCCCCGGGGCCGGCCTGGCGATCGCCCTGGAGAACCTGTTCCCGCCGCTGCCCAGCGAGGTGATCCTGCCGCTGACCGGTTTCGCCGCCGGCCAGGGGGTGCTCAGCCTCGTGTCGGCCCTGTTCTGGACGACGCTGGGCTCGGTCGTCGGCGCGGTGGTCCTCTACTGGACAGGCCTGCTCTTCGGCCGCGAGCGCATGCACGCGATCTGGGCGCGGCTGCCGCTGGTGAAGGTCTCGGACCTGGAACGCACCGAGCAGTGGTTCGCCAGGCACGGCACCAAGGCGGTCTTCCTCGGCAGGATGGTGCCGATCTTCCGCAGTCTGATCTCCGTGCCGGCCGGCGTCGAGCGGATGGCCCTGCCGCAGTTCATCATGCTCACCACCCTCGGCAGCCTCATCTGGAACAGCGTGCTGGTGCTGGCCGGCTACTGGCTGGGCGACCGGTGGGACATGGTGGAGACGTACGTCGGCGTGCTGTCCAAGGTCGTCCTGGCCGTGGTCGTGGTGGCCCTGGTCGGCTACCTGACGCTCCGGCTGCGCAACCGCAACCAGTCGCAGCAGCGGCGCAGTTCATGACCGGGACCGTGCTGCCGGAGCGCACCGCCCAGGCCGCCGCGCCGTCCTGGCGATCTTGCCCGGGCTGCGCCGCCGCACTAGGCTCGGGCCTCGTGCGAGGAGATTCAGCGGGCGCGGCATCCCACCACCCGACGGGGTTTCCGGACGGTCAGGGCGTCGCGGAGGACGAGGCCGTCGCACCGGCCCCCTCCTGGCCGCGCCGCAGCCTGGGAGTGCTGATCGGCTGTCTGACCGCGATGCTCGGCGCGCTGCACTTCCTCGTCGTCGGCGCCGCCCTCGGCCCCTTCCTGCTCTGGCCGCGCAGCCGGCCGAGCGCCCTGGAGGTGCTGATGGCCGGGGCCCGCCGGCTGACGCTCCTGGAGCGCAACCGCCGCTCCGTCTTCTTCGGCGACCGCTTCCCCGAGCACTACAAGGCGTCCGACCAGAAGCTCCTGCGCTACCTGGCGGTGCGCTGCTACACCGGGCTGCTCTGCGCCGTCGTCATCGGACTGCTCGGCTTCGGCGTCCTGCTGGCCGGGCTGATGGTCAACGGGGCGACCCGCGGGACGCTCGACTGGGACCAACTCCTCACCCAGGCCCTGCTGGGCGGGGTCCTGCTCTTCCTCGACCTGCAGGGCCTGTACTCGCTGGCGGCCCTGGACACCCGGATCGCCCGCGAGTGCTTCGGGCCCTCCGAGCAGGAGCTGCTCCGGCGGCGGATCGACGAACTCGCCACCAGCCGTGCCGCGGTGGTCCAGGCCGTGGACGCCGAGCGCCGGCGCATCGAACGCGATCTGCACGACGGCGTCCAGCAGCGGCTGGTGGCGCTGGGCATGCTGCTGGGCAGGGCCCGCCGGGGCCGCAACCCCGAGCAGGCGGGCGCGCTGCTGCTGCAGGCCCACGAGGAGTCCCAGGGCGTGCTGACCGAACTGCGCGAGGTGGCCTGGCGGGTGTACCCGTCGGCGCTCGACAGCCTCGGCCTGGAAGAGGCGCTGGGCGGGGTGGCCGAGCGGTGCAGCATTCCGCTGCGCACGCAGTTCGAGGTCGGCGCGGCGCTGCCCAAGCCGGTGGAGACGGCCGCCTACTTCGTGGTGTCCGAGTCCGTGACCAACGCCGCCAAGCACTCCTCGGCCACCGCCATCTCGGTGCGGCTGAGCCTCAGCGGCACCCTGCTCACCGTCCGGGTCGAGGACAACGGGACGGGCTGCGCGGACCCGGCCGGCAGCGGCCTGACCGGGCTGCTCAGCCGGGTGGCCGCGCTGGACGGCGTCCTGCATGTCGACAGCCCCCCGGGGGGACCGACCACCATCACCGCGGAGATCCCATGCGCGTAATCCTCGCCGAGGACTCGACCCTGCTCAGGGAGGGCCTGGTCCGGCTGCTCGTCGAGGAGGGCCACGAGGTCCTGGCCGCCCTCGGCGACGCGACGACGCTCCTCCAGGAGGTCGAGGCGCAGAAGCCGGACGTCGTCGTCCTCGACATCCGGATGCCCCCGACCCACACCGACGAGGGGCTGCGGGCGGCCGTGGAGATCCGCGAGCGCTGGCCGGAGGTGAGCGTGCTGGTGCTCTCCCAGCACATCGAGCGCAACTACGCGGCCAAGCTGCTGGCGTCCAACGCGGAGCGGGTCGGCTACCTGCTCAAGGACCGGGTGGCCCAGGTCGAGGAGTTCCTCGACGCACTGGAGCGGATCCACGCGGGCGGGGCGGCGATCGACCCGGAGGTCATCCGGCAGCTGGTCATCCGCACCACGCACGGCGATCCGCTGGCCCGGCTGACCCCGCGCGAGCGCACCGTGCTGGAGGCGCTGGCGCAGGGGCACACCAACACGGCCATCGCGCAGAAGCTGCACATCTCGCTGAGTTCGGTGGAGAAGAACCTCAACACCGTCTTCGACAAGCTGGAGTTGAGCCACACCACCGGCTACAGCCGGCGGATCCTGGCGGTCCTGCGGTACCTGGAGTCCTGAGGTCCCTCCGCCCGCCCGCCGGAGCCGAAGGCGGACGGCGGGACACGGACGGGCAGGAGACGGACGGACAGGACACGGACGACGGGACACGGACGAACGGGCCGTCCCCGTGCCGGGTCGACGGCACGGGGGCGGCCCGGGTCCGGTGCCGCGGGGACCGCCGCTACGCGAAGGCGTAGGGGTTCAGCGCGTCCTCGGGCAGGTGCTCGATCTGGACGTGGTCGCCCATCCCGCCCTCGGCGGCGAGCTCCAGCAGGACGTCGAAGGCCACGTGGTCCTCCAGCGCGAAGCCGGTGGAGTCGAAGACGGTCAGGCCGTCCCGGTGCGCTTCGGCGAGGGCCGGGTCCGCGCACAGCTCCATCAGGTCGGGCCCGAGGTCGCCCTCCGCCAGCTGCTGGCACTCGCCCTCGCGCAGCGCCTGCCCGCGGTGGTCGGCCGTGACGAAGGCCGACCGCAGGACGTGCAGGGGCACCTCGAACTTGCCGATCAGGTCCGCCCCGATGGCGTTGACGTGCGCGTGCGGGAGCAGGTGCTCGCCGAGCAGCACCGGGCCGCCGCCGACCGCCACCGAGGTGACGGTGCAGATGATGTCGGCGGTGGCCTCGATCTCGGTGACCGGTGCCACCCGGACGTCCAGGCCGAGGAACTCCACGCGTTCGGCGAAGGACCGCGCGTGGGCCGGGTCGATGTCGTGGACGACGATCCGCTCCAGCGGGAAGACCCGGCTGAGGGCGTGGGCCTGGGTGACGGCCTGTGCGCCGGCCCCGACCAGGCCGAGCACCCGGCTGTCCGGGCGGGCCAGCAGCCGGCTGGCGATCGCCGAGGCGGCGCCGGTCCGGATGGCCGTGGGCAGGATCCCGTCGCAGACCGCCAGCAGACGGCCCGTCACGTCGTCGTACCGGGTCATGGACCCGATGATGGTGGGCAGCCGGTGCTCCTCCGGGTTGTACGGCGTGTAGCCCACGGTCTTGATGGTGACGGAGTCGCCGGGCCGATGGTGCGGCATCCATTCGATGATCGCGGTGTCCCCCGGACCGCGCAGGAATCCCTCCCGGGCCGGGGTCACGCCGCCGTGCCCGCCGGCCCGGAACGCCTCGCCCAGACGGGAGATCATCCGGTCCATGAAATGATCGAAGCCCTTTTCCTTGACGATCTTGGCAATATGCTGCCGGGTGAGGACCACAGTTTCCATTTTTTCCCCTTGCCTAATGCCACGG
>NZ_JBITTM010000056.1:0-55982 GCF_044541955.1 Kitasatospora sp. NPDC085464
TGGGTTTGGTTGTGTTTCTCCCACAGCCTGGCTGGGCGCGGGGGGGGGGGGCGGGGGGGCGCGCCGCGGGGCGGGGGGGGGGGGGGGGGGGGGGGGGCCCCCCCCCCCCCCCCCCCGCCACCAGGGGGTTGTCAGTGGCCGCACCCGCAGTGTCGGAAGCCGAAGTCGAGGGTGTGGTCGTTCTCGCCGGGGCCGCCGGTGGTCAGGGCCCGTTCGGGATAGTGCTCTCCCGGCGGGGCGATGCCCTTGGAGTTGACGAAGGGATCGTCACCGACGTCGTGCCGGGTGGGCACCCAGCGGTGGAGCGGACCGCCCTCGGCGTAGTCGGACGGGTTGTCCAGCCGGATCGTGTACGCGGTGTGCGGTGCGAGGCCGCCGTCCACGTTCGAGTCGTCGAAGTAGTACTCGCCGCGTGCCGTCGTCGTCGTGGTTCCGACGAGCCCGCCCGACCGGTCGTACAGGTGGACGGTGACGCCCTGCGCGGGGAGTTGGCCGGGTTCCTGGATGCCTTCGCGCTCGGGGTCGTACCAGACCCGGTTGCCGATCTGCAGCGGCGCCCGGTCGCAGAGCACTTCGAGGTCGCCCATCGAGGCGCCCTTGCCGAACGGCGCCGGGACGTTCGCCGGGTTGAGGCGCAGTCCGAACGCCGGGTCCTGCTTGCCGTCCGCCCGCTGGAGGAACGACGTGCCGTAGCCGAAGGCGGTGCTGTTGGGGTCGAACCCGGAGATCCCGAGGGTGCTTTCGACCTTGGACAGCGCCATCCCGGCGTAGGCCGCGTTGTGGTGGAAGCCCATCCGGCTGGTGTCGAAGAAGCGGGTGCCCCGGGGCGAGAGTCCACAGCCGTTGTCGGTGTCCAGCACGTAGGTGCCGTTCACCGGGCAGGCCTTGTCCAGATCACCGCCCGACAGGACCTGCCCGACGGGGGCGCCCGCCGCCGCCTGGCCCGTCGCCCGGTCGGCGAAGCGGTCGCGGAAGGCCAGCAGCATCGAACCGTCCGCCTCGAAACCGACCTCGCCCAGCTCCGGCTCCGGCTGGGCGCGGAAGCCGGAGCAGGTCTGGCCGTTCTGCGCGGTGGGGTAGGTGTCCGTCCACGGGAACCAGCCGGCGCCGTCGCACGGGCCCGCGCCGACGGTCGACTGGCGAGGGTAGTCCAGCGGCTGGTCCAGCACGGCCGGGCGGAACCGGCCGGTGGCCGGGTCGAAGGGCAGCACGACCGCCCGCAGGTCCGACACCGCGCCCGTCGACTCGCCCGAGCAGACACCGCCGAGGTAGCCGGTCCCGTCCTGGAAGCCCAGGCCGAAGGGGCGCCAGTCACCAGCCGAGGGGCAGCCCGGGTCGGGGACGGGGTAGACGGCCTTCGGTGACGACGCGGTCGCCGCGGTGGCGTCGTAGCGGTACAGCCGGCGGTCGTTGAGGTTGACGACGAACAGGTCCCTGCCGTCGTCCGTCACCTTGAGCCCGCCGAGGCTCTCCTTGCCCGGCACCGTCAGGAACGCGTCGTCCGTCCCCGGCCCGTGCGCCGTGCTTCCGGCGTCCGGGACGGTGGTGAACAGCGTGGTCCGCCTCTGCGCCAGGTCGGTCACGTAGATCCCGCCGGAGCCGCCCGGGCCGTAGCCGGTGCTGCGCTTGGCCGCCGCCGAGGAGAACACCCGCCCGTCGGCCCTGTTCCACGCGATGCCGAACAGCGTGCCGGTCTCCGCGTCGGTGGCGATGTCCGTGACGGTCACGTCCACGCCGTCCTGGCCGCGCGCACCGTACGGGAAGGACACCAGCGTGCGCTGCGCGCCGCCCTCCCACGTGGTGTTCTGGCAGGTCGTCACCAGGGGGGCGTTCTTCTGGCAGTAGTCGCCGGGGCTCCACAGGCCCGTGGTGTACGAGACGTTCCGGCCGTCGGAGAGGTCGACGAACTCAAGGTTGGAGCTGAGCCGGTCGGGCGCCCCGTCCAGTCCCTCCCGCGAGGCGAAGGCGGGGAACAGCACGCCGGGCTTCGGATTCACCACCTGCACCCGGTACTTGCCGCCGCGGTCCCGGTTCCGCGGCGGTGCCAGCGTCACCGTCCCGTCGGCTGCGGTGGTGCCCTCGACGTGGACCCGGCTCCCGCCGGTCAGGGTCACCCGCACGCCCGCCAGGCCCGGTTCCAGCGCGGGCGTCCACGCACCCGTGGCGTCGACGGCCCGGACCACCCGGACCGTCACCGCTCCGTCCGCGCTCTGCGGGTACGCCGCGGGCGCCGTCAGCACCCCGCTGACGGTCAGCGCGACGGTGAGCACCGCGGCCCGCGCGACGCGCGTCCTTCGTCTTGTCATCCCCACCTGGGGCCTCACTCTCGTGGTCGGCGGGCGGACGCCCGATCCGGACAGGACCCCCAGGAGAGCGGCGACCGGTCGTACACGCCCCCGCTTCGGGGCTCGTTCACCGGTGGGTGTGACGGAGAACGGGCCGGAAATCGCATCAAGTTCGGACACGGACTCACAGGTTCGTAGGCAATCGGAGACGACGGGGTACCCCGCGTGCGCGCCGCCGGCCGCCCATCGCCCGACCGAAACCCCTCTGGCACAGCCGCGGCCCCGGCTGACACAGTGAGCACCGTGCACGAAACGGAAACCGAGGCAGCCGACCTGACGGCCCCGCAGGTGATGAGCGAACGGTGGGGGAGCGGCCTGCCGGACGAAGGGCTGCAGCAACGGTTCACCGAACCGGGCTGGACCTACCAGGAACAGCTGCCCCGCGCCCCGGCCGACGAAGGCCGCTCCCACGACGACCGTCCGTGACGGTCAGTCGCGGTCAGTTCGACGAGGTGAAGAGGAAGTCGTCCTTGCCGTAGTAGTTCGGTTGGTGGACGAGGGGGAGTCGGCCTTGGCCGGCCCGGGCCAGATGTCGCGGGGCCCGAGCAGGTGCTCGCCGTAGTCGCTGGATCCGACCGGTGGTGCGAAGCGGATGCGGAAGGCACCGGAGTCCTTGTCCGGAAGGACGGTCCAGAGCTGCTCCCGGCGGCCGGCGAGGCAGTCCCGCAGGACGGCGGCGACGGTGTTGCCCCCGCCGCTGGTCCCGTCCAGGCATCGCTCGTCGGCCGCGTGGCGGATCCGGTAGAGACCGTCCGCGTCGTCGCGGACGAGCCGCCAGCGCTGCGCGTCGCCGCCGGTGCAGGTCTCCAGGCGGACGCCGGATCCGTCACCGTCGCCGGGGGTGACGCAGAGGCCGCTGCGCAGGTTGACGAGGCGGAGCCCTGTCGTCCCGGCCGGCTGACCGGTGGGCGGCGCCCCGGAGGAGTCGGCCCGCGCCGACGGTCCGGGTGCGGCACCGGAGCGGCCCGGGGCCGCGGCGGTCGGCGATCCCGGGTGTGACGGTGACGGGGGAGGCGGCACCCCCGGGGAGGCGGGCGGCCGGGCCGGGGACGAGACCGACGGCGGGTTCGATGGCGGGCCCGACGGCGGGTTCGCAGGAGGAGCCGGGTGCGCGGCAGTATCGGGCGGGGCGGGCAGTTGGGGTGCGGCGGCCGCGGCCGCCGCCACGATCAGGACACCGAGGCCCAGCACGATGAGGCCGACCATGATGGTCCGGTCGGAAGGGCGCGGGCGGTGGCCGGCGGCAGCGGGACGGCGTCTTCGCGGAGAGGCCCGAGGGGCGCGGACGGACGTAGCCGGGTGCGACCCCTCCGGAGCCGACTGCGCGGCCGTCGCGGTCGACGGGCCCGGCGCGGGGCCACCGGTCCCCGGCAGTAGCGCGCGCTGGAGCGTGGTGCGCTGCCAGGCGTGGATGGCGGTGAGCTCGGTGCGGGTGCGGGTGCGGTCGCAGTCCGTGCACCGGGCCAGGTGGACTTCGAGGAGGTGGTCGTCCCGGTGGCCGCGCAGGACGGTGTCGCCGAGCCTGGCGACGAGTTGGCGGCAGTCGCGGCGGGGCGTGTGCAGTGCGTGGAACCGCAGGCGGGTGTCGTAGAACCGCCGTACGAGCCGGGGGTCGGGGACGGGGACGGGGACGGGGACGGGGACGATGCGGCCGTCGGCGGACGAGGTGCCGGGGTCCGCTTCGGTCGGCGCTTCGAGGTGTCGCGCCAGCTCGGCCCGGACGGCCTCGGGGAGCTGCCGGAAGGCCTGGAGGATCGGCGAGGCCTTCTCGGCGGTGTTCGCGGCCCGGGTACGGGGGGTGGTGTCACCCGGGCCGGGCGGGCCGTGCTCGCCGTGGTGGTGACGGGTCGTGAGTGCTCTGGCGGGCGACCGGCGGCTGTGCGCGGTGCCCGGGGGCGGGGCGGCGGCTGGTTCTGGCACGGATGGCCTCGATCCTGGGATGGGCGGTTGCTGATCCGCCCGGCGAAGGCTGCTTCGCCGGGGGAGTGGGGCCCGACGGCGGACCGGTGCCGGCCCCGGAGGGGCCGTGGCCGGGTTGCGGTCCGCCGCGGGTCTTCTCGGAGGGGAGGCCCGATCAGTGCTTGCGGTGCTGGGTGCGGCGCCGGCGCAGGAGGACCGCCGTGGTGCCGCCGGCCAGGACCAGCACGCTGCCGGCGAGGGCGGGGACGGTGACCTTGGCGCCGGTGTGGGCGAGCGAGTCGGTGCCGGTCGCGGTGGTGCCGGCGGGCGGCGTCGGCAGACCCGTGGTGCCGATGTCGGCGGCACCGTCGCCGGCGGTCGCGGTCGGGGAGGGTGCCCGGTGGGTGGGCGTCGGTACGGCGGTGCCCGTCGGGGTCGTCCCGGAGCCGGGCTTGGCGGTGGTGGTGCCCGGGGCGGGACCGGTGGGTGTGGCGCTCTGGGTCGGGCCGGGGCTGGGGGTGGTGCCGGAGCCGAACCGGATCTGGACGTCGGCGCCGGTGGCGGTCGCGCCGGTGACGCTGAGGGACAGGCCGGTCGCGGTGTCGGTGAGGGCCACCGTCCCGGTGAACGAGCCGGCGGTCGCCTTGTCGTCCTGCTTGCCGTTTCCGATCATGACGGCGTGGTCGTACTGGCCCTTGGGCACGCGGTAGACGTCGACGCCCTTCGCGACGTCCAGGTCGGGGGTGGTGGCGCCGGGAGTGCGGTACTCGACGACGATCCGGTCGCCGCCGCTTCCGAGGGGGAGGTCGACGGCACGCACCCCGGCGGTGTCCGCGGCGGCGTGCAGGGGGGTGAGGTGCACGGTGGTGGCGGCGGTGGGCGTGGTGACCTGCCCGCCGGGCAGCCACTTCTGCGCGATCAGTTCGGGAGCGGAGAGGCCCTTCTTCTCGCCGCCCGCGCCCATGGGCGTCCGCCTGCTGTAGCCGTCGGCGGTGCAGGAGGTGAAGCTGCCCGGCGTGCACACCTGGCGTTCCTGGTGGGCGAAGCCGAGGTTGTGGCCCATCTCGTGGGCGATGGCGGCCACGTCCTTGACCGCCCCCTCCTGGAACCAGGTCACGTTGCCGGGCTGGTTGCCGAGGCCCCACCAGTCGCAGGCCTTGTTGCTCGGCATGACGATCGACAGGTGGTCGTAGGCCAGGCCGGACGGCAGCGCCTTGCGGGCGAGTTCGGCCATCTTGCCGGTGTCGCAGGTGGAGCCGTCCATGGCGAGGTCGAACGGCCCCAGCACGCCGTCGTCCTTCGCGGGCACCACGCCTAGGAGCCCCCCGGAGTTGGCGGCGTAGTACGAGGCCAGGGATCCGCTCTGCCCGAAGAAGTGGCTGCGGGCGTCCGAGTGGTCCGCATCGGGGCTCGCCAGGCGGGCGTTGGCGAGGTTGACGAGGACGACGACGTGCCGGTCGATCTTCTGCAGCCCGGGATCGGCCGCGGCCGGGGTGGTGGTGAGGGCCGTCGTGGAGAGCGTCAGGACGCTCGCGGCGGTGAGGGCGAGGACGGCGGGCGTCACCCGCCGCGGGCGGCGTGCGGCGCCGGTGAGTTCCTGGGCTGAGTCCGGCGGCAGACTGGTCGAGTGGGTCGGGGACGTGCGGGGTGCCGTGCTCGGCTCTTCGGCCCGGTGGATCGGGCGCCGACTGATCGTCATGACGTGATGCCTCCTGTGTCTCGGTTCCTGAGGGCGAGACCGGGCGGGGCCCGCGACGACCCGCGGCTTTGCCAAGGCTTTACCGAACCGGTTTCCGTCACGCCCGCTCACCGGCGGTCCGTATGCCGACGAGCCCTGCCGCGCGCGCCCCCGGGACGACGGTCCGCTGCGGAGGGCCCCGGCCCCCGGTCGGCCCGTCCCCCACGACCGGGCCGCCGAGCGCCCGCCCCGCGTCCTTCGCGCGGCCTCCGGCAGCCCGACGGGCGTGGCACACTTGCCCGCTATCCGGCCGGGACGACCGCCGGTTCCCCGCGGCGACGAAGCCGCCCGTCCCCACCCGAACGCCCCTCGGCGAGCAGATCGGAGCGAGCGTTGAGCGTACTGACGACGGTCTTTCGGACGGATCTGACCGACCTGACCGATGCCGAGCTCGCCGGACTGCTGCGCGCGCCGGCGGCCGCTGCGGGACCGGCCGTCCCGGACGTCATGGGCGAGGTGTTCGCCCGTCACCACGCGGCCGTCCTCGCCTACGCGCGCACCTGTTGCCGGGACGCCGCCACCGCCCAGGACCTGGCCGCCGAGGCCTTCGCCCGCACCTACCGCTCGGTCACCGCCGGCGGCGGACCCGAACACGCCTGGCGCCCCTACCTGCTGACCTGCGTACGCCACACCGCCGTGGACTGGGCGCGCGAGGGCAACCGCACCCGGCTGTCGGACGACTTCGAGGCCTGGGCCGACACCCTGCCCGCGGGCCAGGACGTCGAGGCCGCCGTGCTCGCCGCCGAAGAGGGTTCACTCGTCCTGCGCGCCTACCGCTCGCTGCCCGAGCGCTGGCAGGCCGTGCTGTGGCACGCCCTGGTCGAGCACGAGCCGGCCGCCGCGACCGCCAGGCGTCTGGGCATCACGGCCCGCGGTATCGGCTCCCTCGTCGCCCGCGCCCGCGAAGGCCTGCGCGAGGCCTACCTGCGCGCCCACCTCGACCGGGCCGCGAGCGACGAGTGCCGTCACTTCGGCGGCCTGCTCGCCGCCTCGATACGCCGACCGGACAAGCGGGCGGCCCGCGACCTCGACCGCCACCTCCGGTCCTGCGCCGACTGCACCCGCGCCGACCGCGACCTGCGGGACCTCAACGGCCGCCTCGGCGCGATCCTTCCCGCAGGCATCCTGCTCTGGAGCCCCCACGCTCTCTGGTCGTCCGCGGCGGGGCACGGGATCCACCTGGCCGCCGCCAAGGCGGGCGTCGTGCGCGCCGGCGCCACCAAGGCGGCCTGGGCGACGGCCGTCGCGGGCGCGACCGCTGTCGCCGTCGTCGCCCTCGCGCCACCGTCGGAGCACACTCCCCGGCAGGCCGACCCCCTGGCGGCCGTCCCGGTCCAGGCGTCGCCGGAGGTGCCCGCGAGCCAGGCCCTCACCCCCCAGGCCCAGCCGCCCGTCAACGCCGCCCCTTCCGTCAACGCCACCCCTTCCGTCACCGTCGTCCCGTCCGTCACCGTTGCGCCCTCCACCACGGCCGGGGTTCCGCTGACGGGCTCGCGGACCATGGTCAACGGCATGACCGGCCTGTGCGCTCAGGCCGACCCCGGCGGCGCCCTCACCCAACGCGCCTGCAACCGGACCGCCGGGCAGGCCTGGCTCCTGCTGCCCGCCGCCGGCGGCTTCCAGATCAAGAACACCGGCACCGGCCGATGCGTCGGCACCGGCGGCAGCACGACCGACGGCGCCCCGCTCGTCCAGGAGAACTGTGCGGACGGGGGCAAGGACCAGGTGTGGACGCTCTGCGACAACGGCATGGTGATCAACGCCGGCAGCGGTCTGCTGTTCGGTCTGAAGCACTGGCCCGAAGCCGATCATCCGGGCCCCGGAGACCAGTTGACGCAAAGTCGGAACTACTACGACAGCCGCGCGTTCCGCTGGCAGTAGCGTCCCCGCAGGTGTGACGGTCGCTCGCATCGCCCCATGGGGTGACACCGGGGCGACCGGGGAGGGGCGACCCGCCGACGCGGTCGGACCCGGACCCGGACTCGGACCCGGACCGCGGCCGGACCCAGGCCCAGGCCCAGGCCCGGACCCCGACCGGCCATCGCCGAGCCGGGCAGCGGGCTCCTCCGACGTCGGAAGGGATCGGAAGGGCCGCGTGATGCCGTCCCGCCGCACATCCCTCCCGTCCGCCGTCGTCGCGGCTCCGCGAAGCCGCGCCGGAAAACGATCTGACGCAGCGTCAGTAGACGTGGTCCGCGCAGACGTCCGCGGCGAGCAGCAGGGCCTGTTCGGCGCGCGGTCCGCGCAGCGCCAGCAGGGTCTGGGCGAGCGCGTCCACGGCGGCCAGGTGGGCGAGCCGGCTGGCCGTGGTCTCCAGGCCGAAGACCAGGTCCTGGCCGCCCGCGATCAGGGCGCAGGTCGCCGTCTCGGTGAGCGGTGAGCGGGCGTAGCTGGTGAGCGCCAGCACCTCGGCGCCGGCGGCCCGGGCGCTGCGGGCGGCGGCCACCACACTGTGGGTGGCGCCGGTGTGGCTGACGGCCAGGCAGACGGCGCCCGCGGGGAGCCCGGTGGCCACCAGCTGGGCGGTCATCGAGTCGGCCGGGGCGTCCACCAGCAGGCCGAGCGCGCGCAGCCGGTAGGCGAGGTCGAGCACCACCGCGCCGGACAGTCCGGTGCCGACCAGGAGCACCCGGGGGGCGTCGTTCAGCAGCTCGGCGGCTGCTCGCAGGTCGTCGGGGCCGAGGGTGGCGGTGATGCCCTCCAGGGCCTCCCGGGCGGCGCGCAGGGTGTCGGCGAGCGCCCGGGCGGCGGGGTCGTCGGTGTCCGCGGCCGGCCCCGGGGCGGGGGCGGCGGGGGCGTGCAGGGCGGCGGCGATCTTGAGCTCCTGGAAGCCGCGGAAGCCGAGCCGCTGGCAGGCCCGGACCACGGAGGAGGGGGCCGTTCCGGCCAGCGCCGCGACGTCGCTGACGCTCAGGTGCACCAGGGCGGTGCCCCGGTCCAGGACCACCTGGGCGACCCTCGCCTCCGTGCCGCGCAGCTCGCCGAGGCGGGCCCGGATCTGCGCGGCCAGCTGGGATTCCAGGGGCGTGAAAATTTCGGAACCTTCTTCCATGGATCTAGGATACCGTGGAATTCGGTTCCAAGCACTGCCGGGAGTCCGGCAGGCTGACGGGAGGGGAGCTTCGCCATGTCAGAAATCGGGTCGGCCGTGCCGCTGGCCGTGCTCACGGCCGCCGTGCTGCACGCCGTGTGGAACGGGCTGGCGCACCGGATCCCGGACAAGATGGTCGGATTCGCGCTGATCAACCTGACCTACACCGCCTGCGCCCTGGTGCTGGTCGCGGTCAATCCGCTGCCGGCCGCCGCGGCCTGGCCGTACCTGCTGGCCTCCACGGTGGTCCAGACGATCTCGACGGTCCTGCTGCTGCGGGCGTACCAGCTGGGCGACTTCGGGCAGATGTACCCGATAGCCCGCAGCTCGGCGCCGCTGCTGGTCGCGCTGCTGTCGGTGACGGTGCTCGGCCAGCACCTGGGGGTGGGCGAGCTGGCGGGTGTGGTGGTGATCTCCTGCGGGTTGATCGGGCTGGCCTTCGCCCAGGGCATACCCGGGCGGGCGCAACTGCCCGCTCTCGCGGCCGCCGCCGGTACCGGCACGATGATCGCCGGCTACACGGTGCTGGACGGCAGCGGCGTCCGGCACGCCGGCACTGTCGGCGGCTACGTGGCCTGGCTGTTCCTGCTCCAGGGGCCGACGCTCGTCGCGGTCGTCTGGGCCCGGCGCGGCCGCGCCCTGCTCACCGGGGTGCGCAGCATGCTGCCGGTCGGGATCCTCGGCGGGGTGCTCTCGCTGACGGCGTACGGCCTGGTGGTCTGGGCGCAGTCCCGGGGCAACCTGGCGTCGGTCGCGGCGCTGCGCGAGACCAGCATCGTGATCGCCGCGCTGATCGCCACCGTGGTGTTCCGCGAGCGCCTCGGGCGGCTACGGCTGACGGCCGCGGTCACCGTCCTCGGCGGGATCGCCGTCCTGGAGTTCGCGCGGGCGTGATCCGCCCGGGCGCTCGACGGGGCGGGGGCGCCGGCCGCGAGCGCCCACGTCCTGGGGGCCGCTTTCGACGCGGGACGCAGGACGTGGGCTCTCGGCGTTCGCCCGCGTCACCGGAGCACCTCCGCGCTTCGGCCGGCCGCGACCACACTGCGGAGGGGGATCGCGAGGAGCAGCGCGACGGCGACCAGGAATCCGCTCGACCACAGCGGCGCGAGGTTCCCGGCTCCGGTGCCGAGGGTGGTCGCGGCGATGAGGGGGCCGGCGGCGGCGCCGACGTTGAGTGCGGCGGTCGCGTACGACCCCGCCATGGAGGGTGCTCCTGCGGCTTCGTAGAGGACCCGGGTGATCAGGGTGCTGCCCAGCGCGAACGACAGGGCACCCTGGACGAACACGAGGGCCAGCAGGGCGACCGGCTGGTCCGCCAGCACGGCCAGTGCCGGCCAGCCGACGAGCAGCAGCGGGCCGCCGACCGCGAGGACCGGCCCGGGGTGCCGGTCGGACAGTCGACCGGCGACGGTGACGCCGCCGAACGACCCGGTACCGAAGAGCACCAGCGCGACGGGGATCCACAGCTCGCTCAGCCCGGCGGTGCCGGTCACGACGGGGGCGAGGAAGGTGAAGCCGGCGAAGGTCGCCGCGTTCACCAGCGCACCCAGCAGCATCACCAGGACCAGCCTCGGCCTTGCCAGTTGGGCGAGTTCCGCTCGTAGGGTCGGCCCGCCGGCGGTCCGTTCCTCCGCGCGTCCCGCCGGGATGCCCTTCAGGACGCCGAGAGCAGCGGGCAGGCAGAGCGCGGCGACGGCCCAGAACGCGGCCCGCCAGCCGAGCAGGGTGCCGAGCACCGAGCCGCCGGGGACACCGGCGATGGTGGCCGTCGTCGTGCCTGACAGCAGCACGGCCAGCGCGCGTCCCTTCTTGTCGGGCGGGACCAACGTGGCGGCAGCCGTCAGGGCGACGGCGAGGAACCCCGCGTTCGCGAGCGCGGCAACGACCCGGGTGGCGAACAGGACCGGGAAGCTCGTGGTGACGGC
Organism: Kitasatospora sp. NPDC085464; assembly: GCF_044541955.1. Lineage (NCBI taxonomy): Bacteria > Bacillati > Actinomycetota > Actinomycetes > Kitasatosporales > Streptomycetaceae > Kitasatospora > Kitasatospora sp. NPDC085464. The sequence goes on from NZ_JBITTM010000056.1 coordinate 10,999, forward strand.
GCCCACGGCGTGCGCCGCCGAGAACGCGAGGACGAACCCGAGCAGGCCGGCGCGCCTGGGCCAGTTGCGGGAGAGTGCGGCCACCAGGGGGGCGCCGACGATCATGCCGATCGCGAAGGCCGAGGTGAGCGAGCCCGCCGTGCCGACGGTGACGTCGAGATCCGGGGCGAGGTCCGGCAGGAGGCCGGCGAGCATGAACTCCGAGGTGCCCATGGCGAAGACCGCCACGGCGAGCAGGTACAGCGGAAGAGGCATCGAGAGGCTCCGGGGCGAGGAGAGGCACGAGAGGGTCATCTCGTCACCGCGGCCGGCCCCCCTGAGGGCGCACCCGTTCGACCGCAGAACGCGGTTCGACGACGGGGCTTACGAGCTCAGTGGTGAAGGGGGCTGACGGCGTGACCGAAAGCCCCCACCTCGTCTGACTCAGGACTCGACATGATCCGCACGCTACCCGACCACTGCCGGCCGAGGCATCCCGTTTTCACCGTCGTGGCCACCGGCGCGCCGCGGTGGTTCACCGCGCGCCTCCGGGCCGGTGGTCCCGCGCCGGAGTCTGGGCCTGGACCTGCGCCGGGGCCGGGGCCGGGGGCGGCGGGAAGGACGGCGGTGCGTCGGCCGGGTCGCTGCCCCAGGAGGGGGCGGGCGTGTCGGAGAGGGTGAAGGCGAGGGTGCCGCCGTGGCGGACGAAGTCCTCGCTCACCCAGGGGCGGCCGGTGGGACGGCCGTCGGTGCGCAGCGCGTGGACGTAGCGGACGGTGTCGGAGGCGCCCGGGGCGCTGATGTCGATGGTGGGGCCGTCGCCCCGGCGGATGGTGACGGCGGGGAACCGGGGGCTGGCCAGGACGAGTTCGGCCCGGCCGGGCACCTGCGGGTACATGCCGAGGGCGGCCCACACCGCCCAGGAGGACATCTGCCCGAGGTCGTCGTTGCCGGGTTCGCCTCCGGGGGTGTCGGTGAACAGCGTGGTGAGGGCGCGCCGGACCACGTCCTGGGCACGGTCCGGACGGCCTGCGTAGGCGTAGGCCCAGGGCGTGTTCAGGGAGGGTTCGTTGCCGAGGTAGGCGTAGGGCGCCCGGGAGCCGGCGTTGAGCTCCGTGAAGAAGGTGTCGAGCCGGTTCACGGCGGCCGCACGGCCGCCCATCGCGTCGAACAGGCCGCGCTGGTCGTGGGGCACCATCCAGGTGTACTGGGCGGAGTTCCCCTCGGCGAACCCGCTGGGCCGCTCGGGGCTGAAGGGGGGCCAGCTGCCGTCCGCGTCGCGCGGCTGGACGTAGCGGCTGGTGTCGTTGAAGACGTTGCGCCAGTTCGCCGAGCGTCGCAGCAGGACGTCACGGGCGGCGGAGTCCCCGAGCCGGGCGGCCAGTTGGGCCAGCGCGAAGTCCGTGGTCGCGTACTCCAGCGTGATGGACGCGCCTTGCCCTTCCGTGTCCGCCGGGACGAATCCCGTGGTGTCGTAGGCCTCGTGGCCGGGGCGTTGGCGCGGGTCGTCCCTGCCCTGCCGGGCCAGCCGCAGCAGCCGGGCCGCGTCGAAGCCGGTGGCTCCGAAGGCGTGGACGGTGGCGGCCATGGTCGGCAGCGGGTCACCGACCATCACGCCGGTGCCGCCGTTGGCCAGGGTCCACCGGTCGAAGTAGCCGGCCGAGTCGCCCTGGTCGGTGATCGACTGCGCGATGTCGGCGGCCTCGTCCGGGGCGATCAGTGCGATCAGCTGGATCTGCGAGCGGTAGACGTCCCAGCCGGAGAAGTCGGCGTACTGGGCGTGGCCGCGGCGGGTGGTGCGGAGCCGGCCGTCGAAGCCCGGGTAGCGGCCGTCGGTGTCGCTGAACACGCTCGGGTGCAGCAGGGCGTGGTAGAGCGCGGTGTAGAAGACCCGGCGCTGCTCGCTGGTGCCGCCCGCGACGGCGATCCGGCCCAGCAGGTCGTTCCAGCGGGCGCGGGAGCGGGCGCGGACCTCCGCCAGCGGGGCGCCGCGCTGCTCGCTCTCCAGGTTGGCGCGGGCACCCTCGACGCTGACGAAGGAGATCCCGACCCGGGCGGTGACCACGCGGTCGGGGCCGGTGTCGAACGAGACCACGGTCCTGGCGTCGGGCGAGCGGTCGCCGGCGTCCACGTGGCTGAAGGGGCGGTCGAACGCGGCGTGGAAGTAGACCCGGTAGCGGTTGGACGTGCCGCAGAAGCCGCCGCCGTCGGTGAACCCGGAGATGGTGGAGCCCTCGACGGTGAGTTCGCCCGACGCCGCGTTGAAGGCCCGGCCCGCATCGACGGCGAGGGACGCGGTGTGCCCGGCCGGATAGCTGAAGCGGGCGATCCCGGACCGCTGGGTGACGGCCAGGTCGATGCCGATGCCGTTGTCGAGGGTGACACCGTACGAGCCCGGGGCGAGGCGCTCGTTCGCGTGCGAGAACGCGGAGGACGCCGTCGGCGTGCCGTCCAGGACGGGCATGAACGGGGTGGTGCCGTAGTCGCTGCAGCCCGCACCGGAGATGTGGGTGAGGCTGAGGCCGCTCAGCCTCGGGTCGTCGTAGGCGTAGCCGCCGTGCTGGTAGGTGGCGGTGTCGGGGCTCCACTGCATCATGCCGAACGGCGCCGACGCCCCCGGGAAGGTGTTGCCGGCGCCGCCGCCGTGGCCTCGGTCGGGAGCGTCCGCCCGGGTGCCGACGTACGGGTCGACGTAGCCGGCGGGGTCCTCGACCACCACGTGGGCCGGGAGCCGCCCGGCAGCGGGCAGGCCCGCGGCGGCCGATGTGCGCGGGTTCGGCCCGGCGGCCGCCATCGCGGCCCCGAGGAGCAGGACGGCCCCGGCCCGCGCAAGGGAACGGAGACGGAACACGGGGACCTCCCGAAGGCACCTGGTTGACTGCCGATCAGGGCATTCTGTCGGTGTCCGCGCGGCTGACCCGGCCGCGACAGGCAGCTTGTCCCCCGTGTGGCCCGGGGCCGACCGTTCCCCGGCGGCCAACGGCGCGCAAAAGTCCGGTGCACCGCCGGACCGCCGGCCCTAGCATGCGGGGGTGAACCTTTCACATCTCGGCGTGCCGACCGGGCCGATGATCCGCGTCCACGGCGGGTTCGCCAACCGGATGTACCGGCTCGATACCGACCAAGGGTCCTTCGCGGTCAAGGAGTTGAACCTCGCCGACCGCCGCCTGACCTATCACGTCGAGGACGTGTTCAGGTTCGAGCAGGCGGCGTTCGCCGCCGGCATCCCGATGCCGGAGCCGATCTCGGCCGACCACGGCACGCTCGTTCACCGCTGGGCCGAGGGCGAGAAGGTGCCCGAGGCCCCGGTGTCGGCGGCGTTCGCGTTCGAGATCGGTGGGATCCTCGCGCGCATCCACGCGCTCGACGTCGCCTGGCCCCACGTGCCGGCCGAGGACCCGACGCCACGGGACTGGCCCGAACTCGCCGCGCGGGCGCTGGCGACCGGACAGCCGTGGGCCGACGAACTCGCCTCCCATGTCGGGACGTTCCTCGCGATCGCCCACTTCGTCGACTCCTGCGAGCGGCCGGGCCCCGTCGTGCTGACCCACCAGGACATCCACCCGTGGAACCTGCTGGCCCGGGAGGGCCGGCCGGTGGTGCTCGACTGGGAGCTCTCCGGCATGCTCGACCTGTCCGGCGAACTCGGCTCGACCGCGCTGAGCCTCGCGAAGGGCCCCGGCTTCGACGACATCAGGCCCGCCGTCTTCCGCTCGGTCCTCGACGGCTACGCCGCGGGGGGCGGGGCGCTGCCACCGCCGGGTCCGAGCTGGTTCGTGTACACGATCGGGGGCTGGCTGGGACACACCAGGTGGAACATTCTCCGGTGCCTCGCCGGTGTCGAGATGGGCACCGGCCCCGACCTCGCGCTGTCCCACGAGTCCGCACGCGACGGCGTGCGTGGCCTGCCGGAGCTGTTCGGCCGACTCCCGGAGCTCCAAGCGCTGCTCAGGTGAGCGACCCCCGTCCGCGCGTGCACGCGGCGTACCGGGACAGCGGCCACCGCTTCCCGGTCCGCTGCGGTGACGTCCCGCCCCGCACCGTCAGGCGTGTCCGCGTGGTTCGTCGCCCGCCGTCGTCCTGACCTGCTTGCGGTAGGCCCCGGGCGGCGATCCGAAGTGCCGTTTGAAGGCCTTGGCGAAGGCGAACTCCGACGTGTACCCCGTGTGCTGCGCGATCGTGCTCAGCGGGGCCGGCGACCGGTGCAGCAACCGCGCCGCGGTGGCCATCCGCCAGTTGGTCAGGTAGGTCAACGGCGGCTCGCCGACCACCGAGGCGAAGCGGCGGGCGAACGCCGCGCGGGACAGCCCGGCGCGGGTGCCCAGCGACTCCACGGTCCAGGGGTGGCCGGGATCATCGTGGATCGCCTTCAGCGCGGGGGCGACCGCCGGGTCGGTCAGCGCGGCCGCCCAACCCCGGGTCCGCTCCTGCGGCAGTTCGGCGTACCACGACCGGAGGATGTACAGCAGCAGCAGATCGACGAGCGCCGTGACGACCGCGTCCGACCCCGGCTGCGGCGCGTGGAACTCGGCGCACAGCTGATCGACCGCCGAACGCAGCACCGGGTGGCGGCCCGGAACCGCGGGGAGGTGGATGACCTCCGGCAGATCGCCGAACAGCGGATGCGGGCGGTCGACGTCGATCGCGTACGCGCCGCACACCAGCACCGTGCGCGGCCCCGGCCCGTCCACGGTGACCTGGCCGATCGGCGAGGAACGGTCCACGCGCTCCGGGACGAAGTCCACCGACTCACGGCCCGGCACGTCGCACAGGGTGTGCCCGCTGCCGCGCTGCAGGAACACGATGTCGCCGGGCCCGAGCGCGAGCGGTCGGCCGTGCGGTGGCAGCAGGTGGCAGTGTCCCTCCACCACCACGTGGAATCCGGCTCCCGAGACGGGTTGGAACCTCAGGGCCCACGGGGCGTGCGCATCGGTGCGAGTCACCATCGGGCGCCCCGTGCGCAGGACTTCGAGGGTGTCGCTCAGGATGTCCATGACGCCACTCTAGGCCCTGTACGGCGAGACGATGTGACAGGGAATCGAGACTTCAAGGCATTCACCGTCTCGATGGTGGCGGCGTACGTTCGTGCCACGGCGGTCGCCGAACCCCGGCGCCGGATCGAGGAAGGAACGGACCCCATGGACCTGTCCGGCAAGAAGATCGTGATCATCGGCGGAACCTCCGGCATCGGCTTCGCGGTGGCCCGACAGGCCGCGGCGGCCGGCGCGGCCGTCGTGGTCGCCTCCAGCAACCAGGACCGCGTGGACGCCGCGACGAAGCGCTTGGGCGAGCCGGCCGAAGGCCGCCGCCTGGACGTCGCCGACGGAGACGCCATCGCCGCGTTCTTCGAGCAGGTCGGGGAGTTCGACCACCTCGTCTACACCGCGGGCGAATCCCTGCTGATCAAGCCGCTGGCCGACACCACCCCGCAGGAGGCCAGGGCCGTCTTCGAGCGCCGGTTCTGGGGCGCGTTCCTCGCCGCCAAGCACGCCGCACCGCGACTGCGCGACGGCGGCTCGATCACCTTCAGCTCCGGCGTCCTCGCGATCCGCCCCCTGTCCGGGACCGTGCTCACGGCAGGCATCACCGGCGGCATCGAGGCCCTGTCCCGGGCACTCGCCGTCGAACTCGCCCCGCTGCGCGTCAACGTGGTCCAGCCCGGTGTGATCCGCACCGGGCTGTGGGACGGCAGCGTCCCGGACCCGGAGGCCTTCCTCCAGGGCGCCGGGTCCGAGCTGCTCACACGGCGTGTCGGCACCGCCGAGGAAGCCGCGGCGGCCTATCTCTTCGTGCTGTCCAACGCCTACGTCACCGGCACCACGCTCGCGGTGGACGGCGGCGCGGCCCTGGTGTGACACGGGCGCCCCGCACCCGCGCGGCAGGCGGACTGGCGCCGGGGCGCCGGAAAGGCGCAGCCCGCGTTCGGGCTGCCGCGCGGGCCCCCGGGCGCCGACCCACGGGCCCCGGGATCACGACCGAGCCGACTTGCGGGCGGCGCGGCGGCGGGCCAGGAAGACGCCGATCAGCATGCCGACGAGGATCGTGACGGTCAGGACGACCCAGAGCGGCATGGTGACGTCGGAGACCCACAGGGTGATGGTCACCGAGGCGGTGTTCACCGCGATGAACCAGACGGCCAGGACCGCGATGACGGCCATGGCAATGGTGCGCAGTCGAACCTCGCGGCCCTTGACCGTGAGACGCGACGGCTCGTGGTGCGTGCGGGCGTTCTGCGACATGGCTTCAGTATCGTGCGGTTTGCCCGCCGCCGCGCCGCGCGGCGGTCCACCCCCGTCCCCCGCCCCGTCGCGCACGGTGATCGGCCGAGCTCCCGCTGCCCGGGGCGGCCGGGACGTCAGCGCCTCCCGGGGACACCGTCGGCGCCACCGCCACCGCTACCGCCACCGCCACCGGGGCCGGGGCTGGGCGGCCCCTGCGCCCGCACCCGCTCGCGATTGGTCAGCGCCTTGGCCGCGTTGTGGTCGTCGCCGAGTTCGCGGAACAGCGCCGCGGAGCTGCCGAAGGAGTTCAGGGCCGCCCCCGTCAGACCCGCCCTCTGCTGGGCGAGGCCGAGGTTGTTCAACGCGCCGCCCTCGCGGTGGCGGTCGTGGAGCGCACGGTGCGCCTCGACGGCACGGGTGAGAGCGGCGATGGCCTCCTCGATCCTGCCCGCCGCCTTCAGGGCGGCGCCGAGGTTGGTCAGCACGGTGGCCTCGCCGTGGAGGTCCTGGAGCTCACCGAACGTGCTGCCCGCGCCGGTGAGGGTGTCGATGGCCTCGTCGAACCGGCGCATCTCCAGCAGGACGAGCCCCAGGTTGTTGAGGGCCCTGGCCTCGTTCCGGCGGTCGTGGCAGCGGGCGTAGGTCGCGGCCGCCCGGGAATGGGCGTCGACCGCGTCGTCGAACCGGCCCTCCTCGCGCATCGTGGCGCCGAGGTTGCTCAGCACGATGGCCTCGCCGTAGAGGTCGCCGAGTCCACCATAGACGGCGGCCGCCTCGGTCAGGGTGTCGATGGCTTCGTCGAAACGGCGTTCCTCCCGCAGGGCGAGACCGAGGTTGTTGAGTGCCCTGGCCCTGCCGAGGTGGTGGCCGAGCGCACGGAAGACGGCGGCCGCCCGTGTGTGGGCCGCGCGGGCCTCGTCGAACCGGCGCAGTTCCAGCAGGGCGAGTCCGAGGAGGTTCAGTGCGCTGGCCTCGCCGTGCCGGTCGGCGCTTTCCCGGAAGAGTTCCAGGGCGGTGGTGGTGACGTCGAGCCAGTCGTCGAGATGACGACGGTGACTGAGGTACCGGGCCAGGTCCAGAGCGAGGGCCGTCGTGGTCCCGGGCCGCCCGAGGGGTGGGGCGGCGCCGATGAGGGCGACGAGGTTGGGCCGTTCGGCATCGAGCCAGGCCAAGGCCGTCGCGAGGTCGGGAAAGCGGGGCGAGGGCGGACCGGACAGCGTGGCCAGGTGGGAGTCGGCCGCACGGACGGTGGCGGTGAAGTGCCCGTGGAGCCGGCCCTGGGCGGCGTCCCGGTGGTCGGCCGTGGCGTGTACGGGCAGGCGCCCCTGTTCGTCCGCGTAGAGGCGGACGAGGTCGTGCATGCGCCAGCGCCCCCACACGCCGGCCACCTCGACGAGGTGGGCACGGGAGAGGTCACAGAGGAGCTGCTCGGCCTCGACGTCGTCGACCCCGGCCAGCACGGCGGCGGACTCGGTGGCGAAGTCGGGGCCGGGACTGAGGGAGAGCAGGCGGAACAGACGGGCGTGGGCGGCGCCCAGGTGCCCGTAGGAGAGGTCGAACGCCGCCCGGACGGCGCGGTCCGCGTGCTGCAGACGCTCCAGCCGGGTGTGGTCGGCGGCCAGGGCCTCGGCCAGGGAGGACACCGGCCGGTCGGGACTGTCCGCGAGCAGCGCGCCGGCGATGCGCAGGGCCAGCGGCAGTCCCGCACACAGCCGGACGACGGCGGCCGCGTCCTCGGGGGCGTCGGCCACGCGGGTGTCGCCCTCGCCGCGGGCCTGGCGCACGGCGTGGGCGAGGAGGCCGACGGAGGCCCGGTCTCCGAGCTCGGTGAGTTCGTGCAGCCGGGCGTCGACGGCGAGGCTGTCGCGGGACGTGACGATCGCCGCGGTGACGCCGTCGCCCGGCAGGAGCGGGCGGACCTGGTCGGGGCCGGCGGCGTTGTCGACGACCAGGAGGACCGGGCGGCCGGCCTCCGCGTGGGCCGACAGGACGCTGCGGAAGAGCCGGGACCGGTCCTGGACACCGGGCGGGATGTGCGCGGGCGGGACGCCGAGCGCGCGCAGCCAGCCGTCCAGGGCGTGGTCGGGGGGCAGGCGGCGGTCCGGGTCGTAACCGAGCAGGTCGACGAAGAGGACACCGCCGGGGAACCACGTCTTCCTGCGGAGAGCCTCATCGGCGGCCTGGACGGCGAGCTCGGTCTTCCCGATCCCCGCGAGCCCGGCCACCACGTGGACGCGTGGCGACCGCCCGACGGTCTCCGGCGCCAGTCCCGCGAGGAGCGCGGCGAGTTCCTCGTCGCGGCCGGTGAAGGCGGAGGAACGCTGCGGCAGGCCGGCCAGTGCCCGGTCGGGGTCCCGTGTGAGTCGCAGTTCGACGTGCCTGCCCTGGATCACGGTGCCGAAGAAGTGCCCGCCCTCGATGGTGTTGCGCACCTGCGGAGACGCATCGTCCCCGGGCTCGTCCCCCGGTGCCGTCCCGACCGACACGTCGGTCACCGCCCCTCGATCCCTGTTCCCCCACACCCTAGGGAAGGCCGGCCGCCCGCGTGCCGCGTTCCGGCGAACGCAGGACCTGCCCACGACTCCGCGTGACCACCGGCCGGGGCGACTGAAGGCATTCGGACCCGCACACCTGTCCGCAGGGGTCGTCCGGCTCATCCCATCTGCACAGGTCGTCCAGCTCGTCCAGCTCGTCCAGCTCGTCCAGCTCGTTCAGCTCATCCAGTTCGTCCGGCTCGACCGAGACATCCGCCTCCGGCGGCTCCGCCGGCTCGGGCAGGACCACCGCCAAGGGATCCTCGTCATCCAAGCCAGTCCAGCCACGTGAGCGGGGCCAGCGGCAGCAACAGTTCCGATTCCGGCCACGCCGGCACCAAGGCCAGCGCCAGCGCGAGCGCCAGTGCAAGCGCGGACGGAGGCGGCAGCCAGAGCAGCAGCAGCACGGATTCCGAGAGCGGCAGTGCCAGTGCCGGCGCCGACGCGTCGGAAGGCAGCAGCGAGCCGCGAACCCCGGAAGCCGTGACGAGCCCGAGGTCGCCCGGTGGGTCCTCAGGTGACGAGATGGTAGATGCTGCTGGCGGTGAGCCAGAGTCCGGCCAGGAGCGCGAGGGTGATGATCAGCTGGTCCTGGTGCTGTTCGAGCCAGGTTCGCAGCGCGTCGAGCCGGGCGCGGGAGGTTTCCGGAGCCCAGACGGTGTACAGCTCCATCACCAGGAGGCTGAGGGTGGCCAGCAGGCAGTAGCCGGTCAGGTCGAGCCAGGTGTAGACGGAGGAGAGGTCGGCGTCGACGACCGTGGCGGCGCCGGCTCCGACCAGAGCCCAGGGCTGGAGCAGCCAGGCGAGTCCGGCAGCGGTGCCGAGCGAGGCGTTGTCGACGCGCCCCGCCCAGCTCGGTGGCCGGTACGGGCGGGGAGGCTGCCGACTCCGGTAGCCGCCGAACACGACCAGGCCGACGCCGATCGCGAGCTTGGCGGCGAGGGCCGCGCTCGACGGCGAACTGTGGTGGACGGGTGGCGTCCCGCCGGTCAGCAGCAGCACACAGGCGACGACGGCGACCAGGTTGGCCAGCCAGGACAGCAGGAAGGCGAGCCCCTTGTGGACGCCGCGCCGCGAGGACAGCAGGAGGACGAAGGCGCTGTTGTGCAGCGGCCCCAGGGTGATGGCCGTACCGATCACGATCAAGTCGACAACCATCGGATCACCTGCTCCCTCACGTCGACGCTCCGCCCCGCACGCCCGGACCGGCTCCAGTCCACGCAGCGGGCCGACTGCCGATGTCCGCACGGCCGCACCCGACTCTGCGGGGCCCGACCCGACGGGTCAAGCAGGCCACGCCGACAGCCCTCCTCGACGTGGCGGCCCCGTCCGCGGCCCCGTCCGTGGCCCGTTACTGCACCGGACGGAGCCGCCCGACCGCCGCGCTGCCCACCGCCGACGGGTGCGTGCTCGGCTGGAGGCCCAGCAGACCGCCGAACTGCCGTACCGCCGTACCGCCGGACCCGGTTCAGCGTCGTCGGATCTCTTCTCCGGTGGCTCCGGTCAGTGAGGCATCCGGTTGTCGGTCGCCAGCACGTCGCCCGGCACCGTCGAGCCCACCTGGCGCCGTAGTGCGCCGATCGCCGGATCGGAGATGGAGACCGTGAGCCGGTAGGGCGGCTGGCCGATGATGGTGTTGCGCGAGTCGGTCGGCGACATCAGGCGTTGCTGGACGGCGAAGCCGTCGAAGCCCGGGCACAGGGCCCCGGCCGGGAGGGTCAGCTGGACGGATGCGCCGCCCTCGGGTCCGACGTGGACGGTGCCGCCGGCGGCGGACGGGGTGTCGTCGTCGCGCGTGATCGGGAGGCCGTGGGCCCCGCCGACCAGGCCGTCCGGGCCCTCGATCTCCACCGCGACGCCCTGCGGTCCGAGTGGCGCGGACAGGTCCAGCGTGCGGTCGCGGGCGCCCGGACCGAGCAGCAGACCGATGGTGAACTGTCCGGGGTCCTTCGCCGCCCACGTGCTCACCGTGCTGCGCTTCAGGTTCGGGCACCTGGTCATCTCGTACGGGAACCAGTGCAGCCGGTACGACGTGTACGGGGTGAACTCCTGCAGGCTGCTCATGGCGCCGATCTCCGCAGGGATCCGAACGAGGTTGCTGCCGTAGAGGGTGAACTGCTTGACGGCCGTGAGCTTGGCGATGCTGGGCGGCAGGGTGACGATCTGGCGCCGATCCTCGGGGCTCATCTCCATCAGTGGTCGAAACACCTCCCGCCCGTCCGCGGCGGCCTCCTCGATCAGCGCCAGGAGGTGCTGCCAGGCGGGTGAGGAGGTGTCCTGACGCTCATGGCGGAAGCTCACCCGCCGCCGGTTGCTCACCCGCCGCTGGTCGAAGCAGCTGCACGTGTCCTGGCGGGAGGCGGTGCCGTTCGTGGCCGAGTCCGACCTGTTGCCGTGCCTGTCGGTGCGGCGCGATGCCGGCTCCGCTTCATTCGCCATGGCGTACACGATACGAAGGCGCGGGTGCGGCCGGTCAGTTGGGGGTTTCGGCTCAGGAAGGCGCAGGGTCCGATCACGAGACCCGTGGCTTGTCGGGGGAGATGATCGGGGCGGCCGCCGAGAGTCTAGGTTGGGGCCCAAGCAACCCGATCCCGATTGGCACTGGTCAGATGGCTCACAACTCCACCACCGTTCCGGCTCGCTCGTCCTCGGACGACCGGTGGCCGCTCTTCACCACCACGGCGATCCTGGCCGTTCCGGTCGGACTGGCCTGCACCGTCTACGCGTTCTGGGCCCACGGCCACTACGTCGGCGGACTGGTGTGCGTCCCCACCCCCGCGATACCCGTGTCCGCACAGGTCGCCGCATGGGCCGGTCCTGCCATCGGCATACTCGCCGCGCCCTTCCTCGCCGCGCTGCTGTGGGCCGCGGTGCGGGGGCGGAACGCCATGGCGCGGCCCCTCATGCCGCTGCTGATCATCGCGCTCGTCATCGACCTGCTGCTCATCGTGCCGGAGGTGACCAACCTCCACTCGGTGCTCCCGGACTTCGAGCCGCACAAGGTCACCGCCACTTTCTGCGGGAAGGGCTACAGCTTCTGAGCTCCGCGATCCCGCGGGAAGCGGACCGGGGGTTCCGCGTTCCGGTCGGCCGTCCCGGCAGGTGGCCGGGCACTCCTCCGGCATTCGGCGGCAGGCGTCAGGGTCAGGGTCAGGGTCAGGGTCAGGGTCAGGTTCAAGGTCACTGCGGAGGCTTGGGCCGGGTTCGTTCAGGCTCGCACACCGCCGCCGATCAGGTTCTGCGCGAGATGACCAGGATGTATTCGCAGGGGGCGTTCGTAGGGTTGGCGAAGCCGTGGTCCGCGTCGGCCCGGAAGTACAGGGAGTCGCCCGTGTTCAGGGTCTCGCTGATGCCGCCGATCGCGACGGTCACGGTGCCTTCGAGTACCACGAGTTGCTTCTCCACACCCGGCGGGTACGCGGGCAGCAGCCCGGTGGAGACGTGCGGGGGGAGGTGGTGGACGACCATCTCGGCTCGTCCCGCGCCCGGGGCCGCTGACACCATGTGTCGCTCGAAGCCGGTCTCCGGGTCACGGAAGACGGGGCGATCGGTCTTGCGCATGACGAGGGCCACACCGGGTGCGGCGGCCGCCGGCGCACCGATCAGGTCCGAGAGCGACGCGTCGAGCGCGTGGGCGATCCTGGACGCGACGCCGATCGTCGGGCTCTTCTCGCCGCGTTCGACCTTGGACAGCATCGCCCGGCTGACCGACGACCGTTCGGACAGCTGCTCCAGCGTCAGGCCCGCCTCCTCGCGGCGCCGCCGCACGTTGCCGCCGAACGCACCGGCCAGGTCGTCACCGTGCTGCGGTTCGGCCGCGGTTCCGTCTTGCTCGACCACCGTGCTCCTCGATCGATGGGTACTGCGCTGCCCACAGTGTAGTGTTCTTCTAAAGAAGATCTGATCTCCTATCGGAGACGCACGATGTGCGCCCGACATGACGGAGGGGTTCCATGCGTTTGATCTCGTGTGGCCGGCACCACGCCACGTTCGAATTCGGCGACCTGCAGGTGACCTCGCTGCGAGACGGGTACATCGACATGCCGCCGACACGGCTCCGCGGCGAGGACGGGCGCACGCTCGACGTGCTGCCGCCCGCGGTCCCGCTGGCCGGTGACAACCTGCGGCTGTCGGTCAACGCCTTCTTCGTCACCGACGGCACGCGGTCGGTTCTCGTCGACACCGGCGCGTCCGACGTCTGGCCCGACCCCACCGTGGGACTGATCTACGACGCGCTCGACGAAGCGGGAGTCGACCGCGCGCGCATCACCGATGTGGCCATCACCCACCGGCACGAGGACCACGTGAGTGGACTGATCGCTCCGGACGGCTCGGAAGCGTTCGCCGGCCTCGAACGCGTGTGGATCGGCGCCGGCGACGCCTCGGTGTTCACGGGGCGGCTCGATCCGATCCGCGACCGGGTCGTACCCGTGTCGGGGAAGGTCGCGATCAACGACTGGACCACCGCGATCCCGACACCGGGCCACACTCCCGGTCACACCGTCTACGACGTCAGAAGCGGCACCGGGCACCTTCTCGTCTGGGGCGACACCGTCCACGTCCCCACCCTCCAGTTCGATCAGCCGAACGTGGCCTGGGAGTTCGACGGAGACCAGTCCCAGGCGCGCGACGCGCGGGCGGCCCTCCTCGAACGACTGACCCGACCCGACCACTTCGTAGCCGGCGCCCACCTCGACTCACCCGGGATCGCCCGCGTGACCCCGTCCGGCGACGGCGACGGCCACGGCTACGCGCTGGAGTACCTCGCACCACCGATCGGCTGATCGGACCTGTCGGTCCCGAGTCGCGTCCGCGACGGTGGGCGGGGGAGCGCAGGGTCGACCGGCCAGGCAGTCGACCGTCAACTCGACTGCCTGTTGAAGCAGTTGCCGCTCCTCGCTTCCCCTGGTCGTCTGCACTGCACGGCATCCGCGCCGCCGTGACCGGAGACGAGTTCGCCACCCGCCCGGCCGACTCCTACTTCCCCGTCATCCCGGACGACCTCGGGCGGCGCATCCGCACCACCGCGGTGATGGGCGGCGCCCTGCTGGCAGGCACCGGCAAGGTCACCTTCCCCACCCGCGGCGGGGACGCCTTCTGCGCCCGCTACATCGACCGGCATCTGGCCGCGATGGAAGCCGCCGGGGCCGAGGTCGAGGTGAGCCGGGGCCGGGTGCGGGCCCGCTTCACCGGCAAACGGCTTCCGTTCATCACCGACGCCGAGACCCGCTCGTGGGGGCCGAGCCTGGGCGCGACGGTCATCGCGATGCTGCTGGCCGCCCGAACCCCGGGCACCTCCGCGATCCTCAACCCCAGTGTGGAGCCCGAGGTCACCCAAACCGCCGCCCTGCTCTCGCAGGCCGGCGTCGGCATCGAGTGGCGCGGCAGGACGGCACTGAACGTCACCGGCACCGACCACATCCGGGGCGGGGTGTTCACCGTCCCGCCGGACCGGCTGGAGGCCGCCACCCTCGCGCTGGCCGCCGCCATCACCGGCGGCACCGTCCACCTGGACGGCTTCCCGCCAGCCGCGTTCCCGGACGGGCTGGTGTCGGTGTTCGCCGACGCCGGAATCCAGCTCGACCCGCTGGACGGCGGAACGGCCGTCAGCACCCCGGCCGGACCGCGACCGGTACAGATGGCCACCGGCCCACACCCGGGCTTCCCGACCGATGTGCAGCCCCAGCTGACCGCTTTCCTCACCCAGGCCGAGGGCGCCTCCCGCATCGACGAGCGGATCTACACCCAGCGCGACACCCACCTGCCGGCCCTGGCCTCGTTCGGCGCCGCCGTCAACGCGAGCGGCTCGGTGATCACCGTCCGGGGCCGGTCCGCCCTCGCTGGCGCCGATGTGGCCGGGGAGGACAGCCGGGGGGTGACCGCTCTCGTGATCGCCGCCTTGGCCGCCGAGGGCACCTCTACGATCCGAGGGAGATGTATCACCTGCGGCGCGGATACGGCAGCCTGCTGCCGAAGTTGGCCGCGCTCGGTGCCCACCTGACGATCGACCAGGAGTAGCCGTGAGCAACACCGTGCCGTGGACCCCGAACGCGCTCGCCGACCTGCGCGAGTGCCTGGACCTGATGACCGCAGACGGCACCGTGCCCGGCGGGGTCATCGCCCACGGCACGTTCGACTCCGAGCCCGGTTACCTGGCCTCCGGCGTCGTCGCCCCCGAGTGCGGCGACGCCCGGCCGGGGCCGGGCACGGTGTACGACGTGGCCTCGCTGACCAAGGTTCTGGCCACCTGGCCGCTGGTCGGCACCTCCCTCATGGATGGCTTCACCCTGGACACCCCGATCCGCGAGCTGCTGACCGGCATCCCGACCGAGGCACCCGGAGGCCAGATGACGGTTCGCCAGGTCCTGGCCCACACCTCCGGCCTGCGGGCCGACACCCGCCTCGACCAGTACCGCAACCGCCCCGAGCCGCTCGCCGAACTGATCTGCGGCGAGGACCTGATTGCCGAACCAGGAGCCGGACACCGCTACATCAACCGCGGCTTCATCCTCCTCGGCCTGGCCCTGGCCCACTACCGCTGCCGGCGCCTGGACGAGCTGGCAGCCGAGCTCTGGCAGCACCTCGGCATGGCCAGCACGACCTACGGACCGGTGCCCCGCTCCGCACAGGTCGCCCCGACCGAGCAACGGTTGACCGGCGGGCCCCGGCTGTGGGGGATGCCGCACGACGACAACGCCGCCCTGCTCGGCGCTACCTTCACTCGCTCTACCAAGGCCTCTGAGGACACCGACTTCCATGCAGTGATCCACGAGCTGGAGCGGCAGGACCCAGTTGGCCTACGGATGGCCGCCATCTTGGTAGAAGCCATGCACAGAGTGATCGACGGGCCCCGCACCGGCCGCTTCCACCTCGGCCAGATCTCCGCTCTGGAGCGGTCATCTCTTCACGCCATCACTGCCAACCTGATTCAAAACGAATTCGACTTCCCAGACGGTCACCCCACCGACTTCCTCGTCGCAGGCGTCCAAGTCCGCTACTGCTTCAGCACAATCCAGGGGTGGGGTATCCCGGCAAGCGCGATGAATCAGATCTGCCTCTTGGTCGAAGTGGGCGAAGAAGGTCGCCACTGGAATATGGGGATCGTGCGGGCAACTCCTGAGCACCTGGGCCCTTCCGGCAACCGTGACGGCAAGCGTCACCCAAGTGCCACAGGAGTGTCGGCTGTTCGCTGGCTGCACCGCGAGGCCAAGCTGCCGATCAGCGTAATGGCTGACCTGCCAGCTGCCACCCTGGAGAACATCACGTCCCATAAGAACGCCCAAGTCCGGATAGAGAGGCTGTTCCGCTCGGTCCAGGGGAGCCCGATCGACCGACAAACCATTGTTGCCCTTGCCCGGTCTGTTATTCATGGAGAGCGCCGAGCCCGTGAAAGCCGCGATCGACTCACTTCTCAGGGAATTCTGCTTCTAACCCACCACGATGATCAGCTGATCAGTGATCTCCAACTCCCCGCGCTCGGCCCGTCGCAGTGGCTATCCATCCGTGTCGTGCGAATGCAGCGTCACCACGGGTCCACGCCGTCGACACTGCTGGCGGGGGAGCCCTGGTGTGTCGCCCGCCTCCAAGACCCCGTTGAGGAGCTACCGATCCGCCGCTACTGAACCAGCGCACTCAGCTGTGGTCTCAGACTTGGTCTCGTTCACCCCCGTCCGGCCAGATCTGACTGCCGTCCAGCGGCTCGCTCCGCCGCAGGTCAGAACTGGTATGGACCCCCGCGAACAGCGTCGAGGCGAATTGGAAAGTGTGTTGGGGCGACCCCTCACGAGTTCGAATCTCGTTACCCGCCGCCCCCGCCCGCCATGGCGAACGAGGGCCCGGACCGCTCTGCGGTCCGGGCCCTCGTCACACTCACCCCCGTCGGTACGTCATCCTTGTGCTCTCGGCCGACTCCGGCAGGGCGTGATGTCCTCCTATGTGGTGAGGTGCACCATCAGCAAGAAGAGCGGATCGGCACTGGCCGCGTGGCTGCGCGGTCTGGACACGGCCGGGTTGGAGCGGGTCCTGGCTGCGCGCCCGGACGCCGTGTCGGCTCCGGAACCGCGGTCGGTCGGCGAACTGGCGGACCGCCTCCAGCGCCCGGCGTCAGTGGCCCTGGCCCTGCCTCGCCTCGCGCTGCCGTGCCTGCAGGTGGCGGAGGCCGTCGCCGCGCTGACGGGCGTGTCACGGGACGATCTGGCGGGCCTCCTCGACGCGACGCACGGTGACCGCGCCCACGGGTTGGATGCCGTCCTGGAGACGCTGGCCGATCGCGCTCTGGTGTGGCCCGACGGCAACGGCCTGCTGCACATGGCGGCGCCGCTGCGGAACGCGTGGGACGCGCCGCTGGGGCTCGACGCGCCGCTCGCGCGACTGCTCTCGGGCTCGAACTCTGACGCACTGGGCCGCATGTTGGCGAAACTCGACGTCAAACCTGCCGCCAACAGGAAAGAGATGCGACTGGCGGCACTGATCGACCACCACAGCGATCCGGCTCGGGTCGCCGCACTGGTGGCCAAGGCGCCCGCAGCCACTCGGAAGCTCCTTGAACGGCGGGCGCATGAGGTTCCGGAGCAACCGGGCTTCATCATGTTCGGGGCTCCGCGGACCGACTCCAAGCCCGGCGAACAATGGGCGGTGGAGCGGGGGCTGCTGATCCGGGACCAGCACCGGTACGGGCCGGCCCGCATGCCCGCGGAGGTGGCACTCACGCTGCGCGGCTCCGACTGGCACGCCCCGTTCACACCCGTCCCGCCCGGCGTACGGTCGGTGCCCGCCACCGTCTCGGACGTCGACCGGGAAGCCGCAGCCGCCTTGATGGCGTTCGCCGCCCACGCCGTGTCCGTCCTCGGGGTGTGCGCCGCCGCCCCACCGGCCCGGCTCAAGGCCGGCGGGGTCGGCGCCCGCGAGCTGGCCAGGATCGGCAAAGCGGCGCGGTGCGACGAGATCCTGGTACGCCTCGTGCTGGAGACGGCGAGCGCGGCCGGACTGCTGGCCCGGGACGGCGACCGGGTCGCGGCGACCGCGTCCTACGACAACTGGGCCGAGCAGGAACCGGCCGCCCAGCTCGCCGTGCTGCTCCGGGCGTGGTGGGCGCTCCCGCTGGCCCCCGGCGGGAGCCGCGACGAAGACGGGAAGGCTCTGCCGGCGCTCGCCGGGGCAGCGCCCTGCGGAGGCTGCGTGCAGGCCCGGCACGGGCTGCTCACAGCCGCGTCGCAGCTCCCCGCCAGCGAAGGCGCGGCGAACTCGGCGGACCTGGGGGTGCTACTCGCGTGGCTCCGCCCGCTCGCCGACGAACTCCCCCAGGACACCATGCCGTTCGCCACCCTGATCCGGGAGGCGGAACTGCTCGGCGCACTCGCCCTCGGAGCCGTGTCCCCGATCGGGGCCGCCCTGCTCGCCGAGGACGCCGAAGCCCTGACCGACGCCTGCCGGCGACTGCTGCCCGCCGCCAGCGGAACCGCCCGTTTCGGCAGCGATCTCACGGCCGTGGTCGCCGGCACGCCGTCGGCCCGCATCCTCGCACTGCTGGACTCCGTCGCGGACCGGGAGACCGCCGGTGCGGCGTCCGTGTGGCGGTTCAGCCCGGGAAGCGTCCGCCGTGCCCTCGACGCCGGCCTCACCCCCGCAGGCCTCACCGCTGACCTGGCCGCCATCGCCGTCGAACCGCTTCCCCAGCCGCTCTCGTACCTGATCCACGACACCGCGCGCAGCCACGGTCGGATGCGCGTCGTCTCCGCGGCCTGTGTGATCCACGGCGAGGAGCCCGCCCTCCTCGCCGAACTGGCCGCGCACCGCAAGCTCACCCAGCTCGGCCTGCGGCTGCTGGCACCGACGGTGCTGATCAGCCGCACCCCACTGGACAAGACGCTCACGGCACTGCGGTCCGCGGGCTACGCCCCCGTCGCCGAGAAACCCGACGGGACCGTGCGGATCGAACGGGCCCAGCACCACCGCGCGGCGAGCCCCGTTCCGTCCCCGCGCCTGCCCGGCGGCAGGTCCCGCACGCAGCGGACGGACGCCCGCACCGCGAACGCGGGAGCGCCCGTCGATCTGCGCGCCCTCGCCACCCGGCTCCGGGGCGCCCCGCAGGACATCCCGGAGCCCGACCCTTGGGACGGTCGCCCCTACGACAGCGACACCGAGGAGATCATCGCCGGGTACGCGCGCAATCTACCCTTCACCGACGTCCGCCAGCTGGCCCATGCCGTCAACGACGGCCGGACCATCACGATCGAGTACGTCGCGACCTCGGGCAACGCGACGGTCCGCACCCTCAGCGAGCTCGAACTGGATGCCCCCTACCTCCGCGCCTGGTGCCACCTGCGGGACGACGAGCGCGTGTTCACCATCTCGCGCATCCACGGGGTGATGCCCGAGTAGCCCGCCGAACGAGGAGGGGACATTCAGCGCCCCGGTCTGATGCGTGGGCTCGTTCGCACCTCCGCCGCCGCCCGCCAGGGCAGACGAGGGCCCGGACCGGTTCACCGGTCCGGGCCCTCCGCGTGTCCGGTGGCGGTGCCCGCCGAGACTGTGCACGCCCGGTTCGGCCGCTGGGCCGCGGTGGAGCCCGCGGCCTTGCCTTGCCTATCGATATTCGATAGCTTTCCATCGTAAATCGATGCAAGGATGGGTCATGGGAAAGCTGGCAGTACGCGCGCTGCGCGCCGTGCTCGTGGTGGTGCTCACGGGCACCGTGTTCGTGCAGGCATTGATGGTGTGGACGTTGGTCACCGGGAGTGACCCGGAGGACGGGTCGATCCCGCTGACCCCGCTGCGCGTGATCACGATCCTGGGCATCGGGGCGGCCCAGGTCACCATGGTCTGCGTCTGGCGACTGGTGACGATGGTGCGACGCGGAACCGTGTTCTCCCACGCCGCCTTCCGGTACGTGGACGTCATCATCGGCGCGATCGCTTCGATCGCTGTCCTGTGGCTGGCGGTCACGGCCGTGAACGCGCCCGGTCAGCGGGACGACCCGGGCGTCACCCTCATCATGGGCGGGATCGCCGTGGCCATCCTGGGAGTTGCGCTCATCGTGCTCGTGCTGCGGATGCTGCTCGCCCAGGCCGTCGCCCGCGATGCCGAAGCGGCGCTGATGCAGGCCGAGCTGGACGAGGTCATCTGATGCCGATCGCCGTCGACATCGACGTGATGCTGGCCAAGCGGAAGATGTCCGTGGGCGAACTCGCCGACCGCGTGGGGATCACGCCCGCCAACCTGGCAGTACTCAAGAACGGCCGCGCCAAGGCGGTGCGCTTCGCGACGCTCGCCGCGCTCTGCGAAGTGCTCGGGTGCCAGCCGGGCGACCTGCTTCGCTGGGAGGCCGAGGACACCGCGGGCGAATGAACCGTGCCGGCCGGGCCGTCATTGCCGAGCCCGGGTGCCTTCGGTACAGCGCCCGGCGGAAGGCAGGCGCAACCGGCCACGGGCAGGCCCACCCCGGACAGCGGCTGCGCCCAGCACAAGGATCGTGGCTCGGGACAGGCGAGGAGGGTGTTTCACGATGACTCCTTCAGAAGTCGCACGCTTCCTGACACCCCCGCTGGGGACCGCACGCCCCGGAGTCCCGTCCCGGCGGCACCCGGCACATCGCCACCCCGGGGCGGCCGGTCAGGCCCGCCGCAGGAAGGGGGCAGGGGAACATCTCAACGGAACCGGCGCTCCGAGGCGTGGCCAGTAGGCGCGGGATCGACCAGGCCGGCACCACCGAGGCGGGTCCGATTCACAGGCGTTACGAAGATCTGCTGCTGAAGCGCAGTAGGGTTCGGGTCCGGTGCAGGGGGTCATCACATGGAACGAATCCGGGTCCTCCTGCCGGACGCGGCTCCCGGCGAGCTGCTCGACCGGGAGTTGCAACGTCTGCTGGGCCATGGCCTGGCCGTCACGTTGAACCTCCGGCGGGTGACCGACAAAGCCGAGGCCCGGGCCACCTGGGACGGCCGCGTGGACTTTGCCGATTTCGACGCCTTCGACGAGCCGACGTTGATCGCCGAGACCGTCCGGGACGGGGTCGGCTATCACGCGGTCAAGTCCCGCGGAGGCGTTCCGCTGCGCGCAGCATTCCTCACGGCAGCCACCGACCCCACGCTGGCCAACCGGCTTCGGGTGGTCGGCCGGGCCGGGGCGGGCACCGATCATGTCGAGCTGGCCGCCGCCGTCCGCCACGGCGTCGTTGTCACCCACACCCCGGGCTCCAACGCGAACGCCGTCGCCGAGTTCGCCCTGGCTCAGCTCCTCGCCCTCACCCGGAACCTTCCGGCACACAACGAGGCCGCGCACCGGAGCCGTTGGACCACACCGGCCGCCCCCGCAGTGGAGCTGTCGGAACTGACCCTGGGCGTCGTCGGGTTGGGCCGGATCGGCCTGGCGCTGGCCGAACGAGCCGCCGCCCTGGGCATGGCGGTCCAGGGCCTCTCACGGCGCCCGACCGGGAGCTCCGTCCCCCGTGCCGAGTCCCTCGACGCGCTGCTCGCCACCAGTGACGTGGTCTCCCTGCACCTTCCGCTCACCCCGCAGACCCGGGCGATGATCGGTCGGGATGAGCTGGCAGTCATGCGGCCAGGGTCGGTCCTGCTGAACACCGCCCGGGGCGGGATCGTCGACGAACAGGCACTGGCCGACGCCTTGCGCGACCCGGCACACCCGCTCCTGGCGGCAGCCGTCGACACCTTCGAGCACGAGCACGCCGCCTTCGCCTCGCCGCTCTTCGGTCTGCCGAACGCCCTGCTGACGCCGCATGTCGCCGGGATGACCAGGGGCGCCATGGCGACGGCGGCGATCCGGTGCGCGGACCACATCGCGTCGCTGCTCGACGGCCGCCCGGACGGCGTGCCCGTGGTGACCGGCTGACGCCGGCCCATCGCCAGGGGAACGCCATCGGACGCGCAGGCTTCTCGGACGGGGTCTCCCACCCGATGGCAGGTCGAGAGGTGCCCCGGCCGGGGCACGTCCGGTGTCCGCGAGCCGAGCCATGTGGTCTCGAAAGCTGCGCGGATGCCCTACTGTTTACCCGATCTCACAAGGGGCGGGGGGTCCGATGCAGGGCGTGCTGGTCGGCGAGCGCTACCGGATGGCCGAGCTTCTCGGCGCGGGCGGCATGGGTGCGGTGTGGAGTGCCCATGACGTCCGGCTGGAGCGGGACGTTGCCGTCAAGCTCGTCCTGCCGCGCTTCGACGGTGAGGACGGCGCCGCGGCGCAGGCGCGCTTCGAGCGGGAGGTGCGGATCACCGCGCGGCTCCGCCATCCGAACATCGTGGGTGTCCACGACTGCGGGACCCACCAGGACGCCGGGCGGTCCGTGCCGTTCGTGGTCATGGACCTCCTGCCCGGGCGGTCGCTCGACGCGGTGCTGAAGTCCGGTCAGCGCGCGGGAGTCGGGCAGGTCGTGGACTGGGGCGTGCAGGTCTGCCGGGCGCTGGCCGCGGCGCACCACGAGGGTGTCGTGCACCGCGACATCAAGCCGGCCAACCTCTTCCTGACCCGACGTGCCGACGGCACGGAGGCCGTCGTCGTCCTCGACTTCGGCATCGCCGCCTACCTGCAGGGGGACCACACCCAGCTGACCGCCGACGGTCACATGATCGGCACCGCCGCCTACATGGCCCCCGAGCAGGCCATGGGCGAGAGCGTCGACGGCCGCGCGGACCTGTACGCGCTCGGTTGTGTGCTGTACGAAATCCTCACCGGTGCACCGCCGTTCGGCACGCGGAGGCATCCGCACGTCCTCGCGGCCGCCCACGTCGACGAGGCGCCGGTTCCGCCGCGGCAGCACCGGCCCGACCTGCCCGGCGGCCTCGACCGGTTACTGCTCCAGCTCCTGGCGAAGAGCCCGGACGGGCGCCCCGCGTCGGCGCTCGCGGTCGCCGAGGCGCTCGGGGGCGTCACCCACCACCGGCCGGTCACCGCGTACGCCGCCCCGCCCGTCACCGACACCAGGCTCGCCACCGCCGTCGACGGTCGTCTGCCCACGGCCGGAGAGCTGACCGCCGCCTACGACCTGGCCAACGCCACGGCCCGGGAGGGCCGCCACGGGGAGGCGGCGGCGCTGCTGGAGCGGGTGGCGGCGGACCGGGCCCGCGTGCTGGGCGCCGACCATCCGGACACCGTCAACGCCCGGCACAACCATGCGTACAACCTGGGCGAGGCGGGGTGGTTCCAGGAGGCAGCGGGCCTGTTGGAGGGGGTGGCGGCGGACCGGGCGCGCGTGCTGGGCCGCGATCATCCGCGCACGCTGACGGCCCGGCACAACCACGCCTACTACCTGGGTGAGGCGGGGCGGCGCGCCGACGCGGCGGTGCTGCTGGGGGCGGTGGCGGCCGATCGGGCGCGCGTGCTGGGCCGCGATCATCCGCACACGCTGACCGCCCGGCACAACCACGCGTACAACCTGGGCGAGGCCGGGCGGTACGCGGAGGCGGCCGGACTGCTGGAGGGGGTGGCGGCCGATCGGGCGCGCGTCCTTGGGGCGTCCCACCGACTGACGGTCATGTCCCGGCGGAGCCAGGCGGTCTACGCCGGGAAGATCCGGCGGTTCGGCTGACCTTCGGCCGGGCTGACTCTCGGCCCGGCTGATCCTCGGCCCGGCCGCCACGGTGGTTCGGCCCTGGGGCCTCCCACCGGCCGGTCCCGGGAACACATGTGCGCTCCCGGGACCGGCCTGTCTGCGTCCGGTGCGTCCGGACCCGTGGTGGGGCGGTCCCGGCCCGGCGCTGGAGAAGGCGTCACGACTGATCTCCCTGTCTCCCGAGAGCACGAGGAGGCAGAATGATCGCCATGGCGACTTGAAGAGCACCGGCCGGACGCAAGTCCTGGCGAAGGGGCGCAACCGGCTGGTGCGTTCGCGACGGTGAACGCGCGGTCTGCACGGTGTGCCGGGAGCCGGTCCGTTCGTACCAGTACCGCGTGCATCCGCCCGAGTCCTCCGGCTTCGAGCGGTGTATCGCGTTCGGCTGGTGCTCGGGGTGCCGGATCTACTCGGGCACCATGGTCCACATTCACCGCAAGCGGGTCTTGATCGACGCGCTTGCGTCGCTGTCGGCCGATGACCGCGAACGGTTGCTGCGCAAGGAGGCCGCGCTGATCGACTACCTCGACGGCCAAGGCGTCGGCCGGCACTGAGCCGAGCACCTGGTGAGCCCAGGTGCAGAGGGTTCGGGCGAGCGAGAAGCCGTCAAGGCCCGGGCGTCGTCGCCGGCCGGAGAGCAGGGGCAGGACGAGGGAGTCGGCCTCGGCGGTGATCGCTGCGCCCGCCTACTTGAGCAGGAAGTCGTAGACCGCCTGCCGTCCGGCCGGGTTCGCCGCCCGGTTCTGCACCGAGTGCGCCGCCCCGGACACGATCACGATCGTCGGGTCGTGTGCCAACTCTGCCTGCTGGTACAGCCATTCGTACGGCGTGGCCAGGTCGCGGTCCCCGCCGAGCAGCAGGACCGGCACGTCGGGCAGCTTGCGGTGTGCCGGCGGGATGGGCGGTACCGGCTCGCTGGGCCAGTCCAGGCAGACCAGCAGGCTGCCGAGCCCGGTGGCGGTCGCGGCGTCGTACGGCCAGGTCTGCTCGGCGGTCAGCCGCTGCCGGGTGCGCTCCAGCGCCGCCGCGCGCCCCGCGACGGGGGTGTCGGTGGTGCCCCACGGGAAGTGCGAGTCGGCACACAGGGCGGCGGAGTGCAGCCCCTGGCTGAGTTCCTCGGCCGAGGCGGAGTCGACCTCCCGGTGGATGACCGCGAAGAACTCCTGGAGCTTCGCGGGCTGCCCGGCGGCGGCCTCGTGCAGGATCTCCGGGACGCCGCCGTAGTCCGGGTCGATGAATTGGTAGCCGGTGAGCGCGTTCAGGATCTGCGTCCCGTTGCCGTACCGCCGGACGGTGGCGGCGAGGTCGGCGGCCGGGTCGGTGGTGCAGCCGGTGGCCCGGCAGGCGGCCCGAAGGACGCGGGCGGTGGCGGGCAGTGCGGCCAGGTCGAGGGGGTCGAAGCCCTGTGGCGGGGCCACCGAGTCGAGCACCAGGCGGGCCACGTGGGCCGGGTACGCGAGGGCGTAGCGCTTGGCGACGACGGTGCCGTAGGAGACGCCGTCGAGGGTGAGGCGCCGGTCGCCGAGGGCGTGGCGCAGCAGGTCGATGTCGGCGACGGTGTCCGCGGTGCCGTAGTAGCGGGCGTTGGGGCCGAGGGCGGCGGCGCAGTCGGCGATGGACTGCCGGCGCGGCACGGCGAGGTCGGAGGAGCCCATGTCCTCCTGGAGCCCCGGGCACTGGAGCGCGCCGCCCCCGGTGCCGCGCTGGTCGTACATGACCAGGCGGTAGTCCCTGAGGACGGGTTCGAGCTTGCTCGCGATCCGCTTCATCGACGGGACACCGGGCTGGCCGGGGCCGCCGGTGAGGAACAGCAGGTCGCCCTTGGGCGCCTTGGCGTTGCCGGTGACGGCAACCACGAGGTCGAGGGTGCCGGGGGTGGCACCGCTGTGGTCGAGCGGGACGGTGAGGGTCCCGCAGGTGAACTCGGGCGCGTCCGGGCAGGGCGCCTGCCCGGTGATCCCGCCGCCGACGCGGGCCGGTTCGGCGGCCGCCGGGAGGGCGGGAGTGGCCAGGGTGGTGCCGGCGGCCACCGCGACGGCTCCCAGCAGGGCGGCGACGCGGCCACGCGGGCTCGTCATGTTCGTCCTTCCGCTCAGGCCGCCTCCGTACGGACACGGACACGGACACGGACACGGCCGGGCACCGGCACGCTCGCTACGGGACCGCCCGGCCGCGTTCGTCGGGCCAGCCCGGCCGCCACCTCGCCAGGTACTCGTCGAAGTCACCGGTCACGAACTGAGGATCCACCGCCTTGAGGCGGACCTGCTGCCGCTCGTCCGCCCACCACAGCTCGAACTCCGTGACCGTCCCCACGGCCGGCCAGCGGTCGGCTTCCACCGGCAGCAGACGGCAGTCCACGAAGCCGCCGACCGGGAGGCCGATGTCGACGAAGACGCCGATGGCGCCCGGGTTCGGAACGAGGGTCACCGTCCCCTGGAAGCGCTGCCCGAAGCGGAGGTCCCGGCGGATGCAGTCCCATTCATCGGTGGTCAGCATCCCGGCATCGTTCCACAGGGCCACCCGCCGGCGCACCGGAGCAGGCGCCCGGGTGGCGCCCGTCGCGGCACGACGCCGGCCGTCGGGGCCGACCTTCACCCCCCGGGTGGGCGGACCGCGTCGCCGCGGGGGCCTCGGCTGTCGGCGCCGAGGCCCCCTGCGGGACCTGCGGTTACCTGTCGACGGCGACGGTCACGCCGTTCCAGTCGTCCAGGTCCGCGGTGCGGGCCTCCAGGGCGGTGCGCATGCCGGTGGCGCTGGGGGTGCCGAGGGCCAGGCGCAGCGGGGGGTTGGGGCTGTCGACCGCGGTGGTCTCGCCGCCGAACTCGTCGTGCTCCGCGATCCGTTGAAGCTGTGGCCACCCGTGTGGGCTTGCCGGGCCCAGAGGTGAGCCGCTTCCACAATGGAACGTTGCTCCAAGTTGGTGCAGCGATCTAATTTGGTGCAGCGATCCAACCGTGTCATATTCGAGGCATGCCGACACGAGCGCGCCGGACCCAGCGGCGTAACCAGGTGCTCTCCCGGGAGCAGATCATCGACACCGCGATCGACCTCCTCGATGCCGGCGGCGAAGGCGCCCTGACCGTCCGGGCGATGACCGACCGTCTGGCCACCGGGTCAGGGGCGATCTACTACCACGTCGGTAACCGGGACGAACTGCTGGACACGGCGACGGAGACCGTCATCACCGCGGCTCTGGCGACCAGGCCCGCCGGGGCGCAGGCCGGACCCGAGGACGAGATCCGCGTCGTCGCACTGGCCCTGTTCGACGCCGTCACCGAACACCACTGGCTCGCCACGCGGTTGACCCTCCAGATCATCCGCAACCCCGTCGGCCCGGTGACGGTGGGGATCTTCGAACGGCTCGGCCGGCCGGTGGGCGCCCTGGGCGTTCCCCGAGCCCGTTGGTTCGACGCCGCCTCGACGCTCGTGCACTACATCCTCGGCGCGATCAGCCAGAACGCCCGCGTCGAAGGGGACACCTCGGGCGTCGACCCCGGTGCGGACCGCGAGGAGTTCTTCGATGCGGCCTCGCAGGCGTGGCAGGGCCTCGACGCCGAGTCCCACCCGTTCATGCACGCCATCGCGGGCCAGATGAGGGAGCACGACGACCGCGAGCAGTTCCTCACCGGCATCGCCGTCGTCCTCGACGGCCTCATCCGCCTGCGCTGACCCCGCTCCACCGGGTCGGGCGGGGCCGGGCGGGGTCGAACCGGGCTGGCTGGGTCGGGCCGGGCGGCCAACTGGACTTCCCCGAAGGGAGATTGCTCATGCACGACATAGTGATCGTCGGCGCCGGCCCGGTCGGCCTGTTCCTGGCCGGCGAACTGGCCCTGTCCGGCTGCTCGGTCCTGACCATCGAACGGGACCGGGAACCCACCTCGCCGCTGAAGGCGCTCCCGCTCGGCCTGCGCGGCCTGAACGCCGGCTCGGCCGAGACGCTCCACCGCCGCGGCCTGCTCGAAGCGATGACGGAGGCCTCCGGCGTCGACGGGAAGGCGGTCGGAGCGGACCCCGACGCGAGTGGACCGCCCGCTCCCCGCAGCGTGTCCCACTTCGCGGGCATGGGCCTGGACGCGGGTGGCATCGACGTGTCCGCTCTGCCCTTCCGGCTGCCCGGCCCGGCGACGGAAGGGTTCATGACGAGCCTGGAAGCCGTCTCGACGGTGCTCGCCCGGCGGGCCGCCTCGCTCGGCGTGGAGATCGTCCGGGGTGTTCCCGTCACCGCCGTGACGCAGGACGACGACGGCGCGACCGCCACCGCCGGCGGACAGGAGTACCGCGGGCGCTGGCTGGTGGGCTGCGACGGCGGGCGCAGCGCGGTGCGCGTGCTCGCGGGCTTCGACTTCGTCGGCACCGACCCGCTGTTCACCGGCTACGCCGCCAAGGTCACCTTCGCCGACCCCGAGCAGCTGCCGCTCGGCTTCAACCTGACGCCGACCGGCATGTACCTGCGCACGCCCTTCGAGGGCCACCTGGGCATGAACGACTTCGACGGCGGCACCTTCGACCGCTCCCGGCCGCTGACCCGCGAGCACCTCCAAGCGGTCCTGCGCCGCGTCTCCGGCACCGACGTGACGCTGACCGACGTCGAGCTGGCCTCCAGCTTCACCGACCGCGCCATGCAGGTCACCGGCTACCGGAAGGGCCGCGTCCTGCTCGCCGGTGACGCCGCGCACATCCACGCACCGCTCGGCGGCCAGGGCCTCAACCTCGGCATCGGCGACGCCGTCAACCTCGGCTGGAAGCTCGCCGCCACCGTCCACGGCACCGCGCCCGAGGGCCTGCTCGACACCTACACCGCCGAGCGGCACCCCGTCGGCGCCGCCGTCCTCGACTGGTCCCGCGCCCAGGTCGCCGCCATGGAGCCGGGCCCCAACGCCCCCGCCCTGCGCAAGCTGCTCCTCGACCTGATGAGCACCCCCGACGGGGTCACCCACGTGCACCGGCAGACCTCGGGACTGTTCCACCGCTACGACCTCGGCAGCGAGCAGCCGCTCGTCGGCCGCAGCGCCCCCGACTTCCGCTTCCGGGACGGCACCCACCTCGGTGAACTGCTGCGCCAGGGCCGGGGCGTGCTCCTGGACTTCAGCCCTGACCGTGCGCTGCGGACC
Source organism: Kitasatospora sp. NPDC085464 (assembly GCF_044541955.1). Classification (NCBI taxonomy): domain Bacteria; kingdom Bacillati; phylum Actinomycetota; class Actinomycetes; order Kitasatosporales; family Streptomycetaceae; genus Kitasatospora; species Kitasatospora sp. NPDC085464. The sequence goes on from NZ_JBITTM010000056.1 coordinate 39,407, forward strand.
GCGGCCGACGGCTGGGCGGGCCGGATCCGCTACGCGGCCGGACCGGTACGCGACGACCTGGGATTCACCGCCCTGTTCGTCCGGCCGGACGGCATCGTGGCGTGGGCGGACGACCACGCCGACCCGGAAGCCTTCCGGCACGCCGCGACCCGCTGGCTCGGCCAGCCGCGGCCCTAGCGGGAGCGGGCGGCGGCGGGGGTGAGGTGGCGGGCCAGGGTGTCGAGGGCGGTCGCCACCTCGTGGAACAGCTGGGGGTCCGGGGCGGTGCCGTCGGGGGCGGTGAGGGCCGCGGTGAGGGCGTCGTCGATGGTGGTGGCGCGGACCTCCGCGACCCGGGCGGACGGGTGCGCGGCCGGGTGGACGAGCCGGCGGCGGCGGTCGGCCGGGTCGGGTTCGGTGGCGACGGAGCCCGTCTCGACCAGGCGGGCGACGTCCCGCACCTGGCCGACACCTTCACCGTGGTCACCTACGACCGCAGGGGCCTGTCCCGCAGCGTCCTCGACGACCCGGCCGCCCCCGTCACCATGGCCGACCACGCCGACGACGTCGCCCGGCTGCTCGCCGTGGTCACCGACGGGCCGGCCCTGATGGCCGGGTTCAGCATGGGCGCCGCGATCGGCCTCCAGGTCGCCGCCCGCCACCCGGGCGCACTGGACACGCTCATCGCCCACGAGCCCGTCGCACCGAACCTGCTGCCGGCCGGCGAACGGGCCGAACACACCGGAGAACTGCTGCACATCCAGAAGGTCCACGCCGAGGGCGGCATGGCGGCCGCCTTCCCGGCGATCGCCCGCCACCTCGGGATCGACCCGGCCCACGACCCGGCCGAGGACGGCCTCACCCCGCAGCCCATGACGCCCCGTCGGCTGGCCGACTTCGGGTTCTTCATCGCCACGGAGTTCACCGCCGTCACCACGGACCGCTTCGGACCGGCGGAGATCGCCCGCGCCGCGGCGACCGCCGGCGCCACCCGGATCGTCCCGGCGACCGGCGAGACCACCCGGCCGACGGTGCACACCTACCGCTGCGCGCTGGCGCTGGCCGAGCTGCTGGGCACGGAGCCGGTGGTCCTCCCCGGCGGCCACAACGGGAACACCGCCTTCCCGCGCGCCACCGCGCGAACGCTGAAGGCCGTCCTCGGCGTTGACCGTCGCCACCCCTGACGGCACCGCCCGCCCCTGACAGCACCGCCGCCCCTGACAGCAGCCCGACGCGGAGGTTAGGGTGCGGAGCATGCCGCTCGTCGAAGTGACCTACGCGCCCACGGTGCCCGAAACCCTCCTGCGCGAGCTGGGCTCGGTGCTGCCGCACCTGGTGTCCCTGGCCGTGGAGTGCCCCGAGGAGCCGTACGACGGCGATCTGCAGCCCGGGGACGTCGAGATCCGCTTCCGGGCGCTGAGCCCGCTGGACCGCAGCGGCCTGCCGGTGGTGATCGAGATCAAGTCGAAGTGGACCGCGGCCAGGGAAACCAACCGCCAGGAGCGCATGGACACGCTCCACGCGCACCTGCGCGCCGCGACCGGACTCGTCGACTTCGGCGTCTACCTGTCGATGCCGACCGCCGCCTGGTCCCAGGGGGACTGACCGCCCGGCCCCGGCTCGGCCGGGCGGCCGGCGGGCCGGGACGGCCTGGGGTGACTTGTCGGTGGCGGTTCGTAGGATGCCCGCATGAACGTCGACGATCTTGTGTGGCAGGCGCGCAATCACGGCGGCGTCTCGCCGCGGATGGTGCAGACCTTCCTCGACCTGGGGCAGTCGGACCTGCTGATCCGGGCGGCACAGGAGCGCGGTGACTGGAACTGCGCGCAGGCGGCGGCGCGGGAGCTGTGCGCCGCCGCGGAGTTCGAGCGGGCGCCGGCACTGCTGGAGCCGTTCACGGACGTCGGCTGGCGGGCCGCCGAGTGGGCCACTGCCGAGATCATGATGCCTCGCGCTCCTCCGCTCCTCCACCCACTACCTGGCCGACCTCGACCTGGCCGAGATGCTGATCAGACAGGGCCGCCCCGCCGAGGCCCTGGCCTCCATACCCACGATCGCCGAAGAGCGGGAAGTGGGCGAGCCCACCCAGAAGGCCCCGGTCTGACGGGCGCCGCACTCCGACGCCGTGAAACGCACCGAGCAGCAGGGACGGGCCCGTTCTCAGCGGAACGTGTCAGGACGGAGCGATTCGATCCAGGACGCGAAGTCCGCGGACTCGACGCCGAAGTCCCGGGCCGACTCTCACCGCTCCGGCGTGGGGCCTGCGGTGTCGGACGGTGTGGCTACCCTGCCGGGCATGGGATACACCACGGAGTTCACCGGTCGGATCGCGGTGGAACCGCCGCTCAACGAACAGGAGATCGGCTACCTGCGGAGGTTCGCCGGCACCAGGCGCATGGACCGTGACAACGGTCCCTACTTCGTCGACGGCACCGGCTACGCGGGACAGGGCCATGATGCGGACATCCGCGAGTTCAACACGCCCCCGGCGGGGCAGCCCGGCCTGTGGTGCAGTTGGGAACCGACCGATGACGGGGCCGCGATCGAATGGAACCGGCAGGAGAAGTTCTACGCCTCCGCCGAGTGGATGCGCTACCTGGTCGACCACTTCCTGAAGCCCGGCGCCCATGCCCAAGGCGAGCCCGGGTTCGAGGAGTTCACCTTCGACCACGTGCTCAACGGGGTGATCGACGCACAGGGCGAGGAGTCCTGGGACACCTGGCAGCTGATGGTGCGTGACAACGAGGTGACCGTGTCCGGGCCCGTCGAGCCCGAGACGGCGTGGCACTGCGGGGGCTGCCTTGAGGTGATCGCCGATGAGGACACCGTCTGTTGCCCGGGTTCGGAGGCGGTGCCGGCGGACGTCGAGTAGTGGCATCCCCCACGCGGGCGCACCCGGCCGGCAGCCTCGTGCGGCCGCAGTCGCACGAGGCTGCCCGGGTGGTGCGGTGGTGCTGCGCCTCAGCGGAACGCGGCGATGTTGCGGGCGACCCAGTCGTCGAAGGGGCGCGGGGCGCGGCCGAGGACTCGTTCCGCGTCCGGGCTGATCCGCAGTTCGGCCGGGTTCGGGGCGGAGACGATGTCCAGGGTGTCGTCGGCGAGTTCCGCCGGTACGTGCCGGGTCATCATGGCCTTGGCCTCGCCGCGGGTGAGTTCGTGGAACCGTACGGGGGAGCCGAGTGCGGCGGCGATCGCCTCCGCCTGCTGGCGCGGAGTGATCACCTTCGGCCCGGTCAGCTCGTACACCCTGCCGGTGTGCCGCTCGTCCAGCAGGCAGGCCGCCGCGACCGCGGCGATGTCCGCCGGGTCGATGACCGGCACCCCGACGTCGCCGAAGGGCGCGGCGACCGTCCCCTGTGCGCGGACGGACTCCGCCCAGGCCAGGGCGTTGGAGGCGAAGCCGCCCGGGCGCAGGACGGTCCAGTCCGGGCCGGAGTCCCGCAACGCGTCCTCCACCGCGCGCATCGCGACCCGCGACGGGCCGAGCGGCCTGGTCGCCACGCCCTGTGAGGACAGCAGGACGATCCGGCGGACCCCGCGGGCCGCGGCCAGGGCGATGATGTCGGCCGGCCTGGCTCCGGGGGCTTGCAGGTCGCCGGACAGCAGCAGGAACAGCGCCCGCGCCGCGTCCAACGCGGGTGTCAGGCTCGTCGGGTCGGCCAGGTCGGCCGCCACGTGCCGGACGCCGTCCGGCACCGGCACCGCGTGCCGCGACACCGCCGTCACCTGCTCGCCCGCCTCGGCCAGGGCCTGCGTCAGAGGCCGGCCCACGTTTCCGGTAGCCCCGGTCACCACGATCATGTTCAGCTCCTCGTCGGTTGTGTGCTGAGGCAGCTGACGCTAGGAGTCGGGCTTACTTTTCGTAAGAACATACCGAAAGGTAAGCTCCGAACATGAGGGAAGGTGCGCAGCTGAAGCAGGCCGGGGCGGGCGAGCGGTATGAGGTGTTTCACACCGACTGCCCAGCGCGCGGCATGGTCGACCACGTGACCAGCAAGTGGGGGGTGTGGGTGCTGATCTCCCTGCGGAGCAACGACCTTCGGTTCCACGAACTGCGCGACAGCATCCGGGGCATCAGCGAGAAGATGCTCACCCAGACCCTGCGCGCGCTGGTCCAGGACGGCCTGCTCCGGCGGGAGGTGGAGCCGACCACGCCGCCCCAGGTCACCTACGGGCTGTCCGAGTTCGGTCGGGACGTCAGCGAGCCGCTGACGGACCTGCTCGACCGGATCACGCAGCGCCTGCCAGCGGGCAGCCCGGGGTAGTGCGGTCCCGGAGGAGGTCCGGGCCGGCCGGGCGAAGATCCCTGGAACGGCCGATGCCGGGCGCGGTGCTGCCTGTGATGCTGGTCCTGGCGGCGCGGGCCTTCGGAACGGCCCCGCCCGTGCCACGGAAGCGAGGGCGATGGCCCGATGAGCACGATGCGTGCGGTACGCGCCCACCGGCGCGGCGGCCCCGAGCAGCTGGTCCACGAGAGCGCGCCGCGTCCCGAACCGGGGCCCGGTGAGGTCGTCGTCGCGGTCCGGGCCGCCTCGGTCACCGCGGGCGAGCTCACCTGGGACGCCACCTGGACCGACAGCTTCGACGGTTCCGGGCGGGACCGGACGCCCGTCATCCCCGCGCACGAGGTGTCCGGCGTCGTGGTCGAGCACGGAACCGGTGTCACGGCCCCGGCCCTGGGCGCCGCGGTGTACGGACTCATCCCGTTCCTGCAGGACGGGGCCGCCGCCGAGTTCGTCGCCGTGCCGGCCCGGGTCCTCGCCGCCAAACCGGCCCGCCTGGACCACCGCAGCGCGGCAGCCGTCCCCCTGGCGGCGCTCACGGCCTGGCAGGCGCTGGTCGACCACGCCCACCTGGAGCCGGGCCGGCACGTCCTCGTCCACGGCGGCGCCGGAGGCGTCGGCTCGTTCGCCGTCCAGATCGCGGCCGCCCTGGGCGCCCGGGTCACCGCGACCGCCTCGGCCCGCGACGCCGACTTCGTGGCCGGCCTCGGCGCCCGCAACGTCATCGACTACCGGGACGGCCGGTTCGAGGACCACGTGGCCGACGTGGACGTCGTCCTCGACACGGTGGGCGGCGACACCCAGACCCGGTCCTGGGCCGTGCTGCGCCCCGGTGGTGTCCTGGTCGGCATCGTCGAACCGCCCGACCCCGGCGCGGCCCGGGACCCTGCCACACGCGGCGTGTTCTTCGTCGTCGAGCCCGACCGCGACGGGCTCGACTCCATCAGCGAGTTGATCACGAGCGGACGGCTGCGCCCCCACGTCGACCGGGTCGTTCCCCTCGCGCAGACCCGCGCCGCGTACGAGGCGCTGGAGAAGGAACACCGGCGCGGCAAGGTCGTCATCGAGGTCACGGACGGCTAACCGACCGCAGCTCCGGGGCGTCCCGCCGGGGCACCGGACGCCGGATGGTGAGGCCGTCGGGCGGCCGGAGTCCGTGGGCGGCCCCGCCACCGGCCGCGGTGGCCGGCGGCGGGAGTGTCGCGGGGGCGGGATCCGTGCTGTGCTGGAAGGGTCCGAGGGAGTGCGTCATGCGTACGATTCAGCGGCCGATCACCAACGACCATCCGTTGCGGCCGGGGGTGCTGCTGCCGGCCCGGGAGCTTGCCGTCGCCTGGTCACTCATCGTCCTCATCGCCGTCCTGGCCTGGGTGCTCACCGTGGGCCAGGCCCTGGACATGGGCATCGAGCCCGGCACGATGGGGATGGCGCTGCCGCTGTTCCTGGTGCTGTGGCTGGCGATGATGGCCGCGATGATGCTGCCCTCCGTCGCACCCGTCGCGGTGACCTGGGCCAAGGGGATCGCCCGGCAGTCCAGCGGCGCCACCCGGGCGCTCCGCACCACCGAGTTCATTGCCGGCTATCTGATCGCCTGGACGGTGTTCGGCCTGGTCGCCTACGGTGCGCTCGCCGTCACCGGCGACCTGGTCGACCGGGATCCGGACGCGGGGAAGTGGATCGGCGCGGCCGCCTTCGCCCTGGCCGGCCTGTACCAGCTGGGCCCGCTCAAGAACGTCTGCCTGCGGCACTGCCGCAGTCCGATCGGCCAGCTGTTGCACTACGCCTCGTACCGGCCGCGGATGCGCGACCTGCGGGTGGGGCTGCACCACGGCGCGTACTGCGTCGGCTGCTGCTGGGCGCTGATGATCGCGCTGATCCCGCTGGGCGTCATGAACATCGCGGCGATGGCGGGACTGGCGGTGCTGATCTTCCTGGAGAAGCTCTGGTACCGGGGGCCGCAGCTCGCCCGGGTGGCCGGCATCGCCTTCCTGGGGCTGGCCGCGCTGGCGCCCTTCCAGGACTGGCTGCTGCCCGGTCTGCAGCCGTCGATGATGTAGTCGGCTGCTGCTGCTGCCGCCGCTGCCGCGGTCGGGCCGGGCGAGGACGTCGGGACGTTCACTTGTGGGTCGGGGGCGTGCCGTCCTGCATGAAGGTCACGGTGGTGACCTCGTCGGTGTTCGCGGTGTCCAGGAAGAGCTGGTACAGGTCCACGCCCTGGTAGGTGCCGTTGATGATCTCGACCAGCGCCAGGTGGAGGTGCGCCGCGGTCGAGGCGACCTTGTAGACCGTGCCGAGGTAGTCGCCTCTGCTGATCGAGGATCCGACCGCCAGACCGGACGGAACGGCGGTGAGGTGGGTGTAGAAGCCGCCCATCAGATCGTTCGGTGCCCGCATGAACAGCTCGGCACCGTACACCTTCGGCGTGTCCTGGGCTGGGTCGTGCGCCTTGTACTTGGTGATGTGAGCGTCGAAGGCGGCGTAGACGTCCGTTCCGCCGGGCGCCGCCAGGTCCATGCCGAACTGGATGTACCAGTGCGGCGGTTGGTGGTCGCCCGTGTTGGGGCCACCGAGGCCGCCGGTGCAGCCCGAGGGGAACGGATTGGACATGTCGATGTCGAACGCGGGCATGGAACTGCTCCTCTCGCCTGTACGGCCCGGGGCACCTGTACGGCCCGGGCGGGCACGGAACCGTCGGTGCCGACGGGAAGACGGGCCCCGGTTCAGTGGGCGCCGTGGCGCGGTCCGCTGTGTTCGAGCTGCCGCTTGCGGCGGCGGGTGGCCTTCCGGTCCGTCTGGTCGGGGTGGGACGGGTCCAGGCAGGTGGCCGAGTCGAGGTCGACCTGCTGGAGGCGCTTGGGCGTTGCGGAGTCGGTCCAGTTGAGGTTGACGGATCCGCTGAGACTCATCCGGTACTGCCAGACGAGTGCGCCGGCGAAGCCGGAGTTGGCCGGGTCGGGAGGGTTCTCGGTGGCGAGGTCGATCTGGCTCGGCCCGGCGTCGACGGGGTGGAAGACCCAGACCGGGATGCTGCCCACCTCGGCAGTGATCTGAGCGGCGGTCTGGGAGAACGAGCAGTACACGCCGGGGTTGTAACTGGTGTCTGCCGTAACGGAGTTGGCCCAGGCGGCGACATAGGCGAGGTGGTCCGGGGTGAGCCGTCCCCCGATTTCGACGTCGAGGTAGACGACCGCGCCGGGAGCCAGGCCGGCGGTCTGGCCGAGGCTTTCGGTGGTCTGCGCGTCCACTGTTCCCTGGGCCGCCGTGAGCACGTGGGATCCCGGGCCGCCCGGGGCCTGCTGGCCGACGAAGACGGGGGCCAGGCCCCAGCCCATGCCCGTCAGGGTGGGTACGGCCGACATCCACGAGGTGTTGGGGTGACTCGGGGCCGGGGCGAGGTAGGCGGCGGCGAAGGCCAGCGGGGTGTTGTCCCAGAGGGACTGCATGACGGCGTCGCCCGGGTAGTCGGATCGATCGAATCCGAGATGCATGATCAACAACTCGATTGCAAGGAGTGATTCGGCGGGATGCGCGGATCGGTCGCAACGGCGATCGGTCGCAACCGCAGTGCCGACCGGCGCGGAACCCCGTCAGCCGGCTACCGCGTGAGAGCGGACTGCCCGGCCGTGGCGCGGGCTCCACCCGTCCCGTTCCTGGAGGCTCGGGTGCACACAGGGACCCGAGGCCGACTCGATTCTAGTCGCATTCGCCCGCAAAGTCGCTCCCCCGCCTGACGGTTCGACACGCAACCATGCAGCCGACGAAGGTGATTTCACAGAGCGTCACGACTGACCGGCACCCAGGACGGCGAGGCTTCCGGCCGACGGGCGGAGCGGTGGCCGCTCGCATCGCCACGGGCGCGTCGGGCGGGGAGACTGGCCGGAGGGGGATGCCAGGGAAGTACCCGCAAGGACGGGAGATGGTCATGCGAAAGAGTTCACTCGCCGTGCTGTCGCTCGCGGCGGCCGGTGCGCTGGCGGCCGGGGTGTGCGCGGTGCCGGCACAGGCGCAGACACCGCCACCGGTCGTCAGCGTGCAGAGCCCGGGCACGTCACCGTCGGTGAACGCGGCACTGGCGCTCAAGGCCGTCCAACGGCTGTTCCCGGAGGTCACCCGGGTCGTCAGCATCGGTCCGGACAGCACCGCCGTCGGTCGGCCCACGGCCACCATCGCCGTCGTGCTCGCCGACCCGACCGGAACCAAGAAGGTCACGCTCTCCGTCGACGTCTACGACAGCTCCTCCGCCGCAGCGGCCGCCTTCCGGCAGGCCGCCCGGGCAAGCCGCGCCGTCCCGGGCTTCACCCCGCTGATCACGCCGCGCCTCGGCACGGCGACCACCGGCGGCACGGTCACCATGGGAGGCGAGACGCACATCGGCATCGGCGTCCTGGACGGGAACCACCTCGTCGGGGCGACCATCGCCGGCTTCGACGCCACACCGGCCAACACCGCCCGCCTCGTCGCCCTCGTCCGCGTCCAACTCGCCGCTGTCGACGCAGCCCTGGGCGCCGCCACGCCGGCCGCACGGTAGCCGACCCGAGGGGCCGCGGGCCCGCCCAGGGGCAACCCCGGCCGGGGACAACCCCGCCCAGGGCGCCCGCGTGCCCCTTCAGAACGTCTGATGGGACGTCAGATCCCGGCCCGACGCCGAAGGCCCGCGCGTCAGCGCGGGCCTTCGGCGTCGGGCGGGAGGCGGGGAATCAGCTGCCGGGCGGGGCTCCGAAGGTACGTCGGTAGGCCGCGCGGTTGCCGCAGGCTCCCTTCGGGGCCGGACGCCGCCGTCATACCGCAGTGCTACAGGAGGACTTGGCACCCCGGTATGACGGTTTCCGTTCCTCCTCGCCCGTACCGTCGCCCGTGGTGAAAGCGAAGGCGGAACCCCACGAGGAGGAACGGCGATGAACAGGCGAGGACGGGTCGTGGCGGCGGTGCTGCTGGCGGCGACGGTGACACTGGGCGCGGCCGGCGCACCGGGCGCGGTGGCGGCATCGGGCCGGGGCACCGAGCAACAGGCCGGGGCCCGGCTGCCGCAGGCGACCGGGCCGTACCCGGTCGGCACGACGTCGCTCCAGCTCACGGACGACACCCGGGACGACCCCTGGAAGCCCGGGCAGCACCGCACACTGATGATCAGCTTCTGGTACCCGACCACCCGGCCCGCCACCGGCGACGACCGCGCGCCGTACATGGCCCCCGCCGCCGCCGACCACTTCGGCAGCGCCGGGAGCGTCGCCCAGAGCGACTACGGCTTCGAGCCCGGCCGCACCGACTGGGCGGGCATCCGCACCCACGCCCGCGCCGACGCGCCCGCCCTCCCCGGCGGCAAACGGCCCGTCGTGCTCTACTCGGCGGGGTTCGGCGACCCGCGCACCTGGGGCACCGGCCTGGTGGAGGACCTCGCCTCGCGCGGCTACGTCGTCGTCACCGTCGACCACACCTACGACGCCTCCGAGGTCGCCTTCCCCGACGGGGACCTCGCCACCTCCGTCTTCCCCGCGCTGATGGCCCAACCCGGGCTCGACATCGGCGCCCTCCTGCGCAAGACGCTGCAGACCAGGGTCGACGACACCCGGTTCGTCCTGGACCGGCTCGCCGGGCTGCGCCACGACAAGCAGCTGCCGGCCGGCCTCGCCGCAAGCCTCGACCTCGACCGGATCGGCATGGTCGGCCACTCCGGAGGCGGCTCCACGGCCCTCCAGACCATGCACGACGATCCGCGCCTCAAGGTCGGCGTCAACCTCGACGGCCAGCTGCACTTCCCCGGCCCGGACGGCACCGGAGTCCACCTGCCCACCGTCGCCGAGGACGGCCTGACCCGCCCCTTCCTGCTCATGGGCACCCAGAACCCCGACTCCGGCAGCTACCACCAGCAGCCCGGCTGGGACGCCCTGTGGCAGCACAGCACCGGCTGGCACGCCGATGTCACCCTCACCGGCTCCCGCCACAGCTCCTACACCGACGCGCAGTCCCTGCTGCCCCAGCTCGCCCGCCAGGGCGCGATCAGCGGGGAGAAGCTGACCGAGGACGTCGGCGACGTCCGCCCGGACCGCGCGGTGCTCGCCACCCGCTCGTACGTCGCGTCGTTCTTCGACCGCTGGCTGCGCGGCCAGGACGACCACCTCCTGGACGGCCCGTCGCCGCGCTTCCCCGAAATGGTCTACGAGCGGTAGTGCGCATGGGGAGACGCGTGTGACGGCCCTCGGCCCCGGTCGCTTCCGACCGGCCCGAGGGCCGACGGGCGGCCGCGACGGGGGGTGCCGTTAACGACCGTGTCATGAGTCGCAAATGCGGGTGATCTTTGGTTGTTTGTCCGTGTTGACCTGGGGTTGTCCGGCATGATGCGAGGCCATGGGGCGGCAGCCGGTGGGCATGGACGAGCTGGTGGAGCACTGGACGGTGCTCGATGACGAGGCGGACCTGGTCGCGGGGAAACGCGGTGGGACGCGGGTGGGCTTCGCACTGCTGCTGAACTTCTACACCCGGCAGGCCGGTTCCCTCGGGGCCGGGTGGACTTCCCGGACGAGGTGGTGGAGTTCGTCGCCCGGCAGATGAACGTGCCGGCCGCCGACTTCGAGTTCTACGAGTGCTCTGGGCGGTCGATCGAGTACCACCGTGCCCAGATCCGCGAGCACCTGGGCTTTCGGGTGTGTTCGGTGCAGGACGCGGAGAAGCTGACGGCTTGGCTGGCCGGCAACGTCGCGCACGCCGAGCGGAATCCGGACCGGGTGCGCGAGGAGCTGTTGAAGCGGTGCCGGGAGGAGTTCATCGAGCCTCCGGCGCTGGACCGGATCACGCGGATGGTCCGCTCCGCCCTGCACACCGCGGAGGAGACCTGGTTCACCACGGTCTTCGCCCGGTTGCCCGAGCCGGTGCGGGAGCGGGTGCTGGCCCTGGTGGCGACCGCGCCGGAGGCGGCCGAGGACGCGGACCGCGCCGTGGGCGACCAGGACGAGGAGTCGGTGCTGGCGCTGGTGAAGGCGTTGCCGGGCAACGTGAGTCTGGAGTCGATGCTGCGGGAGATTCGCAAGCTGACGGCGATTCGGGCGATCGGCCTGCCGGCCGGGCTGTTCGCGGACGTGGTGCCCAGGGTGCTGACCGGCTGGCGGCAGCGGGCGGTGGTCGAGTCCCCCTCCCACCTGCGTCGGCGCTCGCCGGAGTCGGCGGTCACCCTGCTGTCCGCGCTGCTGGTCGAGCGGGAGCGGGAGGTGACGGACTGCCTGGTGGGCCTGCTGATCGCCACCGTGCACCGGATCGGCGCCCGCGCGGAGCAGAAGGTGACCAACGAGCTGATCAACGCCTTCAAGCGGGTCTCGGGCAAGGAGAACCTGCTGTTCCAGATCGCCGAGGCCTCGCTCGCCAAGCCGGGCGGCGAGGTCCGCGAGGTGGTGTTCCCGGCGGTGCGCGGGGGCGAGCAGATGCTCAAGGAGCTGGCTCACGAGTACCGGACGAAGGGCCCGGTGTACCGGCGCACGGTGCAGACCACGTTGAAGGCGTCCTACACCAACCACTACCGCAAGGGCCTGATCGAGCTGCTCGGAGTGCTGGAGGTTCGCTCCAACAACTCCGCCCACCGGCCAGGGACCGACGCGCCCGCCCTGGGTCATCGCGCACCACCGCCGGCCATCCCGAGTCCGCCCAGGTCGGCGCGGCCGATCTCCAAGCGGGAGGCGAGGTTGAGACAGCAGGTCGAAGTCCATCGGGCACAGCGGAAACCCTGCGCGAACGGCACTCGACGACACCGCTCCGCAGCCAAAGACGCGCCGGGCATGGAAAGCTGATCCGGACCAGGGTGGCCGCCTCGGCGAGCCCCTTACTCTTTAGCGGGTTTCTGGATAACGGGCATGCCGCCCTCGCGGTCGCGTCATGATCCCCATCGCGCCGGTGCGGCAGCAGGAGGGACAGGAATGTTCGAAACGGGGGAGGCCTGACGATGCAAGACCAGCTCCTCGGGGACCGCTACCGGTTGGTGCGGCAGCTCGGCGCGGGCGGCATGGGACAAGTATGGGAGGCGCAGGACGAGACGCTGGGCCGGAACGTCGCGGTCAAGGTGATCTCCCTACTCGCCGGTGGCGGAAGCCTCGGAGACGAGGCCCGCACCAGATTCCTGCGCGAGGCACGGATCACCGCCCAACTGCAGCACCCCAACATCGTGACCATCCACGACCTCGGCGAGACCGGCGCAGGAAACGAACGGGTCCCGTTCCTGGTGATGGAGATGGTCCGAGGCGAGGGCCTGGAGGCAATACTGCGCCGAGGTGTCGTCACCTTGCCGGACGCGGCCCGATGGGGCGCACAAATATGCGACGCGCTTGCCGAGGCGCACGCAGCCGGAATCGTGCATCGGGACATCAAGCCGTCCAACATCCTCATCACGCCTTCCGGCACCGTGAAGGTCCTCGACTTCGGCATCGCGAGGGCGGCCGATCCCTACGCGACCGCGGACCGCCTCACCCAGACCGGTTTCATCGTGGGCACTCCCCCGTACATGGCGCCCGAACAAGCACGTGGATTCCCGGAACCGCGCAGCGACCTGTACGCCCTTGGCTGCCTGCTCTACGAGCTGATCACCGGTCGGCTGCCGTTCCAGGCTCCCGACGCCATGGGCTACCTCTCGGCCCACCTCAACGAGGAACCGCCTGCCCCCAGCTCGGTGTCCACGGGCGTCCCATTCGCGTGGGACGATCTCGTGCTGAGGCTGCTGCACAAGGACCCTGCCTTGCGGTATGCGGACGCAGCCGACATCGCCCAGGCCCTGCGACGACTCGACCATTCACTCGGGCACACGCCACCAACAGGCGAATCCACCCCACCCCCCACCATGCCAGCCACGACTCCGCTCCCGTCCGTCGGCCCCTTCGACGTGTCCTGGACCGGCATGGAGCTCCTGTCCACCTACACCCGTGCGCCGGCGGAAGACGAGCCGGACTGGGTGAAGTGGGCCGGAACGTCCCTGGGGGTGGTCGCAATGGTCCTCCTCGTCGTGGGGGCGGGTTCCGGCTGGGGGCGCGACGAGGGGGTGCTGGAACGCTGGGGTTGGGGGATCACCGTAGTTGCGGGCTCGGCTTGCCTCGTGTTCATGGCCAGCAGCTACTTGGTATGGGCTCGGCGGAGGGACGACCATGCGTTGAACAACAGGGAGGGCTGGAAGCTGCATGTCGGTCCGAACTACCTCGTGACCACCAGTTCCACCGAACGCCGTGAGTTCACGTGGGATCAGATCCAGCGCGTCACCATCGAAGAGATCCACAGCAACTACGGACCGGTGCACACCGGTATCCACGTAGAGCTTGCACCCGGGGTCGCCCCGCAAGGGAGACCGCACCCGGCGGGATGGCCGCCCTACCCCGGAGGAAATAACATCACGGTTCGCGACGACGGCCGCCTGCCCGTCTGCGTGCTCGGACCGATGGCTGAGCAACAACGCACCGAATTGAACCAGGCGCTCACCATGTACGGCGGCCAACGCTGGTCAACACCCGACGGCTGAGCTTCCGACGCCCCGGACGACGTCTATGTCACTCCGCCGGTGGACGAACACCTCCCAGTCGAATGGCAGCCGGGGGCGGAATCGGTCGATTCCGCCCCCATGTGCCGATCCATTGGCGAGAGGTGGACATACTGGGGCATTTCGGGGCGTCGATCCAATCCGCTCCGCTCCGCAATTGCGCCTCCCCATTCCGCCCCCCTTAAGGTCACGTTCTGGCGTCCGCTGGAACGGCTTGGAGGGGGACGGAACATCACAGACCGTCTGTATCTGCGGCATTCCACGGATAAGCGGACCACTGCCCGTCAAGTCCGTGCTCTGGACAGTCTGCTCAAGTCCGGCGCTCCGAAGTACGAGGACCCGGCACGTCGTCCCGGGTCTACGCGATCAACCGCTCCGGGTTCCGCCGACTGCTCGATGAGGCGGCGGTCGGCGACACCATCCGCATCGCCGACGCGGCCAGGTTGTTCCGCTCGACCAAGGACGTCATCCAGATCCGGGAAGCCCTCCAGCAACCGGGCTGCACCTGCAGATCGCCACCGACGCGTGGTCCGGCTTCGACCTGGCGGCCGACGACCCGCAGACCAAGCCGTTCGTCACCATGCTCGCCGGGGTCCTGGAGTTCCGGCGCGACATGATCTCGGAGAACTCCAAGGAGGGCGTCGCCGCCGCGGAGGCCGCCGGCAAGACCCTCGGCCGTCCGGCAGCCCTCGATGAGAAGGCAGTGGCCGAGGTGGTCGAGGCGTACGGGGAGGGGACTGCGGTCAAGGCGCTGGCACGGCGGTACGGGGTGGCGCCCAGGACGATCCGCCGCGTTCTGGACGCCACCAGCGCCCGCGAACTTCCCAAGCAGCTCGACGCAGCCCTGGCCGACCTCGGCGACCAGCAGCCCACACCGGCGCCGAACCCGGCGGTGGTGCTCGACCTGCCCGGCCTGCTCGCCGACCACCTGCGCGCTGCCGGCGACGAGACCGCCCGGCAGGCGCTCGCCACCGGCCGGACCATCCGCCGCGGCCAAGGCCACTCGATCCGCCTCGCCGCCCCGCTCGAACTCCACCGCGCGGCACTGCAGCAGAGCACCGCCCTCGCAGCCGACAGAGCCAGCCCGGCTGAGCGAAAGGCCCGCCGGGTCTACGCCACCCGCATCACAGCCGCCGAGTAGTCAGGAGCCCGTTTGCGGCTCCTGACACGATCGTTAACGGCACCCGACGGGGGTGCGGCCGCCCGCCGCGCGGACACCGCCGTGCCCGTGCACCCGGTGATGGACAGGCAGGACCAAGGGCACTGAGAACCGCTGAAGGCTCCTCCGGTCGTACCGGGGGAGCCTTCACCGTTCACCCCGTCATGGCGGCGCGGACGCCGGCGCCGGAGCGCCGGAGCTGCCGGGTGGACGGTCCCGCGTGCGGTCAGTGGCCCAGCACGCCGCGGATCCAGCCGTCCACCGTGCCGGTCAGGTCGTGTTGGCCGGCTGCGTGGTCCAACAGGAACGTGCGCACCGAGTCGCCGCTGTGGAACATGCCGCGCTTGTCGAACTCCAGCACCACCTCGACCCGGTGCGGGTCGGTGACGAAGGACAGCTCGATCTCGTTGCAGCGCCGGGCGAACTGCGCCGCCGCCTTGTACTCGATCTCCTGGTAGAACGGCAGCGTCTGGCCCGTGCCGTGGATCCGCCCGGCCTCCAGGTCGGCCCGGTGGAAGTGGAAGCCGAGCGCCGCCAGCGCCTCAAGTACCCGTTGCTGCACCGGGAGTGGCTCCACGGCGAGCGGGTCGGTGTCCCCCCGGTCCAGCTGGCCCGCGATGTCCACGTCGGTGCGGACCCCGAGCACCATGCCCGCCAGGTGGTGGCCCCCGATCGCCGTCAGCGGCGTCTCCCACGGCACGGGGAAGGCGAACGGGACGGCGCGCCGCTCCCCGGCGGCCAGCCGCATCGGGCCGCAGACGGGCACCCGGGCGAACTCCTTGACGGTGTGGCTCTCGCCGTCCTCGTGCTCGACCTCGACCCGGGCGGCCAGGCACAGCGTGATGCCGTTGATCTCGGCGTCGCGGTCGCCGCCGACCAGGTCGACCTGACCGTGCACGGTGCCGCCGGGCCGGACGGTCGGCGTGGACAGCACTGTGTCGACGGTGGGTCCACCGACGCCGAGGGCGCCGAGAAGCCGCTTGAACACCATCCGGGTACTCCTGACAGGGTCGGGGACGCGAGCGCACCGATCGTACTTTGCCTGCGCTTTGCCTCCGGCGGGCGGTCCCCGCCCGGGCGTCTCTCGCCGGCCCATCACCCCGAACCCCGCCTAAGCACAGATATTTGCTTCCAGGGGCACGGGGGTCTACAGTCCTCTTCGCAAGCACAAATCTGTGCTTGCGAGCGAAGGGGAGTGTGCGTGATGAAGCAGCTGCTGTTCCCGGACAACATCCAGTTCTGGTACGAGACCCTGCGCTCGATGAGCCACATCGCCTACGGCGGCGCGGACTTCGGCGAGGTCGTCTCCACCGCCGAGCGCATCACCGAGGGCGACTACGGAAGCTGGTACACCGAGTGGCTGGCCACCGCCGACCGGGTCTCCCACGACGCCGGGAAGGCACTGGCGGCCGGCCACACGGTCAGCGCCCGGGACGCCTACCTGCGGGCCTCGAACTACTACCGCTCGGCCGAGTTCTTCCTCCACGGCCACCCCTGCGACCCCCGCCACGACCACGCCTACGACCGCAGCGTGGCCTGCTTCCGGTCGGCGGCCGCCCTGTTCACCCCGGTCATCGAGCCGGTCGAGATCCCGTACGAGGACACCACCCTGCCCGGCTACCTCTACCGCGCCGACGACTGCGGCACGCCGCG
>NZ_JBITTM010000057.1:0-55816 GCF_044541955.1 Kitasatospora sp. NPDC085464
CTGGGGTCGGAATTCTCTCCGAGCCCCGGGCGATCGATGCCCTGAGTCGGTCGATCTCCTTCTGATCCTGAAATCCCTCTCATTCGGAGCGGACTTTGAGCAATTCTGACGATTCCCGTCGTTACCGTGTCGTGATCAACGACGAGGAGCAGTACTCCATTATTCTGACGGACCAGTCGAATCCGCTGGGCTGGCGCAACGAAGGCATTTCCGGAACCAAAGAGGAATGCCTCGCGCACATTGACCGGGTGTGGACGGACATGCGGCCGCTGAGCCTTCGGTCGAAGGTGGACGGCGCCGTCTAGGCGCATTTCCCGGAGAAGTTTGTCCAGGGGTTGACCGGCGCGGCCGGGCCGGCCTGCTTTTTCCCCAATGTGCGAAGGTGTCGTCGCAGCAGTGACCGAGAACTGGATCGATGTCGTCGCCGGGGCGGCGGCGCGATGTCCCGACAAGCCGGCGTTCGAGTACGGCGGCGAGCAGGCGGACCGCCTCACCTACGCAGAGCTCGACCGGCGGGCCCGGGCGATCGCCGCCAACCTCCAACGGCTGGGGTACACGGACAAGCCCGTCCTGCTCGTCCAGCCGCCGGGCCTCGACTTCCTGGCGACCTTCCTGGGGTGCCTCTACGCGCGGGTGATCGCCGCGCCGGCCAGTGTGCCGTCCGGCCCCCGGCGCGGAGTCGACCGCCTTGCCGGCATGGCCCGGGACAGCGGGGCGGTCGCCGTCCTGACGACGCGTCGAGTCCTGGCGCGGTTGGCCACGCTGACCGCCGGTGCGGGAGAGCTGGCGGCCCTGCCCCTGGTCCCGGCCGACGAGTTCCCGACCGCCGACGCCGCGGGCTGGGAGCGCCCGTCGGTGGGGCCCGGGACGACCGCGTTCCTGCAGTACACCTCCGGGTCGACGGCCGAGCCCCGCGGCGTGGTCGTGACCAACGGGAACCTCCTGCACAACTCCCGTCTCATCCGCCGGGCGTTCGGCACCTCGGGCGAGACCCGGGCGGTGTCATGGCTTCCGCTTTACCACGACATGGGACTCATCGGCGGCGCCCTGCAGACGATCTTCAGCGGCGCGACCTGCACGCTGATGGCCCCTTCGGCGTTCGCGCGCGATCCGCTGGAGTGGATCCGCGAGATATCCCGGACGCGGTCGACGGTGAGCGGCGGACCGAACTCCGCATTCGATCTCTGTGCCAACCGCGCCGCGGAGGCGACCGACCTGGCATCACTCGATCTGAGCAGCTGGAAGGTCGCGTTCACCGGTGCCGAGCCGGTGAACGCCGACACCATGCGGCGATTCACCCGGGCCTTCGCGCCGTACGGCTTCCGTGCCGAGGCGTGGACGCCGTGCTACGGCCTCGCCGAGGCATCGCTCATGGTCGCCTCCACCTCGCACGACGAATCCCCGGTCGTCGAGCTGGTCGACCCGGCGTCACTCGCCCAGGGACGTCCCGAACCTGCGGACGGCCCGCACGCGCAGGCCGTGGTCGGCGCGGGGCGGGTGTGCGCCGGGCAGCGCCTGGAGATCGTCGATCCGGCGACCGGCACGCCGAAGGCCGACGGAGAGGTCGGCGAGATCTGGCTGACCGGGCCGAGCGTGGCGCAGGGCTACTGGGGCCGGCCCGAGGAGAGTGCCCGGACCTTCGACGCCGCCCTCTCCGGCGAGCCGGCGACGCGCTTCCTGCGGACCGGCGACCTCGGATACCTGAGGGGTGGCCAGCTCTTCGTCACCGGACGGGCCAAGGACGTCATCATCGTCCGCGGCGCCAACCACTATCCGCAGGACATCGAGCGCACGGCGCAGTCCGCGCACCCGGCCCTCGACGGGCTCGGCGGTGCCGCCTTCACCGTCGACCAGGACGGCGGGCAGCGCCTGGTGGTCGTCCACGAGGTGCCGCGCCACCACCCGGCCGAGGAACTGGCCGGGCTGGCCGGGCTGATCCGCGCCGCCGTCGTGCGCGAGCACGAGCTGGCGGTGCACGCGGTCGCCCTCATCCGGGCCGGCCTGCTGCCGCGGACCTCCAGCGGCAAGGTGCAGCGCTTCGCCTGCCGGGACGGTTACCGCGCGGGTGAGCTGGCCCTGCTCGCCCACGACACCGGGGGGCTGCCGGCCTTCGGGCCCCGGTCGGCTGACACGGTGCCGGTCGACCCGGCGGCCGATCCGGTCCGCGCCCAGCTGGCGCTCGTCACGGGCCGGCACGACCTGCCCGTCGACGTGCCGCTGATCCAGCTCGGACTCGACTCGCTGTCCGCGGTCGAGCTCTCCCACCGCCTGGAGAAGGCGCTGGGGATGACGCTGCAGAGCGTCGACCTGTTCTCCCGCAGCATCGCCGAGCTGACCGAACTCGCCGCCGCGACCGCAGCGGCCGACACGGCACCGGCCGCGACTGCACCGGCGGACGCGTCGAACGGGCCCGCCGCGGACCGCGCGCCGCAGAGCGGGGACTTCCCGCTCTCCTTCAACCAGCGGGGGATCTGGCTCAGCGAACAGCTGGCACCCGGAAGCCCGGCCTACCTCATCTCCGCCGCAGCCCGGGTCCACGGGCCGGTCGACCCGGCCGCGCTGCGGCGGGCCCTGGACCGCCTGGCGGACCGGCACGCGGCGCTTCGCACCACCTTCCCGATGGTGGACGGCACGCCGGTGCAGCGCGTGCACGGGTGCCTGAGCCCGGTGCTGACCTGCCAGGACGCCACCGGCTGGGCGGACGACGTCCTGCAGGCGCGCGTCGAGGCGGCGGCCGTCGAGACCTTCGACACCGCCGGCGAGCCGCTGCTCCGGCTGACGCTGTTCGGCTGCGGTCCGGACGACCACCGACTCGTCCTGTCGGTCCACCACCTGGTGGCGGACATGTGGTCGCTCTCGGTCCTGACCTCCGAGCTGGACGTGCTGTACACCGCCGAACTGGCCGGTGACGGCGAGGCCGCACAGGCCGCCCTGCCGCCGGCCCTGCCGTACCCGGAGTTCGCCCGGCGGCAGTCCGACCTGATCGAAGGCCCCGGCGGTCAGCTGGACTGGACGTTCTGGCAGGAGCGGCTCGCGGACGCCCCCAAGGAACTCGAACTGCCGACCGACCTGACGCGCCCGGCGGCGCGGAGCCTGCGCGGGGCCGGCGTGCCCGTCACCGTCGCCCCCGAGGTCACCGCGCGCCTCAAGGCGATCGCGGCCGAGAGACAGGCCACCCTCTACCAGGTCGTCCTGGCCGCGTTCCAGCTGTTGCTCTGGCGGCAGAGCGGGCAGCGCGACGTCGTCGTCGCCAGCCCGGTGCACGGCAGACAGCGCGCCGATCTGGCCCGCAGCATCGGCTGCTTCGTCAACACCGTCGCCCTGCGCACCCGGATCGAGCCGGCCGAGGACTTCCCGGGCCTGGTCGCCCGGGTCCGGGAGACCAGTGACACCGCCTTCCGGCACGCGGACTTCCCCTTCACCCGGCTGGTCGAACTGCTCCAGCCCGACCGGGACGCGACCCGCTCGCCACTGGCCCAGGCGATGTTCACCTTCCACCAGCCTCCCGGGGAGTCGGGCACCGGACTGGCGGCCTTCTTCGCCGGACGGGCCGATGCCGCCCTGGCCGTCGGGCCGATGACGCTGCGGCCGCTGCCGCTGCCCACACGCGCCGCGCAGTTCGACCTGCACCTGCACCTGGTCGAGTACGGCGACGAGCTGACGGGTGAACTGCGCTACGGAGAAGAGCTGTTCACTCCGGCGGGCGCAGCCCGGCTGGGCCGCCAGCTGACCACCCTGCTGGGCGCGGTGGCCGATGCGGCGGACCGGCCGGTCGCCGAACTGTCGCCGCTCGCGGCCGACGAGTGGACCACCGTGCTCGACCGGTGGAACGCCACCGGACTGGCCTACGACCGCGACGGGTTCGCGCACCGGCTGTTCGAGGCCCAGGCGCGGCGCACGCCGGACGCCTGCGCCATCCGCTCCCAGGACGGCGGCGGCGAGCTCGACTACGCGGAGCTCGACCGGCGGTCGACCCGGGTCGCCCACCGGCTGGTGGCCCTGGGCGTGGTGGCGGAGACGGTCGTCGCCGTCCACGTGTCCCGCTCGCCCGGGATGGCCGCGGCCGTCCTGGGCGTGCTCAAGGCGGGTGGCGTGGTGCTCCCGCTCGGTGACGGCCTGCCCGCTCGGCGCGTCGAGCTCATGCTCGCGGACGCCGGTGTCACGGTCGCGGTCACCGACCGGGCGCACCGCCCGTACCTGCCCGCCGACCTCCGGGTCGTGGACGTCGACGGGCCCGACCCGGACGGGACCGGTACCGACGGTCCCGAGAGCCGCGAACTCCCCGACCCGGGGACGGACGCCGACCGCGCCGCCTACCTGATCTACACCTCGGGCTCCACCGGTCGGCCCAAGGGCGCCGTGCTCACGCACCGCAACGTGGTCAACTTCCTGGCGGGCGCACGGGAGCTCTTCGCCCTCAAGCCCGGCGACCGGTGGCTCGCCGTCGCCACGCTCTCGTTCGACCTGGCCGTCTTCGAACTGCTGGCACCGCTCACCAGCGGAGCGACCGTGCTGGTCGCCGGCCGGGAGCTCGCCGTCGACGGCCGGGCGCTGCGGGAGGCACTGGAGGACGGCGGTGTGACGCACCTCCAGGGGACCCCGGCGACCTGGCAGCTGCTGCTCGACGCCGGCTGGGAGCGGGCACCCGGGCTCACCATGATCACCGGTGGTGACGCACTGCGGGCTGCCGTCGCCCGAAGGCTGCTGGACACCGGCGGCAGCCTCTGGAACATGTACGGGCCCACCGAGACCACCGTCTACTCGACCGGCGGCCCGGTGGACCCGGGAGCCGGGACACCCCGGACGATCCTGCCGCTGGGCCGGCCGATGGCGAACCAGACCGTCTACCTGCTCGACCAGGACGGCCGGCCGGTCGCCCCCGGGGCGATCGGCGAGATCCACATCGGCGGCGACGGCGTCACCCGCGGGTACTTCGGCCGGCCCGGTCTGACCGCCGAGCGCTTCGTGCCCGACCCGTTCTCCCCGGTGCCCGGACGGAGGCTCTACCGCAGTGGCGACCTCGGCCGGCACCGGCCCGACGGCACCCTGGAGTTCGCCGGCCGGGCCGACAACCAGGTCAAGCTCCGCGGATACCGGATCGAGCCCGGCGAGATCGAGGCGGTGCTGCGCGACCTCGACGGCGTCGCCCGCGCCGCCGTCAAGGTGTTCGGCACCGAACTGCTGGCCCGCCTGGTCGCCTACGTGGAACCGGACGGGGAGCCGGTGCCCCGCACGGCGGAGCAGCTCCGGCGGGCCCTGGGCGAGCGGCTGCCGTCCTACATGGTCCCGTCCGTCATCCAGGTCGTCGACCGGATGCCGATGACGGCGCGCGGCAAGATCGACCGGAGCGCGCTCCCCGAACCGTACGGCGAGGCGACGGACCGGGTGGCCGACCGGGACGCCATACCCCCGGCATCCGCCACCGAACGTGCGCTGGCCGAACTGGTGGCCGGGATGCTGGAGATCCCGGGCGTCGGCCGGGACGAGGACCTGTTCGCCCTCGGCGCGCACTCGCTGCTGATGTCAAGGCTGGTGGCGAGGATCCGGGAGGACTTCGGGACGGAGCTGCCGCTGAGCCGGCTCTTCACCGCACCCACCGTCGCCGGGATCGCCGAACTCGTCGACCGCGACCGCGCTTCCGCCGACCGGGCGGCCGTGGCGGCCCCGGTCGTCCGGCGGGCCGACCGCTCCCAGTACCGGGCCGACCGCGGCCGCAGCGGTGCAGCGCCGATCCCCGGCGCCCGGCAGAAGAACGAGGACGAGGCATGAGCGGTACCCACTACGAGCTGGTCTGCACCCTGTGCGGAGCGCGCCACCCCGACGACGGGCTGAGGCTCGACTGCTCCGAGCCCCACGCACCGGCGCTGCTGCGCACCGACTACACCGCCAAGACGATGACCGTCCAGCCCGACGACGGGATCTACCGGTACCGCCAGTGGCTTCCGGTGGCCCGTTCGGTACCCGGCGCCGGCCGGCCGGCCGTCTACCGCAGCACCGGCCTCGGCCGTGCGCTGGGCCTGGAGGACCTGTGGGTCGCCTTCAGCGGCTACTGGCCGGAGCGGGGGGCGGACCTGCCCACGGGCACCTTCAAGGACCTGGAGGCGTTCACCCTGCTCGGGCGGCTGCCCGAGCAGGCCCCGACCCTGGTGCTCGCCTCGGCCGGCAACACCGCCGCGGCGGTCGCACGCGCGTGTTCCCGGTACCGCCGGCCGTGCCTGATCGTCGTGCCGCAGGCGGCATTGCCGAGCCTGCGGTTCGCCGGGGAACTCGACCTGTGCGTGCGCGTCGTGGTCCTCGACGATCCGGCGGACTACGCCGACGCGATCGCCCTGGCCGACCGGATCTCCCGGCTGCCCGGCTTCGTGGCCGAGGGCGGCACCCGCAACGTCGCCCGCCGGGACGGTCTCGCGACCGCGATGCTGCTGGCGGCCGACACCATCGGCGCCCTGCCCGACTGCTACGTGCAGGCGATCGGCAGCGGCGCCGGCGTCCTCGCCGCGCACGAGGGCGCGGCCCGCATCGCCGCCGCCACCGGCGAGCGGCTGCCGCGGATGCTCGCCTGCCAGAACCTCCCGTTCGCGCCGGTGCACGAGGCCTGGCAGGCCCGGTCCGCCGTGGTGCGCGAACGGGACCCGCTGGACGCGATGCGGGCGGTCCGGGCGACCGCGGCGGGCGAACTGACCAACCGCCGACCGGCGTACTCGATCCGCGGCGGACTCCATGACGTGCTGACCGCCACCGGGGGCGACGTGCTCGTGGCGGACAACGAGGAGGCCCGGGAGGCCTGCGAGCTGTTCCGCTCGGTCGAGGGGATCGACGTCGAACTTCCCGCCGGTGTGGCGCTCGCCGCGCTCCGCCGTGCGGTGGCCGAGGGCCTCGTCCCGTCCGACGCCGTCACGCTGCTGCACGTCAGTGGCGGAGGCCGGGCAGCACTCGGGCGCGCGTGCGCGTCCGTCGTCGTGGAACCCCACCTGCGGGTGGCCCACGGCGACCTGGAGTCCCCCCACGTGACCGATCAGGTCCTGGAGCTGTGCGCCGACCTGGCGCCGAGCGTGAACGTCCCTGCCCTCCGAGCCGAGCGGTGACCATGGCTGCCGATCACTACGTTTTCCCTGCCACGCACACCCAGCGACAGATGTGGTTCGCCGAGCGGATCACCCCGAACACCTCCGCCTTCCACCTGCCGTTCGCGGTCCGCCTCGTCGGCCCGGCCGACGAGGCGGCGCTGACCGCCGGTCTCCGGGCCGCCGTCCGACGGCACGAGGCGCTGCGCACCACCTTCGACGAGGTGGACGGCGAGGTCGTGCAACTGGTCGCGCCGTCGGGCACCGTGGACGTGCCGGTGCACGACCTCACCGGCGCCGACGAGGCGGCCCTGGCCGACCGGCTCAGCGAGGACGCCGCCCGACCCTTCGACCTCCGGAACGGCCCGCTGGTCCGGTTCGCGCTGCTGCGGCTCGGTCCGCAGGAGCGCGTGCTCGCGGTGACCGCCCACCACCTGGTCTTCGACAGCTGGTCGGCCGGCGTTCTCCTGCACGAGCTGGCCGGGTTCTACGCCGCGGACGCCGCCGGGCGGGAGGCCCTGGCAGCCGGAGCGGACCTGCAGCTCGCCGACTACACGATCGCCTCCCACGAGGCCCTGGACGGCGAGGCGGGCGAACGCTCGCTCGGCTACTGGCAGGACCGCCTGCACGGCCTGCCACCCGCGCCGGCGCTGCCGCTGGACCGGCCCCGGCCGACGGTCCCCTCGCTGACCGGCGGATCGGTCCCGGTGCGACTGTCGCCCGAGCTGAGCCAGGCCGTGACCGGCACCGCCGGTCGGTACGGCGTCACGCCGTTCGTCGTCCTGCTGGCCTCGCTCCAGGTGCTGGTCGGCGGGTACGGGAACACCGAGGACGTGGCGATCAGCACCGCGGTCGCCGACCGGCCGGCCGGCACCGAGGCGGTGGTCGGGTGCCTGGTGAACGAACTGCTGCTGCGCACCTCGCTGGCCGACGACCCGTCCGTCGCCGAACTGCTCCGCCGGGTGCGGACGGTGATGCTGGGGGCGATGGACCATCAGGCAGTCCGGCTCGACGAGGCGGTGGCCCGGGCGCTGCCGGGGCGGGACCCGTACCGTGCTCCGCTCACCGAGGTCGCGCTCGTGCAGAACGCCTCGCTGAAGGTCCCGGCGCTGCCCGGTCTGACGGCCAGCCGGGTGGACGTCGCCCGCCGGGCCGCCCAGCTCCCGCTGAGTTTCCAGCTGTGGGAGGAGGACGGCCGCTTCGTCGGTACGGTCGAGTTCAGTGCGGACGTCCTCGACGCAGCAACGGTCTCCGGCCTGCTGGAGGACTGGCTCGCCCTGCTGGCCTCGGTGGTGGCCGACCCCACGCTGCCGCTCTCCCGGCTGACCAGGCCCGCTGCCGTGCTCGGGGCGCACCTGCCGGGCGAGGGCGAACGCGGCACCGGCGGCCGGCCCGCCTCCGAACCGCCGGTCGGCCCCGTCGAGACCACGCTGGCGGCGCTGTGGCAGGCCCTGCTCGGCCTCGACGACGTGGGCCGGGACCAGAACTTCTTCGAGTCGGGAGGCAACTCCATCCTCGCGGCGCGCATGATCGCGCAGATCCGCGAGGTGCTCCAGGTCGAGGTCGAACTCCGCACCCTGTTCGAGGCGGTGACCGTCGCCGACCTGGCCGCGGAGATCCGGCGGCAGGCGCGGGAGACCGGGACCGACGTCGATCTGATCGCCGAGACCGCGATGCGACTGCTGTTGATGGACGAGGACGAGGTGCGCGCCGAACTGGCCGCGCGGGAGGCGAACCGAGCGTGAAGCAGGCTTTCTCGGCGGACAAGGTCCGGCTGCTGGCCGAACTCCTCAAGGAGCGGGGAGTGGCGGCGCAGGGGCCGACGCCCATTCCGAGGCACCCGGACGAGGGCCCCGTCCAGCTGTCCTTCGCCCAGCAGCGGCTCTGGTTCCTCCAGCAGATCGAGGGCGGCGCGCTGTACAACATCCCGGCGGTGGTCCGGCTGCGCGGCGTCCTGGACACCGGGGCGCTGGAGGCGGCCCTGGGCGAGATGGTCGCCCGGCACGACGCGCTGCGCACCGCCTTCACCGTCGGCGAGGACGGCTTGCCGCGGCAGACCGTCGCCGACCGGGTGGACCTCACACTGCCGCTGACGGACCTCTCGCAGGTGCCGGCCGACGAGCGCGAGCGGGAGGTCACGCGGATCGCCCGGGCGGACGCGCACACCTCGTTCGACCTCGCCGAGGCACCCCTGCTGCACATGCGGCTGCTGCGGCTGGCCGCCGAGGAGCACGTCCTGGTCTTCGTCGTCCACCACATCGTGGCCGACGGCTGGTCGTTCGACGTCCTGCTGCCCGAGTTGGCCCGGGCCTACCACCGGCTGGTCCGCGGCCTGCCCCTCGACCTCCCGGAACCACCCGTCCGCTACCGGGACTTCGCGCTGTGGCAGCGGGCCGGAATGCAGGGGGAGCGGTTCGAGGCCGAACTCGCCCACTGGCGCGCCGAGCTCGACGGGGCGTCGCCGTACGTCAGCCTGCCGACCGACCGTCCGCACGCGCACCGGCGCACCTTCCGCGGCGCCATGCGCACCTGGGAGCTCCCCGCCGACCTGCTGGAGCGGCTCAAGGAACTCGGCCGGGCCGAGGACGCCTCGCTGTTCATGGTCCTCATGGCGGGCTTCAACGCCCTGCTCCACCGGTACAGCGGCCAGACCGACATCGTGGTCGGCTCCCCGGTCGCCAACCGGAGCCACCCGGACCTGGAGAACCTGGTCGGGTTCTTCGTCAACACCCTGCCGATCCGGACCGATCTGAGCGGACGCCCGAGCTTCCGCACGCTCCTGCGCAGGGTGCGCGGAACCACCCTCGCCGCGTTCGAGCACCAGACCGTCCCGTTCGAGCGCATCGTCGAGGAGATCGCGCCCGAGCGGGCCGCCTCCGGCCACACCCCCCTGTTCAACGTCATGCTGGTGCTCCAGAACACCGCGCGAGGCCAGGCCGAACTCCCGGACCTGGCGATGGAGATCGAGCCGGTCGACAGCGGCACCGCGAAGTTCGACCTGCACCTGCAGATGTGGGAGACGGACCACGGGCTGCGCGGCATGGCCGACTTCAGCACGGAGCTGTTCGACGAGCCGACCGTGCTGCGGATGCTCCGGCACTTCGAGGAGCTGCTCGGCGGCGCCGTCGCCGACCCGGACGCTCCGGTCGACGCCCTGCCGCTGCTCACCGGTGAGGAGCGGTCCGCGATCCTGGGCGACTGGGCCGCGCGCCGGGTGGTGGAGCCGCAGGCCGCGAGCCTGTTCGAGGCGTTCGCGGCCCAGGTGCGGCGGTCCCCGGACGCGGTCGCGCTGCGCTTCGAGGGGCGTGGCGTCAGCTACGCCGAACTGCACGACCGGGCCGTCCGGCTCGCCCGTGGCCTGCGGGCCAAGGGCGCCGGCCCCGAGGTTCCCGTCGCCCTCTACGCGGAACCGTCGGTCGACCTGATCGCGGGGATCCTCGCCGTCCTCGCCACCGGATCCGCGTACGTGCCGATCGATCCCCGGTACCCCGACACCCGGCGCGACTTCGTCCTGGCGGACAGCGGATGCCGGCTGGTGCTCGCCGGCCGGGAGCAGGTCGTCGCCCTGGCCGACGCCGATGCCGAGGTGCTCGACCTGGACGGCGCGTGGTGCGACGAGCACCGGGATCCGCCGCTGCCCGCCGCCGCCGCCTCGGCGGACAACCTCGCCTACGTCATCTACACCTCGGGCTCGACCGGAACGCCGAAGGGCACCCTGGTCACGCACCGCAGCGTGCTGCGCCTGTTCGCCGCCACCGCCGACTGGTACGGCTTCACCGAGCGGGACGTCTGGGCCCTCTGCCACTCCACGGCCTTCGACGTCTCCGTGTGGGAGATCTGGGGCGCGCTGCTGCACGGTGCCGCGCTGGTGGTCGTCCCGCACGCCGTGAACCGGGCGCCGGACGAACTGCACGCCCTGCTCCGGGCCGAGGGCGTCACCGTGCTGAACCAGACTCCGTCCGCGTTCCAGAACCTCGTGCACGCCGACAGCCGCCACGACGGCGCGGGCCGCCTGGGCGTGCGGCACGTCGTGCTGGCGGGCGAGGCGCTCCAGCAGCAGCTGCTCAGGCCCTGGTTCGAGCGGAACGGGGCGGACCGGACCCGGCTGACCAACATGTACGGCATCACCGAGACCACCGTCCACGTGACCTGCCACGAGGTCGTCCCCGAGGACCTGGACGGCTCCCGCAACCTGGTCGGACGGGCCATGCCGGACCTCACCGTCCACCTGCTCGACGACCGCCTGAACCCCGTCCCGGTCGGTGTCCCGGGCGAGATCCACGTGGGCGGGCCGGGGCTCGCACGGGGCTACCTGGGCCGGCCGGGCCTGACCGCCGAGCGGTTCGTGCCGAACCCGTTCGCCACCGAGCCGGGCGACCGCCTGTACCGCAGCGGCGACCTGGCCCGGTACCTGCCCGACGGCAGCCTCGAATACCTCGGCCGGATCGACCACCAGGTCAAGATCCGCGGCTTCCGGGTGGAACCGGCGGAGGTCGAGGAGGCCCTGCGGCGGCACCCGGCGGTCCGGCACGCCGCGGTCATCGGCCGTGAGGACACGCCCGGCGACCGCCGCCTGGTGGCGTACGTCGTAGCCGAGACCGACAGCGACGCGGTCACCGGGACGGACGGTGAACCCGCCGCGGTCGAGGAGCGGGTGGCCCAGTGGCGCGAGGTCTTCGACGCCGCCTACGCCGGCCGGGCGGAGGCGTCCGGGGCGCCGGACCGCTCCGCCACTCCGGTCTTCGAGACCGCCGGCTGGAACAGCAGCTACACGGGCGAGCCCATCCCGCAGGAGGAGATGGGCCGCTGGGTCGACGACACGCTGACGGCGATCGGCGACGCCCGGGCGAAGCGCGTGCTGGAGATCGGCTGCGGCACCGGCCTGCTGCTGTTCCGGCTCGCCCCGGACTGCGAGCGGTTCGTCGGGACGGACATCTCGGACGAGGCGCTGGAGCACGTCGCAGGACACCTGCCGGCCGACTGGACGCACGTCTCGCTGGCACGCCGGGCCGCGCACGAGCTGGACGGCTTCGCGGACGACGAGTTCGACCTGGTCGTCCTCAACTCGGTCGCGCAGTACCTGCCGGACGGCGACTACCTGGCCGGGGTGCTCCGCGAGGCCGTCCGGGTCGTGGCCCCCGGCGGGCGGATCTTCGTCGGGGACGTGCGCCACCTGGGGCTTCTGGAGGCCTTCCACGCATCGGTGCAGGCCGCGCTCCTCGACGAGGAGGGCACGGCGGCCGAGCTCCGGCACCGGACGCTGCAGGCCATGGCGCAGGAGGAGGAACTGCTGCTCGACCCGGCCTTCTTCACCGCCCTGGCTGCCGCGGTCCCCGGTGTGGCCGGCGTCGAGGTGCGGCCCAAACCGGGCCGCGACCGCAACGAGATGGTCATGTTCCGCTACGACGTGGTGCTGACCATCGGCCCCGCCGCCGCGGCGGAGCCGGAGGGGTCCTGGGAACGCTGGGACCGGCACCGGCCGGACGCTGCCGCGATCGGCAAACACGTGGCGGGGCTGCTCGGCGGGGCGTCCCCGACCGCGGTCGGCTACACCGGCGTCCGCAACGCCCGGGTGGACGACGCCGTCCGGACCGCGGCCAGGATCCTCGGTGACCAGGCCCCGGAGGGGACTCGTGATCCGGATGTCGACGCCCCGTCGGCGGTCGACCCGGGAGAGCTCCTGGGGTTCGCGGACGCGCTGTCCTGCTCGGTCGAGCTGAGCTGGGCCGCCGGTCACCCGGACGGTGCCTTCGACGTCGCGTTCCTGCCCCGGCCGACCGACGGCCGGCCCGGGCCGACGCCGGTGTTCCCCGCACCCACCGAGGGTGGCTCCGCACCGCGGGCGCTCGCCAACGACCCGGGCACCGGCCGCCGACTGCGCCGTCTGGTCCCCGAGTTGCGCTCGGACCTGAGTGCGCGGCTGCCCGAGTACCTCGTCCCCGACGCGTTCGTGCTGCTGGACCGGCTGCCGCTGACGTCGAACGGGAAGCTGGACCACCGCGCCCTGCCCGCGCCGCACGGCGTGCGGCTCTCCGCCGGGGTCGGCTACGTCCCGCCGGCGGACCCGGCCGAGAAGGCCGTGGCCGACGTCTGGTCGACGGTCCTCGGCGTGCCCCGGGTCAGCATGACCGACGACTTCTTCGTCCTGGGCGGCCACTCGCTGCTGGCCGTCCAGGTCATGAGCCAGGTCAACGCGTCGCTCGGCACGGACCTGCCGCTCCGGGCGCTGTTCGAGGCCAGGACCGCCGCGGGGCTCGCGGCGACCGCGCGCCGGGCGGCCGCCGACGGCGGCGGGTCGGCCGCTCCCTCGGCCGGTGCCGCGGTGACCCGCCGGGAGCACACGGCG
Organism: Kitasatospora sp. NPDC085464; assembly: GCF_044541955.1. NCBI lineage: Bacteria > Bacillati > Actinomycetota > Actinomycetes > Kitasatosporales > Streptomycetaceae > Kitasatospora > Kitasatospora sp. NPDC085464. The sequence goes on from NZ_JBITTM010000057.1 coordinate 13,411, forward strand.
GTACCGCTCGACCAGGTCGTCGGCGGCTTCGACGACCTCACCGCGGAAGAACTCACTGCACTGATGGACGGGATCGAACCATGATCGCTGGCAGCAGCCCGACCGAGTCCTCGGGCGCGGCCCCGACCCCGTCCGGGACGACCGGCGCCGGGGCGCCGCAGGTCCGCATGATCCCGCTGTCGTCGGCCCAGGAACGCTTCTGGCTCCTCCAGCGGATCTCGCCGGAGTTCGCGGTGTCGAACATCGCGGTGGGCCTGCGGCTGCGGGGCAGGCTGGACGTCGACGCCATGCGCGCGAGCCTGCAGGAGCTGGTCGACCGCCACGAGGCCCTGCGGACCGTCTTCCCGTCGCGCGGCGGCGAGCCGGTCCAGCTGGTGCTGCCCCGGCGCGCCGTCGAGCTGCCGCTCGTCGACGTCGGCCCGGGGGAGGAACGCTGGGTCCGGCATGCCCGGCAGGTGATCAACCAGCCGTTCGACCTGGGCCGCGGGCCGCTGCTGCGGGCCGAACTGCTGCGGCTGGGCCCGGAGGAGCACCTGCTGGTGCTCGCCGTCCACCACGTCGTCGCGGATCGCTGGTCGCTCGGCGTGCTGATGCGGGACCTCACCGGCGGGTACCTGGCGCGCACCGGCGGGTACCTGGCGCGCACCGGCGGGCCCGGCGCCACCGGGGTGCGGCCCGCCGCGCCGTCCGTCGGCGTCGCGGACTACGTGGCCTGGGAGCAGGAGCGCTGTGCGGGCCCCGACGGGGAGCGGCTCACCGCGTACTGGCGCAAGCAGCTGGAGGCGCTGCCGGGCGACCTGCAACTTCCCTTCGAGCGCACCCGCCCGGCCGCACGCTCGTACCGCGGGGCCGAGGTGCCCTTCGACCTGCCGGCGGCGCTGTCGAGGGCCGTGCGGGAACTCTGCCGGAACGAGGGCGTGACCCCGTACATGGCGTTCCTCGCCGCCTTCCAGGCGCTGCTGGGCCGCTACACCGGTTCCGACGACATCGTCGTCAACACCAGCCGCGCCACCCGACCTGCGGGCACCGAGGACCTGGTCGGCTGCCTGATCAACACCCTGCTCATGCGGACCTCGCTGGCCGGCGACCCGACCTACCGTCGGCTGCTCGGACAGGTCCGCCAGGTGGCGCTGGAGGCGTTCGAGCACCAGGACCTGCCGTTCGAGCGGGTCTGGGCCGCGGTGGCGTCCCCGGAGCGCCAGGGCAACCCGCCGCTCCAGGCCGGGCTGGTGGTGCAGAACGCTCCGCTGCCCGCGCTGGAACTCGACGGCCTGGAGGTCGAGCCGGTCGCCCTGCCCTACGAGTGGGCCCACATGGACCTCAACCTCGAACTCTGGGAGGACGGGGACGGCTTCTCCGGGCGCCTGGAGTACGACCGCGACCTGTGCGACGCCACCGTCGCGCAGCGGGTGGTGACGCACTGGCAGACCCTGCTGGCGGCGGCGGTGGCGAACCCTGACGCCCCGCTGGCGCGGCTCTCGCCGCTGCCCGAGGCCGAGCGGCGCCGGCTGCTGGAGGACTGGAACGACACCGCCGTCGAGCTGCCCGCCGTGACCACGCTGTCCGGCCTGTTCGAGCAGCGGGTCGCGCGGGGCCCGGACACGGTCGCGCTGGTCCACGACGGCGGCGAGGTGTCGTACGGCGAGCTGAACTCGCGGGCCAACCGCCTGGCGCGGCGGCTGGTCGGCCTCGGGGTCGGGCCGGAGACGGGCGTCGCGCTGCTGATGCACCGCTCCGTCGACCTGGTGGTGGCGATCCTGGCCGTCGTGAAGGCAGGCGGGTTCTACGTGCCGCTGGACTCCCGCTACCCGGCCGCCCATCGCAGGCTGATCCTGCAGGAGACCGCGGCCAGGGTGCTGGTGACCGACCGCGGGTCGGCCGAGGAGGCCGCGGAGCTGGTCCAGGACGGCACCGTCCCGACGCTGTTCGCGGACGACGAACACGACCTGCTCGCCCTCGACCCGTCGGACCTCGGTCTCGCCCACGACCCGGACGCCCTCGCGTACGTGATGTACACGTCCGGCTCGACCGGCCGGCCCAAGGGGGTGGCGGCCACCCACCGGGGTGTCGTCGCGCTGGCCACCGACCGTCGTTTCACCGGCGGCGGGTACGAGCGCGTGCTGCTGCACGCGCCGTACTCCTTCGACGCCTCCACGGCGGAGCTCTGGGTGCCGTTGCTGGGCGGCGGACAGGTCGTGGTCGCCCCCGACGGCGTCCTCGGCGCCCGGGAGATGGACCGCCTGCTCGCCGAGCACACCGTGACGGGCGTGTTCGTGACGGCCGGTCTGTTCGCGCTGATCGCCGAGGAGAACCCGGCCTGCTTCCGCGGCGTGCGGGAGATCCTGACCGGCGGTGACGTCGTCTCCCCGGTCGCGGTCGCCCGGGTCCGGGAGGTCTGCCCCGATACCCGGGTCGTCGTCGGCTACGGCCCGACCGAGGTCACCATGCTCGCCACCACGCACGCGGTCGAGGGCGGCGAGGCGCGGCACGGCGCCCTGCCGATCGGCCGACCGCTCGACAACACCCGGGTCCACGTGCTGGACGCCGCTCTGCAGCCGGTGCCGGTCGGCGTCGTCGGCGAACTGTACGTCGCCGGGGTCGGGACGGCCCGGGGCTACCTGGACCGGCCCGGACCCACCGCCGAGCGCTTCCTGCCGGACCCGTACGGTCCGCCCGGCTCGCGGATGTACCGCACCGGTGACCTGGTGCGGTGGCTGGAGGACGGTGCGCTCGCCTTCGTCGGGCGGGTGGACACGCAGGTGAAGATCCGGGGCTTCCGGATCGAGCCGGCCGGGATCGAGGCCGTGCTGGCCGGGCACCCGGCGGTCGCCCAGGCGGTGGTCGTGGTCCGCGAGGACCGGCCGGGCGACAAGCGGCTGGTGGGCTACGTGGTTCCGGCGCCCGGCGCGGTGTTCGACGCGGCGCAGCTGCGCGGCCACGTGGCGGCGGCGCTGCCCGAGTACATGGTCCCCGGCGTGCTGGTGCGGCTCGACGAACTGCCGTTGTCGCCCAACGACAAGGTGGACCGCGCCGCGCTGCCGGCGCCGGAGCCGGTCGGTGCGGACCGGCCGGCTCCCACCGACCCGCCGGCCACCGAGCTGGCGGTCCGGCTCGCCGAGGCGTGGACGCAGGTCCTCGACGTGGCCGCCGTCGGGATGGACGACGACTTCTTCGAACTGGGCGGGCACTCGCTGTCCGCCAGTCGGCTCGCGGCGCGGATCAAGGACGCCGTCGGCGTCGACGTCCCGTTGCGAGTGCTCTTCGAGGCGCGGACGCTGGCCGCCCAGGAGGACGCCGTCCAGGAGCTGCTGACGGGTGCGCCGGCCGGCCCGGCGTCGCCCGCGCCGCGCCGCGTCGAGCGGGGCGAGCGGGCCCCGCTGTCCTTCGCCCAGCAGCGGATGTGGTTCGCCGACCAGCTCGAACCGGGCAGCGCCGTCTACCACGTCCCCCTGCCGGTCCGGCTGGCCGGTCCACTGGACGCCGACGCGCTGCGCGCAGCGCTCGGCGCCCTGGTCGCGCGCCACGAGATCCTGCGCACGGTCTACCGCCTGGACGGTGACCAGCCCGTTCAGCAGGTCCTGCCGGCCGCCGACGTGGCCCTGCCGCTGATCGACCTGACCTCCGCCGGATCGGACGCCGAGCGCGATCAGGCCCTGCGGGACCGGGTCGCGGCCGCCGCGACCCGGCCGTTCGACCTGGCCGCCGAGCCGCCCGTGCGGTGGGAGCTGGTCAGGCTCGGGCAGGAGGACCACGCCCTGCTGGCGGTGCTGCACCACATCGCCGTGGACGGCTGGTCGACCGGTGTCCTGCTGCGGGAGCTGGCGGAGTTGTACCCCGCCGTGGGCCGGCCCGGCGCGCTGCCCGAACCGCCCCTCCAGTACGCCGACTACGCGCTCTGGCAGCACGAGCTGGCGGACTCCGGGGCCCTGGACGAGCAACTGCGGTACTGGCAGGACCGGCTGTCCGGGGTTACCGAGCTCGACCTGCCCACCGACCGGCCGCGGACGGCCGGCGCCTCCTTCCGCGGAGGCCAGGTCGATCTCGTGATCGGCGCCGAACTGGCCGCCCGCGTCCGCGCACTGGCGGCGTCGGGCCGCACCACGTTGTTCACGGCCGCGTCGGCCGCCTTCCAGGTCATGCTGGGGAAGCTGTCCGGCCGGACGGACGTCGCGGTCGGCACCCCGGTGGCGGGCCGTTCCCGATCCGAACTGGAGGGGCTGGTCGGCTGCTTCGTCAACACCGTGGTGCTGCGCGCCGACCTCGCCGCGGACCCGCGCTTCCGCGACGTCCTGGCCGCGGCAGGGGCGGACGCACTGGCCGCGTTCGCCCACCAGGACGTGCCCTTCGAGCGGGTGGCGGACCTGGTGGCCGTCGACCGGCACAGCACCCGCACTCCGGTGTTCCAGGCGATGTTCGCGCTGCAGAACGCCCCGATGCCCGAGCTGGCCATGGGGGCGGTCCGGATCGCTCCGCTGGCGGCCGGCACCTCGACCTCGCTCACCGACCTGGTCTGCACCGTGGTGGAGCAGGGTGACGAGCTGGCAGTCACCTTCGAGTACGACGCCGACCTGTTCGACGCGTCGACGGTCGACGGCTTCGCCCGGTGCTACCGCCACGTCCTGGACCAGGTCAGCGCGGACCCGGAGATCCGCCTGTCGGGCGTCGACCTGCTCGACGCGCAGGAGAGGCACCGGGTCCTGGTGGAGCTCAACGACACGGACCGGCCCGTCCCGGAGCTCCCGGTGCACCGGCTGATCGCCGAACTGGCCCACCGCTCGCCGCAGTCGGAGGCCGTCGACGGCGGGAGCACCGTCCTCAGCCGGGCGCAGCTCGACGATCGCGCCGGGGCGCTCGCCCGGAGCCTGTCCGCAGCGGGCGTCGGCCGCGGCTCGGTGGTGGCACTGGTGTCGGCGCCCACGGCCGACCTGGTGGTCGCGATCCTCGCCGTCCTCAAGGCCGGCGCCGCCTTCCTTCCGCTGGACCCGGCGTACCCGGCGCAGCGGATGCGGCGCATCCTGGAGCACTCGCGCGCCCGGCTCGTCCTGGCCGATGCCGGTTCGGCGCCCGCCCTCGCGGACGCGGTGCCCGATCCGGGGATGATCCGTCCGATCGACGTCACGGACACCCGGGCCGACCGGGTGGAGGAGCCCGACGTCGACGGCGACGACCTGGCCTGCGTGTTCTACACCTCCGGTACGACGGGCGTGCCGAAGGGCGTGGCGGTGACCCACGGAGCCCTCGCCAACTACACCCGCACCATGGTCGACGCGATGCGGCTCACCGCCGACGACCGGTTCCTGCAGCTGGCCTCCATCGGCTTCGACGTGCTGCTGGAGGAGGTCTTCCCCGCGCTCGCCGCCGGGGCGACCGTGGTGATGCCGGGCGAGCCCCTGCTCGCCCGCGGCGCCGACCTGGCCGAGCACGTGGAGGCCCGCCGGGTCACCTGCCTGGAGCTCACCACCGCCTACTGGCACGCCTGGGTCGAGGAGTTGGAGGTCTCCGGCCGACGTCCGCCGCAGTGCCTGCGGCTGATCGCGATGGGCGGAGAGCGCGTCCTGCCCGACCGCCTCGCCACCTGGCGCGGCTTCGGGGTGCCGCTGCTGCACGTCTACGGGCTGACGGAGGTCACCTGCACCTCCACCGTCCACCTGGTCGAGGGCCCGGCCGCGGACGACGACGTGCCGTCCGCCGGGCTGCCCATCGGCCGGCCCGTGGACAACACCCGGATCTACCTGCTCGACCGCGACCTGCGGCCGGTGCCGCCCGGCGTGCCCGGCGAACTGTGCATCGGCGGCCTGGGACTGGCCCGCGGCTACCTGCACGACCCGGCCCGGACGGCGGACCGCTTCGCGCCCGACCCGTTCAGTGCCGTGCCGGGCGCGCGGATGTACCGCACCGGCGACCTGGCCCGGCTGCGGCCGGACGGCACGATCGACTTCATCGGCCGCGCCGACAACCAGGTGAAGCTGCGCGGGTTCCGGATCGAACTCGGCGAGGTGGAGGCGGCGATGGCTGCCCACCCCGAGGTCACCGCGGCGGTGGCGGTGCTGTACGGCGACCGGCCTGCCGACCGGCGACTGGCCGGGTACGTCACGTTGGCCCGTACGTCCTCGACCGAACCCGTCGGCACGGCCGAGCTGCGGTCGTTCCTCCGGGACCGGCTTCCCGGCTACATGGTGCCCTCGGTCGTCGTGGTGCTGGACGCCCTCCCGCTGACCGCCAACGGGAAGATCGACAAGGCGGCTCTCCCGCACCCCGGCGGCGGGGGCGACGCCACCGGGCCCGGCCGGGCCCCGCAGACGCCGGTGGAGGAGCGGTTGGCCGAGCTCTGTGCCGAGCTCCTCGGCACCGGCCCGGTCGGGATGGACGACGACTTCTTCGAACTCGGCGGACACTCCCTGCTCGCGACCCGGTTCATCACGAGGGTCCGGGCCGAGTTCGCGGTCGACGTCCCGCTGCGGGCCTTCTTCGAGGCGCCGACCCTCGGCGAACTCGCCGTGAACGTCGTCGCACTCCAGGCGGCGGCCTTCGATCTCGACGAACTGACCGCCCTGATGGCCGAACTGGGCGTTCCCGAGCCGGGCGCCGATCAGCCGTGACGGCCCTCTCGCGGCGGTCCGCCGCCCGCCCACCGCACCGACCGAACGCACGGCCGCACCGGCCGAGGAGGAACGACCGATGAAGACCAGGACAGCGGACTTCACCATCACCGTGGACCTCACCAACGACGGGTTCCTCCGGACCCCGCGCGAGGAGCAGCACAACTGGCTCGTCGGCCGGGCGACGGAGGAGCTGGCCGCCGACCTCACCCACCTCGACACCGTTGCCCGCCGCCTGGTGACCGGTACCGACCGGCCGGCCATCCGCAACACCTGGTCCGACAGCCGGGCCGAGTACGACGACTCCCAGCTGATCATCGAGGACCAGCAGGTGATGCAGGACTGGGAGACCCCGCTGATGGCGGCGATGGCCCGCTGCGTCACCCGCGGCGGCGGGGACGTGCTCGAACTGGGTTTCGGCATGGGCATCTCCGCCACCCGCATCCTCCGGGAGGGGGTGCGCTCCTACACCGTGATCGAGGCCAACGCCGACGTTCAGGAGCGCTTCGCCGACTGGGCGGCCGCCCGCCCCGGCCAGGAAGTCCGGCTGGTGCCCGGCAGGTGGCAGGACGTCCTGGACGGGCTGGGAGAGTTCGACGGCATCTTCTTCGACACCTATCCCGCGGACGAGGAGGAGTACCTCGCGTACGTCGTCGACGACGTGACCTTCGCCGCCCACTTCTTCCCGCACGCGGCGGCCCACCTGCGCCCGGGCGGCGTCTTCACGTACTACAGCAACGAGATCGACTCCCTGGGCCGCGGTCACCAGCGGGCGTTGCTGGAGCACTTCAGCTCGTTCTCCGTCGAGGTGGTCCGGGACCTGAAGCCGCCGGCCGACTGCCACTACTGGTGGGCCGACTCGATGGTCGTCGTCAAGGCCATCAAGTGACCGGCGGCGCGGCCCGGGCCCGGGGGCTGGGGGCGGAGTTCCACCGGCTCTGGGCGGCCGGCGCGCTGTCGGCCGCCGGGGACGGGGTCACCCTAGCCGCCGCACCGCTGCTGATGGTGCGGCTGACCTCCGACCCGCTGGTCGTCGCCGGCGCGGTGTTCGCCCAGCAGGTGCCGTGGCTGCTGTTCTCCCTGATCAGCGGCGTGTACGTGGACCGGCTCGACCGGCGGAAGCTGGTCGTCCTGGTCAACCTGGCGCGCGCGGTGCTCATCGGGGCGCTCGCGGCCGCGGTCTGGACCGGGTCCGTCGGCGTCCTGACCGTGTACACGGCACTGTTCCTGCTCGGGACGGCCGAGACCCTGGCCGACGGCGCGGCCAGGGCGCTCGTCGTGGGATCGGTGGCGCCGGACGACCTGACCCGGGCCAACTCCCGGGTCTCCGGGGCGGCAGTGGTGGGCAGTCAGCTCATCGCACCGTCCCTGGGGGTCTGGCTCTTCCTCCAGGGGGCCGGGCTGCCGTTCGCCTTCGACGCCGCCACCTTCCTCGTGGCGGTCGCGCTCGTCCTGCGGCTACGGCCGCGGCAGGGCGTCGCGCGACCGCGGCGCAGCCTCGGTGCGGACGTCCGGACGGGCGTGCGCACGATCCTGGGACACCCGGCCCTGCGGCTGCTGACCTTCTCGCTCTGCCTGATGAACGCCACCTTCGCCGCCATCGCGGCGATCTTCGTGCTCTACACCCGGCAGCGGCTCGGGCTCTCCGACTCCGGGTACGGTCTGCTGCTGTCGGTCGGAGCGGTCGGCGGCGTAGCCGGCGCCGTCGCGGCCCCCGCGGTCCAGCGACGGCTCGGCGACGCGGCCGTCCTGCGGATCGGACTGCTCGTCGAGTGCTGCGCGCCGGCGGCCTTCGCGGCCGTCCGGCAGCCCTGGCTCGCCGCCTGCGTCATGGCCCTGTTCGGTGCACACACCGTCGTGTGGGCCGTCGTGGCGACGACGCTGCGCCAGCGGGCCCTGCCGGACGCCCTGTACGGCCGGGCGAACAGCGTGCACATGGCCCTGGGAGTGGGCGGCTCCGCCGCCGGCGCGCTGCTCGGCGGCCTGTGCGCCCGCGGGCTCGGCGTCACCGGTCCGCTCTGGTGCGCCTGCGCGGCCATGACCGTCTTCACCGCCGTCACCTGGTCCCGGTTCTCCGCCGGGACCCTCAGCCTTCCCGGCGTGCCGGACCCAGACCTCCCCCCACCCACCCCTCCGACCTCGGGACGCACCGATGACCATCACGCCCGCACTGCTTGAGGACTGGCTCCGCGAGCGGTACTTCACCACCACCTTCGACATCAGCAGCAGCGGCGTCGAGAACTACACCGTGGACGAGGTGCTCGCACTGGCCGGCACCAGCGCCGCCTCGCTCGGCGGCATCATGTTCCGTGACAGCCACTCCCTGGGCGGCGAGCCGCTGCGGGCCGCCCTCGCCCGGCGCTACGGCGTCGACCCGGGCTCGATCATCGCCACCCAGGGTTCGAGCGAGGCCATCTACCTGGTCATGCACGCCTTGCTGGAGGCCGGCGACGAGGTCGTCGTCCAGGCCCCCGCCTACCACGCGCTGGTCGAGGTGGCCGCCTCCGTCGGCGCCCGGATCGTCCCCTGGGCGATGCGCACCGAGGACGGGATCGTCACCAACGAGGACGAGCTGATCGCCCTGATCGGACCGCGCACCAAGCTGGTCGTCGTCAACTTCCCGCACAATCCGACCGGGGCCACCGTCACCCCCGGCCAGCAGGACGCCATCATCGAGGCCTGCGCCGCACACGGCACCCGGCTCGCCTGGGACGGCGCGTTCCGCGAACTCGTCTACGACCGGGAGCCGTTGCCGGATCCGGTGCTGCGCTACGAGCGGGCCGTCTCCTTCGGCACCCTCTCCAAGGCGTACGGCCTGCCCGGTCTGCGGGTGGGCTGGGCGTTCGCCGCACCCGAGGTGCTGGCCGGCTGCGTCCGCCGCCGTGACTACCTGAGCCTCGCACTGTCGCCGCTGGTCGAGGCGGTCGCCACGCACGCCGTGGAGCACGCCGACGAACTGCTGCGCCCGCGCCTCGCCCAGGCCACCGCCAACCGGAAGCTGCTGGCCGACTGGCTGGCCGCGCACGCCGACCGGGTCGCCGGGGACCTGCCCGCCGGCGGGGTCACCGCGTTCCCGGCCCTGACCACCGTGCCGGACGTGACCGCCTTCGCCGACCGGCTCGACCGCGAGCACGGCGTCCTGGTCGTCCCCGGGAACTGCTTCGGCCGCCCGGAGCACGTCCGGGTCGGCTTCGGCGGCCCCGCCGACGAGCTCACCGCAGGCCTCACCCGGCTCGGTGACCTGCTGCCGGACCCCAGCTGAACCCCGGTACGCCACGACCTGCCCGACCACCCGAGGTGACATCGATGCACGCCCTGACCCTCGACCACCTCGACGCCCTCGCCGTCGAGGACCTGTTGGACGAACTGACGGAACTCCACCAGGACGTCGAGGACGCCGAGTTCCAGCGCGAGATCGCCGTGCAGTCGCACCGACTGCCGATCGCGTTGCGCCGCTTCCTGACCGACTTCAAGCTGCGCGAGCCCGCCGGCGCCTGCGTGGTCTCGGGCTACCGGCTCCGGGAGGATCGGATCGGCCCGACGCCGGCGCACTGGCGCGAACGCGACGGCGTCTCCCCGGCTCTGCGCGAAGAACTCTTCCTGCTGCTCTGCTCGGCCCTGCTGGGTGAGCCCGTCGCCTGGTCCACCCAGCAGGACGGCTACCTCGTGCACGACGTCCTGCCGGTCAGGGGACACGAGCACGAGCAGATCGGCACCGGCAGCGAGCAGACCATCTGGTGGCACGTCGAGGACGCCTTCCACCCGTACCGGGGCGACTACGTCGGCCTGATGTGCCTGCGCAACCCTGATCGGGTGCCGACCACCTTCGCCTCGGTCACCGACCTGGAGATCGCCCCCGAGGACCGCCGGGTCCTCGCCGAGTCCCGCTACTTCATGCTGCCCGACAACTCCCACCTGCAGATGCTGGACAGTGGGCCCGGCCGTCCGCTGGAGGGCGCGCCCGAACTGCTGGACGCCGCCCACGGGCGGCTGAAGCGGATGCGCGACGCCGCCGAACCGGTCCCCGTGCTGTTCGGCTCGCCGACCGACCCGTACATCTGCCTGGACCCGTACTTCATGGACCTGGACCGGCTCGACCCGGAGCCCCGTGCGGCGCTGGAACGGCTCTCCGCCGAGATCGACCGCAGGCTCGGGGGCGTCAGCCTCGCCCCCGGTGACATCGTGTTCGTCGACAACTACCGTGCCGTGCACGGCCGCAGTCCGTTCAAGGCCAGGTTCGACGGCACCGACCGCTGGCTGAAGCGGGTCAACGTGGTCCGCGACCTGCGCAAGTCGCGCGACGCCCGCTTCAACGCCGAGTCCCGCGTCCTGTTCTGACCGGCGCCCCGCGTCGTCCAGCAACGCCTCCACCCCTCCGGAGAGAACATCGTGAACATCCCGACCAGCGGCACCGGCGCCGCACAGCCGTCCGACCGGGAGGCCGAGGTCGCCCGGATGATCGCCGCCCTGCCGCCCCAGCAGCGTGCCCTGCTGGAGGCCAAGCTGCGCGAGCGCCTGGTCGGGCGGGCCCCGCAGGCTGCCGCAGGGGTACGGCCGCGAACCCCTGGCGTCCGCGTGCCGCTGTCGGCCGGCCAGGAACAGATCTGGCTGGCACAGCAGTTCGACCGGGCGTCGGCCGCCTACCACGTCCCGGTGGCCGCGCGGTTCGAGGGCGAACTCGACCCCGCGCTGCTGCTGGAGGCCTTCCGTACGGTGATCGCCCGGCACGAGGCGCTGCGGACCACGTTCACCGTCTCGGACGACGGCGTGCCGCACCAGGAGGTACGGGCCCGGATCCCGTTCGAGCTGCCGGTCGTCGACCTGCGCCGGCTCGAACCGCACGCCGCCGAAGCGGAGGTCCGGGCCCGGCTGGCGGCCGAGGCGGCCGAGCCGTTCGACCTCGTCGACGGCCCGCTGCTGCGGGCGCGGCTGCTGCGCACGGGGGACCTGGACCACGTCCTGGCCGTGACCCTGCACCACATCGTCTGCGACGGCTGGTCGATGAACGTCCTGCTGGAGGAGGTGAACGAGGCCTACCGGGCCGCGTTGCTGGGCCGGCCGGCCCGACTGCCGGACCTCCCGGTGCAGTACGGCGACTACGCGCTCTGGCAGCGCGACAGGATGTCCGGCCCGGCCTTCCAGGAGGGGCTCGACCACTGGCGCGAGCGCCTGCAGGGGATCGAGGACGCCGCGCCGCTGCCCGAACGCACCGGCCCGCCCGTCCTCGGCGCCGGCAGCGGGAAGAGCAGCGTCCGCCGCCTGCCGGACGGCCTCACCGCCGGCCTGCGGGCGCTCGCCACACGGCACCGCACCACCCTGTTCACCGTCGCCCTCGCCGGACTGCAGACGCTGCTGCACCGCTACACGGGCTCCACCGGGCCGGTCGTCGGCACGCCCGTCGCCGGCCGGGAACGGATCGAACTGGAAGGCCTGATCGGCTGCTTCGTGAACACCCTGGTGCTGCGCGGGGACGTGTCCGGCGACCCGGGCTTCGGTGAACTCCTCGACCGGGTCCACGAGGCGAGCCGCCGCGACCTCCAGTACCAGGAGGTGCCCTTCGACGCCGTCGTCCGTGCCGTCCGGGCCGACCAGGACGACCGCACCGCCCCGCTGTTCCGCACCATGCTGGTGTTCGACGAGGGCACCGCGCCGGCCCCCGGCTCGGCCGACGGGCCGGTGCTGCGCCCGCTCGACGGCCCGCGGTCCCTGGACGTCAAGCGCGACCTCACCTTCACCCTTTCGGAGGAGGCGGACGGCCTCAGCGTCACCCTGAGCCACCGCACCGACCGTTACGAGGACGCCGTCGCCGAGCGCATGCTCGACCACTACGTCAACCTGCTGGCCGCGGCGGTCGCCGACCCGGACCGCCCGATCGGCCTCCTGCCGCTGCTCACCGAGCAGGAGCGCCGGCTGGTGCTCGACGAGTGGAACGCCACCGACCTCGACACCGGGCCCGCCGACACCTTCCACGGCCGCTTCGCCGCCCAGGCCGCGCGGACCCCGGACGCCGTCGCCGTGGTCGGCGTCGACGGCCGGTACACCTACGCGGAACTGGACGCGCGGGCCAACCGGCTCGCCCACCGGCTGATCGGGCTCGGCGTCGGCCCCGAAACCCCGGTCGGCATCTGCCTGGAACGCAGCGCCCGAACGGTGGTGGCCCTGCTCGGCGTGCTGAAGGCGGGCGGCTGCTACGTCCCCGTCGACCCGGCACAGCCGCGCGAACGGCTGGCGCTCATCCTCGGCGCCACCGGCGCACCCGTGGTGGTCAGTTGCACCGGGCCGGCCGACCGCCTTCCGGACGCGCCGGTGAAGGTGCTGCTGGACGAGCCGGAGCCGCAGTTGCCGGACACCGCCCCGCCGACGACGGTGACCCCGGACCGGGCCGCGTACGTCCTGTTCACCTCGGGCTCGACCGGGCGCCCCAAGGGCGTGGTGGTCGAGCACCGTCAGGTGCTCAACTACGCCGCCGCCGTGGTCGACGCCCTGGACCTGGCCGCGGGTGCGAGCTACGCGATGGTGCAGCCGTTCACCTTCGACTCCTGCGTCACCTTCCTCTGCGCTGCCCTGCTCGGTGGCGGCACCCTGCACATGGTGCACCCCGACACGGCCGCCGACGGTCGTGCCCTGGCGGCGTACTTCGCCGAGCACCGGATCGACTACCTCAAGATCAGCCCCTCGCACCTGGCCGCGCTGGAGGGCCCTGGCGCCGAGTGCGACGTCCTGCCGCGTCGCGGGCTGGTGATCGGCGGCGAGGGTTCGGCCGGCGAATGGGTACGCGGTCTGCTGGCCCGGGCCGGCTGCACCGTCGCCAACCACTACGGCCCCACGGAGACCACGGTCGGCGTCACGACGCACCCGCTCAGCGCCGCCGAACCGCCGACCACCGCGATCGTGCCGATCGGCAAGCCGCTCGGCAACACCCGCACCTACGTGCTGGACGGCAGGATGCAGCCCGTCCCGCCCGGCGTCCCGGGCGAGCTGTTCATCGGCGGCGCCAACGTCACGCGCGGTTACCTGGGCCTGCCCGCGCTCACCGCCGAGAGGTTCGTCCCGGACCCGTTCGCGACCGTCCCGGGAGCGCGGCTGTACCGCACCGGCGACCTCGTCCGGCACCTGCCGGACGGCGCCGTCGAGTTCCTCGGCCGGCTGGACGATCAGGTGAAGATCCGCGGCTTCCGGATCGAACTCGCCGAGATCGAGGCAGCCCTGCTGGCGCAGGACGAGGTGTCGGCCGCCGCCGTGGTGGTCCGCGAGGACCGGCCCGGCGACCGCCGGCTGGTCGGCTACCTGGTCGGCGCGGCGGGCATCGCACCGGACCCCGTCCGCCTGCAGGACCGGCTCGCCGCCGTCCTGCCGGCCTACATGGTCCCCACCGCGCTGGTGGTGCTGGACGAACTTCCGCTGACGGCGCACAACAAGCTCGACCGACGCGCCCTGCCCGTGCCCGGCCCGGTGGTGTCCGGGCCACGCCGACCGCCGAGCGGCCCCCGCGAGGAGGCGCTCGCCGGAGTGTTCGCCGACCTGCTCGGGCTCTCCGACGTGGGGGCCGACGACGACTTCTTCGCCCTCGGTGGGCACTCGCTGATCGCGATGCGGCTGGTCAGCCGGGTCCGTGCGGTGCTCGGCGCGGAGCTGTCCGTCCGCGACCTGTTCGAGGCGCCGACCGTCGCCGGCCTGGCCCGACTGCTGGACGGCGCCGCGGTCGCCCGGCCGGCGCTGCGGCCGGTGCCCAGGCCGTCCCTCGTGCCCGCCTCTTACGCGCAGCGCCGACTCTGGTTCCTGGAGCGGCTGGAGGGACCGGGCGCGACCTACCTGATGCCGTTCGCCGTGCACCTCTCCGGCGCGGTGGACGTGCCCACGCTGGAAGCCGCGCTGCACGACGTGACGATCCGCCACGAGGCGCTGCGCACGGTGTTCGTCGAGGGAGCGGACGGCCTCCCGTACCAGACCCTGATGGACGCTGCCGAGCTGCCCCCGGCGCTCACGGTCACCGAGACCTCCGAGGACCGGCTGACGGCCGCCCTGGAGGCGGAACTCGATCACGGCTTCGACCTGGCGGCCGAACCACCGCTGCGCGCACGGCTGTTCGTCCTGGGGCCGGAGGAGTCCGTCCTACTGCTCGTGCTGCACCACATCGCCGGCGACGGCTGGTCACTGGCCCCCCTTGCGGACGACGTCTCGGCTGCCTACGCGGCCCGCCGCCGCGGCACCGCGCCGTCCTGGCAGCCACTGCCCGTGCAGTACGCGGACTACGCGCTCTGGCAGCGGGAACTGCTGGGCAGTGCCGAGGACGGCGACAGCCTGCTGGCCCGGCAGGTGGACTTCTGGCGCGGCGCGCTGGCCGGGCTGCCGGAGGAGCTCGCCCTGCCCACGGACCGCCACCGTCCGGCCCTGCCGAGCCATCTCGGCGGGACCGTCCCGGTCACGATCCCGGCGGAGCTGCACGGGCGGCTCGTCGAACTGGCCCGTGCCCACGGGGTGACGCTGTTCATGGTGCTCCAGGCGGGCCTGGCCGCGTTGCTGGCCCGCTCCGGTGCCGGCACCGACATCCCGATCGGCACCATGTCCGCCGGCCGCACCGACGAGGCGGTCTCCGAACTCGTCGGCTTCTTCGTGAACAGCCTGGTGCTGCGCACCGACGTCTCCGGCGACCCGAGCTTCGTCGAACTCCTCTCCCGGGTACGGGAGACGGACCTGGCGGCGTTCGCGAACCAGGATGTCCCGTTCGAGTACCTGGTGGAGACGCTGAACCCGCCGCGGGCCCTGGCCCGGCACCCGCTGTTCCAGGTGCTGCTGATCCTCCAGAACAACGCCGCCGCCACCGTCGACCTGCCCGGCGTCACGGTCACGCCGAGGCCGCTGGGGACGGCGACCGCGAAGTTCGACCTTCTGGTGGGCGTCGCCGAGGCCACGGACGAGGACGGCGCCCCCGCCGGGATCCACGGCGGCGTCGAGTACGCCGCCGAGCTGTTCGACCGGGGCACGGTGGAGGCCTTGGTGGCCCGCTGGGTGCGGCTGCTGACGGCCGCGGCGGCCGGCCCGGAACAGCCGGTCGGGCGGCTCGACCTGCTCGACCCGGCGGAGTCGGCGTGGCTGCTGACGACCTGCAACGACACGGCACTGGAGATTCCGGACGCGCTGCTCCCGGAGCTCTTCCGGCAGCAGGCCGCCGACTCGCCCGACGCGATCGCCCTGGTGGCCGACGGAGCCGAACTGTCCTACCGGGAGCTTGACCGGCGGGTGAACCGCCTCGCCCGGTTGCTGATCGCGCGGGGTGTCGGCCCGGAGACCGTCGTGGCCCTGTGCCAGGACAGGTCCGTGGAGCTGGTTGTGGCGATGCTGGCGGTGGTCCAGGCCGGCGGCGCCTACCTGCCGGTGGATCCGGAGCACCCCGCGGAGCGCATCGCCTACGTGCTGGCGGACTGTGCGCCCGTGCTGGTCGTCACCGACAAGGCGACCGCGGACCGCCTGCCGGCCGGCTCCGACCTGCCCCGGCTGGTGGTCGACTCGACGGAGACGGCCGCCGCGCTGGCCCTCCTGCCGGCCGAGGCGGTCGAGGCGGAGGAACGCACCGGCGTCCTGCAGCCGGCCCACCCCGTGTACGTGATCTACACCTCGGGGTCGACCGGGGCGCCCAAGGGCACGGTGGTCACCCACGCGGCGTTCGCGAACCTGCTCGCCGCAGTCCGGGAGCACGTCCCGACGGACGAGCGGGACCGGCTGCTGGCGCTGAGCACCGTCGCCTTCGACGTGGCCGCGGTGGAGCTCCACCTGCCCCTCGTCACGGGAGCCGCGGTGGTCCTGGCCCCCCAGGGGACGGCGCAGGACCCGGCCGGGCTCGCGGCCCTGATCCGGCGGACCGGGGCCACGGCGGTCCAGGCCACCCCGTCGCTATGGCGGGCTCTGCTGGCGGACCGGGCCTTCACCGCCGACAGCCTGCCCGACCTGCGGATCCTCGTGGCGGGCGAGGCGCTCGGCTCCGAAGTGGCCGCATCGCTGCGGCGCCTCGGCACGGTGACCAACCTGTACGGGCCCACGGAGGCCACGGTCTACTCGACGGCCGCGCGGCTCGACGACCCGTCCGACGGCACCCGGCCCACGATCGGCCGCCCGGTCGCGAACACCCGGGCCTACGTCCTGGACGCCGCCCAGCGGCCCGTCCCCGTCGGCGTTCCTGGCGAGCTGTACCTCGCGGGCGCCGGGCTCGCCCGCGGCTACCTCGGCCGGCCGGGACTGACGGCGGAGCGCTTCGTGCCGGACCCGTTCGGGCCCGCCGGGTCCCGGATGTACCGGACCGGGGACGTGGCGCGCTGGACGGCGGCGGGGGAGCTGGACTTCCTCGGCCGCGCCGACGACCAGGTCAAGATCCGCGGGCACCGGATCGAACCGGGCGAGGTCGAGGCCGTACTGGCCCGCCACCCCGGGATTCGGCAGGCGGTGGCGGTGCTGCGGAAGGACCTGCCGGGCGGCGCCGGGCTGGTCGGCTACGTCGTGCCGGCGGGCGGGCGGGTGGACCCCGCCGAGGTGCGCCGCCGGGCCGCGGCCTTCCTGCCCGAGTACATGGTGCCGGTGGCCGTGGTGGCACTGGAGGCCCTGCCGCTGACACCGAACGGCAAGCTGGACCGCTCGGCGCTGCCGGCGCCCGACTTCCTGACGCCGAGCGGAGGACGGGCGGCGCACGGCCCCGGGGAGGAGGTGCTGGCCGGCCTGTTCGCCGAGGTGCTGGGCCTGCCCGCGGTCGGCGCCGAGAGCAACTTCTTCGACCTGGGCGGCCACTCCCTGCTGGCCGTCGCCCTGGTCGGCCGGATCCGGGCCGTCCTCGGACGGGACGTGACGGTTCGCGACGTGTTCCGGCACCCGACGGTGGCGGCCCTGGCCGAGCGGTCGGCCACCGGGGGCGACGGCACCGGATCGGACGGCCTGGAGCCCCTGTTGGCCCTGCGCACAGGCGGTGCGGGTGTGCCCCTGTTCGCCGTGCACCCGGTCGGTGGCCTCGGCTGGTGCTACTCGGGCCTGGTCCGGTACGTCGGACAGGACCGGCCGGTGTACGCGCTCCAAGCGGGCGGCCTGGCCGGGGACGCGGAACTCCCCGCCGGGGTCGGCGAGATGGTGGACGACTACGTACGGCGGATCCGCTCGGTGCAGCCGTACGGCCCCTACCAGCTGCTGGGCTGGTCGTTCGGGGGCGCGGTGGCTCACGCGATCGCGTGCCGGCTGCAGGAGGAGGGGGAGAAGGTGGCCCTGCTGGCGATGCTCGACTCCCGTCCCACCGGCCCGGGGCGGGACGAGGAGCCGCTCACCGCGACGGAACTCCTCTCGCTCGCACTGGACGGACTGGACCTGCCGGAGCCGGACGGAGCGGTGAGCGAACTGGGCGCCGGCCTGCCCTCGGCCGCGCAGGTGTCGCAGGCCCTCCGGGACCAGGGCAGCGTGCTGGCCGGGCTCGACACCGACGCGCTGGCACGCCTGGTGCGGGTGACGGCCAACAACCTCGCGCTGACCGACCGGGAGGTCCCCGGCCGGTTCGACGGCGACGTGCTGCTGTTCGAGGCGCTGCCCGGCCGGCGGGGCGACGTCGCCCTGTCCCGGTGGTGGGAGCCCTTCGTGGGGGGCGAGGTGTCGGACCGTCCGCTGGACGTACCGCACCACCGGCTGACCGGCCCCGAGGCGCTCGCGGTGATCGGTCCGGTGCTCGCCGACCGGCTGCTCTGATGTGCGGCGACGAGCCGATCCGGTGCTCGTCGACGGATTGATCCGGTCCGGTTCGGTCCGGCGGCTCAGGCTCAGGTTCAGGCCGCGGTCAGGGAAGGCGAGAGGTGCGTGGGTCCGGCAAACCGCCGGACCCACGCACCTCTTCGTACGGGCCGTGCTCAGGGGGTCAGGGGGTCAGCCGGAGCTCGTCCTTCCGGCCCGCCTCGACGGCGGCCGGCCCGAAGGCCCACGGCAGGGTCTCGCCCTTGAGCCAGCGGGCGGTCTGGTCGGTGTAGGTGTCGGCCGTGGTGTGCCCCGACGCGCCCGTGAGGTTGATCCAGCGGGAGCGTTCCAGGTCCGCGAGGTCGACGACCATGCGCATCGACGGCACCCAGATCACCTGGAAGCCCTTCTGCGGGTCCCAGCTGTTCGCGTTCACGCTGTCCGGGCCGCCGCCGACCTCGTAGGAGTCGCTGTTGAGCAGCCACTGCACGGGGGCGGGGCCCGCGGTGCCCAGGGTCTGGTTCTCCAGCGTCAGCGTGTGCAGAGCGCCCCAGCGCCACGACTTCGGGTCGGCGCCCAGCCGGTCCTTCAACGTGGCGGCAGCCCGTTCCATCGCCTGGCGCAGCATGGCGTCGCGGCCGTGGACCGACGGATCGGCAGTGCTGGTCCACCACGTGTCGTCGGGGCGGTCCAGCAGACCGCGCACGACGTCCCACCAGCGGCCGCCGGCATCCGGGTACGCGTAGGCCTTCAGACCCGCGCGGGAGAGCCGGTCGGTGAAGGCGCTCTGCTGCAGTTCGCGCCACACGGCGTTGAAGTACGCGGCGGGCGCGGAGTCCGCCGGCTGCTGGAAGTCCCAGCCGCGCAACAGGTCCTGGGCAGCCTTGGCCTGCGGGCCGACCTCGGTCCGCAGCAGGTAGGGCACGAGCGTGGCCGCGTTACCGCTGTAACTGTCCTGGGTGATCCGCTCCATGGCGGCCTCGTCGAGCTTGCCGCCCTTCTCGATGAGGTCGGCGATGCGCCGGCTCCGGTAGCCGGTGCCCCAGTCCTTGCTGATCAGGTGGGGGTAGTCGGGGCCGACGACCGCGTTGTTGGCGGTGACGATGTACCCCTCCGGCGGGTTGAAGGCGGTGGGCAGTTCGTCGAAGGGCACGTAGCCCGTCCAGTCGTAGTCGCCGGTCCAGCCCGGCACCGGGTAGGTGCCGTCGCCCGCCTTGCGGACCGGGATCCGGCCGGGCGTCTGGTAGCCGATGTTCCCGGCCCGGTCGGCGTAGACCATGTTCTGCACGGGTGAGGTGAAGGTTTCGGCGGCAGCCCGGAAGGTCGCCCAGTCGGAGGCCTCGTCCAGGGCGAACAGCGCGTTCATGGTGGGGGCGGGGTCGAGGGCGGTCCAGCGCATGGCCACGGCGTAGCCGTCACCGTGCTCGGGGACGTCCGGCTCCTTGCCGTCCGTGGACACCTGCTGGGCGGACGGCAGGGTGTCCGAGATCAGCGGACCGTGGACCGTCGACCGCACCGCCAGGGAGACGGTCCTGCCCCCGGCGACCTTGATCTCCTCCTGGCGCGTGGTCAGCGGTACTTGGCGCCCCTGGTACTCGTAGGAGTCGCCCTTCACCCGCTCGACGTACACGTCCGAGTCGGCCGCGCCGAGGTCGGTGAAGCCCCAGGCGATGTCGGCGTTGTGGCCGATCACCACGCCCGGCATGCCGGCGAAGGTGAAGCCGGTGACGTCGAACGGGCAGTCGGTGCTCGGCTTGGTGCAGTGCAGCCCGACCTGGTACCAGATGCCGGGGAGCGAGGGTGCCAGATGCGGGTCGTTCTCCAGCATCGGCTTTCCTGTGGTGGTCCTACTGCCGGCCACCACCCACGAGTTGGAGCCGATGCCGGTGCCCGTCTGGCCCAGGACGGCGGTCAGCGCGGCGCGCACGGACGCGGTGCCGGCCAGCGCGGGGGCGGCCTCGGCCGGCAGGGCGGGCGCGGGCGCGGGCGCGGGCGCGGGTGCGGTGGCGGTCGCGGCAGGTGCGGCGGGCGCCGTGGCCGGTGCCTGTTGTTCGCCCGCGGGGTCGTGGACGATCGGCGCCCAGCGGCCGTAGTCGTAGCCCGGGAAGAGCTCGGCCGCCGCGTCCGGCGGAAGCTTGGCGGCGAGCATCGCGTGCTGGAACTGGTCGATCATGCTGGTGTTCAGGTTCCAGGCCATGGCCTTGAGCCAGGAGACCGAGTCGGCCGGCGTCCACGGGTCGGGCTTGTAGCCATCGGCGACGAAACCGAGGACGGCGTACTCGACCGAGAGGTCGGCGCCGCTGTGCCCGGAGAGGTAGGCGTTGACACCGTCGGAGAACGCCTGCAAGTACTCGCGGGTCTGCGGGGACAGCATCGTCACCTCCTGTTCGGCGACGTGGTACCACCCCATGGTCCGGGCGGTCTTGTCCGTCTTCACCTCGTCGGGGCCGAACATCTCGGCCAGTCGGCCCGCGGTGATGTGCCGTTGGGTGTCCATCTGCCAGAAACGGTCCTGCGCCTGCGCGTAGCCCTCGGCGGCGAACAGATCGTGCGCGGTGCCGGCGTAGATCTGGGGGATGCCCGCGGCGTCACGCACGATCCGGACGTCACCGGACAGCCCGGGGACCTTGACCTGCCCGGACAGTTGGGGCAGGGACGCGCGGACCGCCCAGAACGCGTATCCCGCGGCGCCGCCGGAGACGACCAGGACGAGTGCCAGCAGCACCACGGCGGTCCGCAGGAGGCGCCGCCGCCAGCGTCTTGGCCGGCGCGGGCCGGTCTTCGTGTTCCCGGCGGTGCCGGTGGTCCCGTTCCCGTCGGACTCCGGTGCTTCGGCACCGCCCTCCGTCGTGTCGGCCTCCGCCGCACCGGTCGCCGCGGGGACGGGGGTCGGGGGCTCCGGGTGCTCCGGTGCTGGGACCGAATCGGTCGCAGGGTCCATCCTGGTCTCGCTCTCTTGGCACGGCCACCCGGTTCGCGGTGGCGGGACGGGACATGGCCGGCCGCGACGCGCAGCGGTGTGTGGCTGCGCGTCGCACGAGGTGAAGGCTGTGGCGGGCCGGTCCCCCTCCGGCTGTTGGTGATCAGCCTAGGGCCCGGCCCCACCACGTGATCAAGAGGTTCGGCGTGTGATTCGATCCTGGACACCGCCCCGTTCCGGAAGCGGAAGGGCGACGTAGAATCGTGCCGGTGCTCCCGCGGGCGTCGGAGTCGCCGACCGCTCCGGACCGGGCTGCGCCTCCAGCTTCACCGCCCCGGAGGCACCGTGATCTTCCGCCCCACCGTCGAGGCCGACCTCGACCGCCTTCTCCCGCTCCTCGGCACCGACCCGGTCGGCGGCCCGACGGCCGACACCTACCTGGCCCGGTTGGCCGACGGCGGGTACCGGCCCGACCGGACGTGGATCGCCGAGGACCCTTCCGGTGCCGCTCCGCTCGCGCTCGCCGTCTGGTGGGGCGAACCGGGCGCCGATCGGCCCGCCGCGCTCGACGGCGTGTTCGCCCACCACTCGGTGCGGTCGACCGCCGACCGCACCACCCTGGCCGCCGAGTTGCTCGCCGCCGCGCACGCGGCGTACGCCGACGCCGGCGTGAGCGTCGCCCCCGAGTACCACCTCCCCCTCCCCGGCGACTGGCACGACCGGCCTGACACGGTGGCGGCCGTGGCCTGGCGTCAGGAGGCGGCCCGGCGCGCCGGGCTCCCCACGAGTCGCGAGCGACTGCGCTACGAGTGGACACCGCAGGCCGGACGCCCGGAGCCGTCGGAGCGACTGTCCTTCCGTGCCGAGCCCGACGACGAAGTCTTCGTCGACCTGTTCCGCCGGGTCTTGACGGGCACCCTAGACGCCGCGTCGCGCAGGGAGGCCGACCGGATCGGCGCCGACGCACAGGCACGCTACGACGTCGCGTTCTACCGCGAGACGATGCTCGGGGAGCGCTCCTGGTGGCGGACCGCCCGGAAGCCGGACGGAGAGGTGGTCGGCTTCGGCGTCCCGTCGCGCAACCACGCGTCCCCCGTGGTCGGTTACCTCGGGGTGCTGCCCGAACACCGGGGCCGCGGATATGCGGACGACATCCTGTCCGAGATCACCCGGATACTGGCGTCCGAGACCGACCCGGAGCAGGTCCGCGCCGACACCGACCTGACGAACACACCGATGGCCACCGCCTTCGAGCGCCTCGGTTACCGCAACACCGCCCGTCGTCTGGTGCTGTCCGCCCACTGATCCGCGGACCGGTGGTCCTGTCCGCAACGGCCCCGCCGCCCTGCCGCCGTTCCGTCCCGTCCCCGGCTACCGGCGAAGGCCCTCCTCCGGGGTGTAGGTGATGCCGTGCGGCCCGCTGGTGCACCGGCCGGTCGCGGGGTCGAGGAGGGCGGTGAAGCGGTGGCGCAGGGCGGGGCGGTCGGGTGGTGTGGGCCAGGTGCTGGGCCGCGGGACGCCGTGGCGCTCCGACACCCAGGTCACCGGGATGGACAGGGTGTTGAGGAGGAAGTCCTGCTGCTGCCTCCGGCGCTCGCCGCTGTCGCCCGGGTGGTGGCGGGTGTCCGCGAACAGCGTGCCGGCGCGGTCGTAGGTGAGCGCCCCGTCGGGCTGTCGGTAGAGGGCGAGGAAGTCGATCGACGGCGTGCCGAGACGGGAGAGGGCGGCGATGCCCGGGGCGCCGATGTCCCGGCCGCCGCCGTGGGCCCTGCCCGACGCGAGGTCCGGGGCGGTGGCGGGGGTCCGGCCCCGCCGGCCGTACGGGCGGAGCGGGCGGGCGGTCGTCTCGCCGTACTCGTCGTCGAGCGCGGCCCGCCAGTGCTCCCCGGTCCGGGCGAGGAGTCGCCCGAGCGCGCCGGGTCGCGGGTCGGCGGGGCCGTGGTCGGCGGGTCCGTAGACCTCCTGGACGAGGTCGCCGTGCTCGCGGGCGTCCAGGGCGAACCGGCCCGCCCCGCCGCCCCGCCGGTCGAGCGCGTGCCAGGTCGCGGCCAGCGTGTACGGCGCGTAGACGGTGCCGTCGGGGTTTCCGTACGGCCTCCCGCCGGCCGGGTCCGGCGGGTCGACGACGGGCAGCCCGGCATCGTCGGGTTGCCACAGCACGGTGAGGGCGGGCTCGCGGAACCACGGAGGCCGGGCGGTGTCGCGGTGCCGGTGGAGGCGTCCGGCGCGCTGGATGAGCAGGTCGATCGGGGCGAGGTCGGTGAGGAGCCGGTCGAAGTCGACGTCGAGGGACTGTTCGATGATCTGGGTGGCGATGACCAGGAGTCGGCGGGGGCGTTTCGGGTTGGGCCCGCCGCCGTCCGGGCCGGGGCCGAGCGCGTCGACCAGCCGGGTTTCGAGGGGGAGGCGGTCGCGGCCCATCAGCCGGCCGTGCAGCAGGACGATCTCGTCCGCCCGCCACCCGTTCCGCCGCCCCAGATCGCTTGCGGTGCGGTGCAGTTCGACCGCGGAGGCGACCCGGTTGCGGACCACCGCGGTGACGCCGCCGCCCGCGGTCTCGCGCAGCAGCCGGGTGGCGAGGCCGGTCGGTCCGGGCAGCGGCCGGAGGCGGACGTCCGGACCGGCGCGACGGGACGGTCCGGCGGCCACGGTGTCGTCCTCACCGGCGCGGCGTACGGTGCCGCGCTCGTCGACGACGGTGACGGGGCCGGCGCCCCCGGGATCGCGGAGAACGGTGCGGTGCCCGGTGCACCAGGCGTGGACGAGCGCCTCCCGCACCGCCGTGGGGAGCGTCGCGGAGAGGACCACCACCGACGCCCCGGCGTCCGCGAGCCATTCGACCGCCGCGCCCAGCATGCCCTGCTGGAAGAGCTGGTACGCGTGGGCCTCGTCGATGACGACCGTCTTTCCGGCGAGCCCGAGCAGGCGCAGCATCCAGTAGCGGTTGCGCTGCGGGGTGAGGACGACCTGGTCCACCGTGCCGACCCCGAACGTCGAGACCAGGCCGAGGCAACTGCGCAGGTACCAGGGGTTGAGGACGACCTGGTCGGGCTTGCCGCCGCCGGGCGTGCCGCCACCCGATCTGCCGCCGCCGGGCCTGCCGGGCTCACCGGAACCGCCCCCGCCGGAACCGCCCCCGCCGGGCTCGCCGCTGTCGTGCGAGGCCGCGGCGACGGAATCGGACAGCGAGCGCAGGGCGTTCTGCTGCCGGGTGGCCGAGGCGTCGATCAGCCGGTGGACCAGCTCGGTGGCCCCGGCGGCGGCGTGGACGACGGCGAGGTTGCCGGTGGTGGCGCCGTCGGTCGAGCACCCGATGAACTTCTCAAGCTCGCCCGCCGCCTGGTTGGTGGCGGCCCGGGTCGGCAGGGCCATGAACAGGCCCTGGTGGCCGCAGGTCCGGGCGAGGTGGTGGGCGACGGCGAACGCCAGCCGGGTCTTGCCGGAGCCGGTGCCGGACTCGATGACGACCAGGGCCGGGCCGTCGGTGGGCAGGGCGGCGAGGGCGGCGCGCTGGAACGGCCGGGGTGCGGTGCCGGGGAACAGTTCGGCCCAGGCCCGGGGTTGCGGACGCCACCGGTCGAGCGCCACGGCGGAGACCGCGTCCCGGGCCTGGCACAGGGACGCCGCCCACCAGTCGGCCGGCGGGGTGTCGAGCCGTCGGTAGGTGAAGTGGTCCTCGTCGGAGGCGATCCAGTCGGCCAGGATCACGAGACCGGTGAACAGCGGTAGTACGGAGGGGCGTTCGGGCCTGACGAGGGCCGGCAGCGCCGTGAGGTCGACGCCGACGAGTCCGGCCGCCTCCGTGACGAGGTCGCGGTGCACGGGCTCCCACGCCTGCGTCGGGGCGGCACCGGCGGCCCGCTCGACGGTGTCCGCGTCGGGGATGTGGCCGTGGTGGCCGCCCAGCAGCAGGGCGACGGCGTGCAGGCCGGGGAACTCCTCCCCGCCCCCGCCGCAGCGCTCGCAGCCGCAGCCGAGGATCCGCGGCAGGTGCGCCGCCGTGATGTGCTCGTGCCGGGCGTCGACCTGTCCGTCGGGGTGGGCGTCGTACGGGAGTCGGGCCGCGGCCGCCCGGGCCCGCCAGGCGTCGGCCTCGCGGCCCCTGAGCAGCGGATCGTCGTATCGGCCCGTGCCGAAGGAGCGCAGGAAGCAGCCGGAGGCCTTGCCCAGGTCGTGCAGGCCGGCCAGCAGCATCACCGTGCGGCGCGCGGTCTCCTCCTCGCCGGCCCCGAACGCCTCCGCGAGCCGCAGCCGCACCCCGGGCGTGAGGTAGCGGTCCCACAGCTGCCCTGCGCACGCGGCCGTGTCGAGGACGTGTGCCGTCAGCGGGTTCCAGGCCGGACCGCCGGTGCCGCGGGATCGGCGCCGCCGGTCGGTCTTGCCCCAAATCACTTGGTGCGCAGGCGTGTTGTAGAACTGACGATCTGTCAAGACCCACCTCCAGGGCCTGCTAGTGTCGTGCCGCGACGACGGGCCCAACGGAGTATGTGGGGCCGGTGACGTCGCCCGTGCGCCGCTTCGCCGGTGCGGCGCGACCTCGCGGAGGGGAGGAGCGGACATGCCATGGGATCCACGCCACCAAGCATGCATCCCGGTACTGACAATCCACGGCGGCCCGGTCCGGCCGGGCCCCGCGGGCGGGGGAGAGCAGCCGCCGGCCACCCCGGCGGACGAGGGCGAGCCGGCCCGGCCGGGGCTCGCCAAGGTCTCCGTCGTCCGGGCGCTGCGGGACGCCGACCGGAT
Organism: Kitasatospora sp. NPDC085464; assembly: GCF_044541955.1. Taxonomy (NCBI): domain Bacteria; kingdom Bacillati; phylum Actinomycetota; class Actinomycetes; order Kitasatosporales; family Streptomycetaceae; genus Kitasatospora; species Kitasatospora sp. NPDC085464. The sequence continues at coordinate 39,367 of NZ_JBITTM010000057.1, forward strand.
CGCCACCGTGTACGGGAGCACACCGGGAGAGACCGTCGCACTGCTCGAATGGCTGCTCGGCGTGCTGTACGCCGCCGGGTGCCACCCGGAGTCGCACGGCGAGTGGTCGGCCTGGGTGGAGGAGCGCCGACCGCTCACCGATGCCGCGGACTGGCTCGCCGACCACCCGGGCGTGTGGGACCTGTTCGACGCCGAGCGCCCGCTGGGCCAGAACGCCGCCCTGCTGCGGCACGTGGACGAGTTCGGCGTCGGGCCGGCCCAACTGGTGATCGAACACGCCGGTGACTACAACCAGCACTTCGACCACCGCCACCTCCACCACCCCGAGCCGCTCCCGGCCGATGCCGCCTGGCGCGCCATGCTGACCCAGCACGCCTTCGGCCAGGGCCGCCGGGCCCGGATCCCCGCCAAGGAGATGGGCCTGCCCGCTCCGTTCACCAACCTCTCCACCTGCCGCCTGGGTTCGCGCATCCGGGTCCTCGCGCTCGGCCCCACCCTCGGCGACACGCTGCGGCTCAACCTCGCCCCCTGGGACGGTGACGATCCGGGTACCTTCAACCTGACCTGGGGCGACCGTTCCTGCCGCCGGTCGTTCCACCGCACCGGCGCCCACGAGGTCCGCCGTCCCGACGGCCCCGCCGACCTCCACACGGTCCTCGGCCGCTCGGTCGCCCTGCGCGCCGCGGCCCTGCCGAACGGCGAGCCGGGAGTCGACCGGGTCCTCGTGGGCCCGGGGGAGACGCTCGTCGAACTGCCCGACGTCTACCGCCAGGACGAGGTCATGGTCCTGCGGGCGGGCAAGCCGGTGACGCTCAAGCCGCAGGCCTCCCGGGAGCTGTGGCGCGAGTCGCACGCGCTGTACGCCGCCGTCGCCGAACGCGTCAAGGGCAACGACCTGTACGGGCGCCTCGCCATGCTGCGCAGCGTCCGCCCGGAGCTGTGGGCGGTCGGCCTGCTGGCCGACAAGGGCAACCCGATCGCCTGGGTGGACGACCGCTTCCCGTTCGTCCCAGGCCGCGAGGCCGGCCTCCGGCAGGCCTCCGAGCAGGGATCGGCGGTCGCCGAGTACGCGGCGGCCGCACTCCGCGCCGCCGCCGCGACCGCCTGCGAGCACGTCTACCCGAACGCCAGACCCACCGACCGCTCCGCCCAGTCGGCCCGCTTCGACGGCGAGCCCGAGTTGTGGGCGGGGGCCGGCACGGAGTTCCACGCCATGCTCGACGCCGTCGCCGACGGCCACCCGGTCGGGCCCGCGCTGGACCGCTTCGGGGCCGCGATCAGGGCGCTCGCCACGGACGCCCTGAAGGCCAGGCTCGACAGCCTCCGCCTGGCCGGCCGCGAGCTGAAGGCGCACACGATGGCCCTGAAGCGCCTCCAGGACGTCCTGGACCACCCCGACGCGCCGAACCCGCTGAAGGAGACCGCCGCGTGACCGACTCCGTGACCGACCTCGTGACCGGCTCCGTGACCGACCTCGTGACCGGCTCCGCGCCGCCGCCCGGAGGCCCGCCCGCGGGCCCGACCGCCAGCCCGCCCGCCGGGACGGAGGGCCCCGCCGAGCCGTCCGCCCGGCAGCCGGCCCCTGCGGACCCGACCCCGGGGAAACAGCTCACTTCCTGGCTCTGCGGCCTCGTCCGCGCCCGGCAGACCGGGCAGTTGGCCGACCTCCGCCGCCCGGCCGCCGTGACGCGGGCCCGCCTCGACGCCGCGGACTTCGCGCCGTCCGAGGAGACCCGGCCGGTCTTCGAGCACGTCGCCTTCCTCTTCGCCCGCTACCACGCCGGGCGGCTGGATCCGTCCCCGGGCGCGGGCGACATCGGGGCCGCGCTCCGGCGGATCGGCTCGGGAGAGGGCCGGGGCCCGGCCAACCCGGGCGCGGTACGGCTGCTGGACCGCGTCGTGGCCTCCCGCAGGGTCCCGTGGCGCCACCTCCAGCACGTGATCGAGCGAGCCCGGTCCTGCGACACCGTCCCTCCCTCCTGGGCGGTCCTCGCCGAGGACCTCGCCGGATGGTCCGGCCGGGGGCGGCCGGTCCAGTACCGGTGGGCCCGCTCCTTCTACACCCCGACCTTCACACCGGACACCCGGACCCCCGTACCCGGGTCGCGCGGGACCGAAGCCGACCCGATCGGAGACAGCAAGTGACCAGCCCTGCAAGGCCCATGCCCACCGAGGCCGCCTCCGTGGACAGCGCCGCCGCCCCCGATTCCAGCGCCCCGCAGTACCTCTCCCTGCACCTCCTGGAGACCATGGTCGCGGTGCTGCCGGTGCGCGACGAGAACGGCATGCCCAAGGCGATCAGCCTCGGCGGCGACCTCCGTACGATGATCACCTCGCAGGCCCGCCGACGCGCGGAGCGCACCTACTCCCGCAACCGTGCCAACAGCGGGGACGGGCCCCTCGCCGGTCACACGATGGGCCTGCGTACCCGCGAGTGGGCGAAGATCACCGCCGCCGCGCTGGAGGCCGGAGGGTGGGAGCCGGGGACGGCACTCGCCACCGCCAAGGCCGTCCTGAGCGGCATCGGGCTGAAGTTCGGGGACAAGCCCAACACCGCCGACCTCACCAAAGTGCTGCTGTTCGCCCCCGAGAACGCCGGGAAGGTCCTCGCCGACCGGCTCCTCGAACACCGCGCGGACGTCGCCGAATGGGCCGACGCCTACCTCACGGCGCAGGACGCCGCGGCGGAACGGAAGGCGAAGGCCGCCGCCAAGCGCCGCGCCCCGGCCAAGGACCGCAAGGAGGGGCGGGCGCCCGCCGACGAACCCAGGGAGACCGGCGGCGAGACCGCCGACGAGAAGCTGCCCGGCCTGCCGAAGGAGCTGCGGTCCGCCGTCCTCACCGCCCTGGCCCCCGGTGACGCGATCGACATCGCCCTCTACGGACGCTTCCTCGCCGAGATCGCCGACTCGCCCAACGTCGACGGCGCCGTCCAGACCGCGCACGCCTTCACCGTCCAACCCGCCGAGCACATCGACGACTTCTACTCGGCCGCCGACGACGCCAAGCTCGACCGCAGGAACCGCTCGCGCGCCAACGCCCTGGACCACCTGGACGCCGCCGAGGACTCCGGCGCCGGCATGACCGGGTACCAGTCGCTGATCTCCGGCACCTTCTACCGCCACGCCGTCCTGGACCGCCACAAGCTGCGCGCCAACCTGAAGGCGGCCGGCATGACGGCCGAGCGGATCGAGGCCGCGGCGGCCGCGGCCGAGCTGGAGGTGGTCGACGCCTTCGTCAACTCCCAGCCCCGCGCCAAGACCAACACCACCGCCTCGACCGGCTCCCTGCCGAAGCTCGTGATGGCCTTCGACGGCAAGCGCCCGTTCAACTACGGCCTGGCGTTCGAGAACGCCGTCTTCGAGGAGACGGACGGCCCGGCCTCCCTGGCGGCCACCCGCCGCCTCCTCGCCCAGCACGCCCTCGTCCTGCGCAAGCGCGACGACATCAGCCCGGCCCGTCTCCTCACCTACGACCTCGCGGTCGAGCGGCTGCTCGGCGAGGAGGCGGCGAACGACCGGCTGCCCGGCGTCGAGGTCGACACCGTCGAGGAGCTGACCCGCCGGTGACGGAGTCCGTCCTCCTCGTACGGCTCGCCGCGCCCCTCCAGTCCTGGGGGAGCGGCTCGCACTTCGACCGGCGCGACACCCGGCTGCACCCCACCAAGTCGGGGTGCGTCGGGATGGCCGCCGCCGCCCTCGGCCTCGACCGCACCGACGACATCGGCCGGCTCGCCGCCCTGCGGTTCGGCGTCCGCGCGGACCGGCCCGGCAAACCCGTCCACGACTACCAGGTCGTCGGTGGCGGACCGATGCCGCTCCGGCCGCGCGACCTGATCACGGACCACCGGCGCGCCGAGGCCGCCGCCGCACACCTCGACGACGAGCGCGGTCCGAGCTTCGGCCGGGCCGCCGGCACCGCGCTCGCCGCCTGGTACGGCGCGCCGAAGGAGATCGCACCGGACGAGCGGACCGGTGCCCTCACCGCCGGGAACGTCCGCCGCGACCCGATGCAGACCCACCGCTGGTACCTGGCGGACGCCGCCTTCGTCGCGGCGTTCGAGAGCCCGGACCGCGCCCTGCTGGAGCGGATCGCCGACGCGCTGGAGCAGCCGAGGAGGCTGCTCTGGCTCGGGCGGAAGTCCTGCCCGCCGTCCGGCACCATCACCGGCGGGGTGCACCCCGGCACGCTGGAGACGGTCCTGCCGTCCACCGCCCTGCTGCCCAACGCCACCACGCGGACGCCGTGGCTCTGGCGCGAGGTCCCGCCGGGCACCCGCGGCGCGAGCCGGACCACCGACCAGCCCGTCACCTTCGCCCCCGAACACCGCATGCACGCGGCCCGCTGGGAGACCCGCACCCGCCTCACGCCCGACCCGGAACCCACCATCCGCTGGGAGGACCTGATCCCGTGACGGCCCGACTGATCACCTGCCACAGCATCATCGCCCTGGACACCCGGCACCCCGTCGCCGCCCGCAGCCTCCTCGACGCCCAGGACATGCACCGCCTGGTGATGAGCGGCTTCCGCGGCTGGGTGGAGGACGGCGACCCGGACCCCCGGGCACAGATGGGCATCCTGTCGACGTGGACCGTCGACCTCCGGACCGACACCCTGCTCCTGGTCGTCCAGTCCAAGGTCGCCCCGGACTGGTCGCTCGTCCCCCGGGACGCGCTCACCCGCAGGATCGAGACCCTCAGCGTCGACCAACCCCTGCGCAAGGGCGACCGGTTCACCTTCCGCACCGTCCTGAGCGCCCTGACCGCCCGCCCGGACCGCCCGACCGCGACGGGGCGCTCCCGCAAGGTCCCGGCGACCAACCCGGACCAGGTCCGCACCTGGCTGATGAAGCGGTCGCAGCCGACCGTGGAGGACCAGGGCACGCCGCCGGACAGCGGTGTGCGGTTCATCGGAGCCGAGATCGACCGGCGCTCGCTCGCGATCCGCATGCTGCCGCCGGTGACGAGCCGCCACCACGCCGGCCTGAAGATCACCCGCGCCGAGGTGCGGGGACACCTCACGGTGTGCGACCCCGAGGCCCTCCACCGCACCCTGACCGACGGCCTCGGCTCCGGCCGGGCGTACGGCTGCGGGCTGGTTCTGGTGCGCGACGGGCAGGGGTAGCATCACCCTGCCCCGCCCGCGCGAGGATGACCCCGGAGTATGCGACACCGATGCTCCCCGCCCGGCCCCGGCCGGGACCGCGCCGTGCGGCGTACGGCTCGACGCGGCCCGTGGGCGGCCCTGCGGTGCTCCCACGGTTGTCGGCCCCGCAGATGCGGGGATGGCTCCACGATGGACGCCGTCCGCGGCATGCTCGTCGAGTCGGCCCCGCGGATGCGGGGAGCGCACAGCGTCGCGGCTGATGCCGGGTCGGAGGCGCGGTACCCGCCCGGCCCGGGGAAGTCGGGCCGGGCGGGCCCGGCGCGGCCGGATCGATCTTGAACTGCAGGCCGGCATCAGGATCCACGCCCCCATGCGTTCGGCACTGCTGCCCAAGGCCGGCCCGGGGTAGGCAGGGGAAGCTGACAACGTACACAGGAATCCGTCGGGGTCGCGTGGCTGATCCCCTCGTGATCGTGGCCGGCGCCCGCCGCAGTGCCCGGCCATTGCCGGTACGTGTCCGTACGGTCTTGACCCGTCACGGCGCAGCGCGCAGTCTGGAGATACAACGTAAATGTGGCATGTAAATCTTGCCCCGACGTGTACAGGCTCAGCTCATGGGAGGTTTCCATGACTGCCGCAGCGAACAGCGATCCGACCCAGCCCCACACCGAGTCCGAGGACCTCGGCTGGACGATCAACATCCCCGGGCACCCGCCGCGTGCCGACTCTGCGGAGTACCGGGTCGCGCGGGCCACGATGCACCGGCTGGCCGACACGCTCGACAGGCCCTTCTACGGCGCCGAGCCGGTGGAGGACCACCACGGCGGCGGCCTGTGGCTCAAGGACTCCGACGGCTGGTACCTGGTCCGCAACCTGGTCGGGATCGAGTGGTCCGCGCAGTTCTGTGCCGACCCCGCCAAGGTCGACCTGCTGCGGCAGAACGCGAAGCGGCTGTACGCGCTCTGTCCGGAGGCGGTCGAGGAGCTCGGCATCAGGGAGCTGCTCGACACCCCGATCACGGATGCCGCCGGGGTGCAGCGGTGGACCGACTCGATCTGCAACGCCAGCGTGCCGCTTCCCCACGAGGTGCACTCCGCGGCGCTGCCGCAGGGCGGCGGCGTGCACCACTACCCGAGCCCGGTGACCGAGATCGTCTTCTTCAAACGGGACGACTTCGAGTTGTGGGTCGTCGACGCGGTCGGCCAGGCCGTCGCGGTGGCCCCGGTGGCGAAGCGCGGTTCCGGTGACGGGCGGGTGCAAGTGCTCTTCGCGGCGCAGGAGTCCGCGCTGCACCCCGAGCTGGAGCGGGCGCGCGCCAACGGGGACGTGCTGCTGCTGGGAGCGGACCATCCGATGGCCCTGACGGCCTTCGCACAGCAGTACGGCCGGCCGGCCCCGGGTGCGGCGGCGCCGGGTGCGGCGGCGCCGCCCCGGGCGGCCGCGTAGAGCCATGGACACGGCACACGGCCGCGGACCGGGCGCCGTCGAGGCCGTGGTCGAACTGCGGGCCGGCGGCGGGGCGCGGCTCGACGCCCTGCGGGACTGGTGCGCCGGGCGCGGGATCTCGGTCCTGCCGATGGCGGCCGGTGCGCTGGTCACCGGCCCGGCGGCGCGGTTCCGGGAGGCGTTCGGGCACGGTCCGGTCGACCCCTCGGGTGCGGAGGCGCTGCCCGTCCCGGACGAACTCCGGGAGGCCGTGCGGTCCGTCACCGTGCTGCCGGTGCCCGAACCCCATTCCCCCATTCCCCCGACGACTGACGACTGACGACGGTTCTCCCGGGTGCCGAGGCCCGGTTCATCCACTGAGGAGACATGATGCTTCCCAAGACAACGCAGAACGGGCAACTTCCTCCCGACCTGGTGTTCGGCTACGTGTCGGCGCGGTCGGAGGGCGGGACGCCGATGACCGAGGCGGTCGACCTGACCTCGGCCGCACCCTTCCGGGCCAGTGAGTCCATCCGCGCCCGGGCCAAGGAGCGGGCGGAGGAAGCCGGGCTCACGGTCACCGCCGAGAGCCGACTGGGCTTCACGGTCTACGGATCGCCGGCGGCCTACGAGCAGTTGACCGGCGGCCGGGTCACCTCGTACGAGGCCCTCCAGCACGTGTCGATCGGGCGTCGCCGCTACGTGACGCACCTCGACCTGGAGGGTCCGGGCCAGCCGGAGGCCCGGGGAGTGGGGGCCGCGCCGGACGCCGACGACATCGAGGCCGTCGTGCTCGAACAGCCGCGTTCCTGCTACCGGTTGTCGCCGAGCCCGCAGCCACCGAACGTGACCAAGTTCCACCTGCGGCTCCCCGGCGACGTGGCCATGCTGCTCGGCGCCACCGCTGCGCACGGACAGGGCGCGGTGGGCGCGGGCGTGGACGTCGCCATGGTCGACACCGGGCACTACCGGCACCCCTTCTTCACCCTCCAGGGCTACGACGTCGATCCCGTCGTCACCGTGGTGCCGGGGACCAGCCCCGCCAAGGACCCGATCGGACACGGGACGGGGGAGTCGGCCAACATCTTCGCCGTGGCCCCCGGTGCCAAGTTGAAGTTCTTCCGGGCCAGCGACGCCAGTGGCAACCTGACCAGCGCCGTGGCCGGCTTCCTCAAGGCGAAGGCCGCGCACCCGAGGGTGCTCACCAACTCCTGGGGCGGCGACCTCGACTTCCCGCCGTTGTCCGCGCAGCCGCCCGCGGCGTCCCGGGTCTGGATCCTGGAGATCAAGGACGCGGTGGAGAAGGGCATCGTGGTGGTGTTCTCGGCCGGCAACGGCCACTTCTCGGTCGAGCCGCAGGTCCCCGGGGTCATCGCGGCCGGCGGCGTGTTCGTCGACCGCGGTCTCGGCATCCAGGCGTCCGACTACGCGAGCGGGTACGCCAGCCCCTGGTTCCCCGGCGAGGTCGTCCCCACGGTCTGCGGGCTGGTGGGGATGCTGCCGCGGGCCCAGTACCTGATGCTCCCCGTGCAGCCGGGCTGCGAGCTCGACGTCGAGCAGAGCCAGGCGAGCGACGGGCAGATGCCGGACACCCCTGACGGCACGGCCGTCGACGACGCCTGGGCGCTCTTCTCGGGCACCTCGGCGGCCGCCCCGCAGATCGCCGGCGCCGCCGCCGTCCTGCTCGGCCAGAACGGCCGGCCGAACATGACGGTCGAGCAGGTGACGGAGGCGCTCGTGAAGACCGCCACCGACGTGACCGCCGGCCACAACCACCCCCGGTTCAACAATCCGGCCGGGCCGGGCCCGGACAAGGCCACCGGGCCGGGACTCGCCAACGTGAGCGCGGCCCTGGCGTTCGCGAAGGCCAACTTCTGAGAAGGCCAACTTCTGGGAAGGGCGGCTTCTGGGAAGGCCAACTTCTGGGAAGGGCGGCTTCCGGGAGGGACGGCTTCTGCCCTGACGTGCACGAGTGGTTCCGGAGCACGGAGAGGCCCGCGCAGCTCCCGGCGCGGGCCTCGGCCCTTCGGACCCGACCAGCCCCCGCCCCCGCCCCCGTCCCGCGTCGGCTGCGGTCGCGTGGGCCGGTCCCACCGCTCACCTGCGTCGATGCCGAGCCGTCGCCCCCTGGATAGACTGACCAGGCGTTCCAGGAACGGACCCGGCGCCGGCGACGGAGCACCCGATGTGCCCCGTGGTCGCGCGTGCGCCACCCTCCGTGACCGCAGTGGCAGGGGGCGAGCCGGTCGCGGACGATCCGGCAGCGGGGCCATCGATCGGACGGGAGCCCTGCCATGGCGAACACGTCCAGGTCTCCGGGCGGCGACCACCCCGAGGCCGTCCGCCCCGTGTCCGCCCGCGCCCCGTCCTCGCCCTCGGCCCCCCGGGACGACACCGAGCCGACCGCGGCCAACGACCGGCTGGCGCTCAACGGCATGGGCAGCTTCGACTGGGACCTCGACAAGGGCACCTACCACCTCGACGACGTCGGCCTGGACGTCTTCGACCTGCGGGCCGACGAGTTCGACGGGGAGCCCGCGTCACTCTCCGCGAGGGTCCTGCCGACGGACAGCGAGCGGCTCGACGAGGCCGTGTCGCTCGCGCTGCGGGAGGGCCACCTGACCTTCGCGTCCTACTTCCGCCTGGTCTGCCGCGACGGAACCCTGCGCTGGGCCCACACCCAGGGGCGCATCCTGCGCGACGCGCAGGCGCGCCCGTACCGCATCGTCGGCATCGTCCGCAACGCCGAGGAGGAGCTGGCCCACGCCGAGGGGATGCGGACGCTCGCCGCCGACCGGCGCCGCCAGACCGACTCCGTACGCGCCACCACCGACGCCCTCGCCCGCGCCGTCACCGTCCACGACGTGACCAGCGTGCTGACCGACAGCGAAGGCCTGCGGCGCTTCGGGGCGGACGGGCTGGCCCTCGGGCTGGTGGACGGGGACGTCATGCGCGTCGTCGCCGCGACCGAGCAGCCGTCGGCGGAACTCAGGGCGCGGGACGACCTGTCGCTGACCCACCTGGGGGACGGCCTGCCCCTGTCCGAGGCCGTGCTCACCCGGCGCGCGCGGTTCCTCGGCACCAGGGAGGAACTCACCACCCGCTACCCCCGCCTGCTGCCCTACGCCGAGGAGATGGGGATCGAGGCGGCGGCCTTCCTGCCGCTGGCCGCCCAGGCCCGCTCCATCGGCGCGCTGGGCCTCTTCTACCGGGACAGGCACCAGTTCTCCACCGAGGACCGCAACATCTGCATCGCGCTCAGCAGCGCGGTCGCGCAGTCCCTGCAACGCGCCATGCTCTTCGACCAGGAGCGCGAGTTCGCGACCACGCTCCAGACCACCATGCTGCCGCGCCGCATCCCCGAGATCAACGGCGGTGAGGTGGCCGTCCGCTACCGGGCCGGCCGCAGCGGACGCGAGGTGGGCGGGGACTGGTACGACGTCATCCCCCTGCCGGGCCGGCGGGTGGGCCTGGTGGTCGGCGACGTGGAGGGGCACGACAGCCACGCGGCCGCCATCATGGGGCAGTTGAGGATCGCCCTGCGGGCCTACGCCACCGAGGGGCACACCCCCGCCACGGTCATGGCCCGCGCGTCCAGGTTCCTCGCCGATCTCGACACCGAGCGGTCCGCGACCTGCATCTACGTCGACGCCGACCTGGAGACCGGAACGCTGCGCCTGGTGCGGGCCGGCCACCTCGAACCACTCGTGCGGCACAGCGCCGGCCCGACCGGCCGGCCCGCCGTCCGCGGCGGCCTGCCGCTGGGCGTGGCCACGGTGTTCGGCCAGGACGGCTACCCGGAGACCCGCCTCGACCTCAACCCCGCGGACACCCTGCTGCTGTGCACCGACGGACTGGTCGAACACCCCGGCCGGGACATCACGGACGGCATCGAAGCCCTCGCCGACGCCCTGCGCGACGGCCCGCGGGACACCGAGGCGCTCGCCGACCACCTCTGCGGCGGCCATCCGAGCCGCCTCGGCAGCAGCGACGACGTGGCACTCCTGCTGCTGCACCGCGCAGCCGTACCCGGCGCCCACGCCACCCGGCAGATGACCCAGCACGTCCACCAGGCCGACCCGGAGGGGCTGGCGGAGACCCGGGCCATGCTCCGCCAGGCCCTGGCCGCGTGGGGTGCGACCGACCTGCTGTCCGACGTCGAACTCACCGCGGACGAACTGATCACCAACGCCCTGGTCCACACCGACGGCGGCGCACTGCTGACCATCGAACTGCGGGCCGGGACCGCCCCCTGCATCCGGCTGGAGATCCGGGACCGCTCCAGCGTCCTGCCGCGCCGCCGGGCTCCCGGCGAGACCGCCACCTCCGGCCGCGGCCTGCTGCTGGTGGACGCCCTCACCGGGAGCTGGGGCGTGGAGCCGCTCGGCAGCGGCAAGAACGTCTGGTGCGAGTTCCCGCTGGCGGCTTGACCCTCCGACAGCAGCAGCCGTCCAGGTCGAGACCGGCTCCGACCCGACGAAGCACTACCGGCGCTGCCGGTGTTCGCGTACCTCCACGGGGTCACTGCCGTGCCCGGGCCGGTGAACCCGGGGGCGTTGCGGGCCGTCAAACACACTACCGGGGCGTGATCTTCGCGGATCTCGACGCAGCCCCGTCGCGCCATGGAACCACCGAGGAGACATAGATGGAACCGACTCCGCCGCAGGGCGTGCCCCGATCGGATCGTCCGGACGCGTCCTACACGGTCGAGGAGGTCTCCCGGTTGCTCGGTATGTCGCCGCGCAACATCCGGGCCCACCAGTCCCGCAAGCTGCTCCCGCCGCCGGTCCGCCGGGGGCGGGTCGGGTACTACGACGAGACCCACGTCCGTCGGCTGCGGCACATCGTCCACCTGCAGCGCCAGGGCTTCAACCTGGTGTCCATCGCGGCCTTCCTCGGGGTGGGGGACCGCGACGACGAGGAGGCCCTGCTGGCTTCCGCGGTCAACCGCGCGGTGCGCGACCAGCCTGCGGTGTTCTACTCCCTGAACCGGCACGGCATGCTCGGATGGGAGGCCGACGGCACCGTGACCGTTGCACGGCCGGCGGTGCACCGGGCGACGATGGAGCTCGTCCGGACAGGCGTCCCGCCGAAGGCCGCCCTGCGGTGCCTGGCCCGCTCGCTGGACCGGATCGCCAGCGCCGCCGGCGAGTTGGTCGCCTCGTCGAGTGCGGAACTCCTTGTCCGCGCCGCCGAGGAGCAGGGTGGGTCGGCATCCGTGGCGGCGCCGGGACCGGCAGGCGGGCCGCACACCGCGCGACTGACCGAGGGACTGGTGGAGCTGCTGGTCAGCACGTTCCGGGCCGCCGCGGAGGACCGGGGCCGTGAACTCGTCACCGAGTTGCTCATGGAGGCCGGTGGTTCGGACAGTTGGGTCGAGGAACACCTGGTGGTCGAGAACGGGTGAACGCGGCCTCGGCCGGGGCCGCAGCGTCCAGTCGGCGGCAGGGTTTCGTGCAATCGTGAGCCGATGACGGGCCGAATCCTGTTCTTCTCCGTGAACGGTCGAATCGCAGGCACCCCGTCAGGGTGCTCCGTCACCTGCAGAGTTGCAGTGTGACGGCCGCGAGGCCTCGATCACCACAAGCCCTGCCGACGTGCCGTACGGCCGTCCCAGTACCGGAAGCACGAAGAGCCAGTGAACCGAACAACTCCCCTGCCGGGCACGGTGAAGACCGAGAGCTACCGACTCCGCGGCGACGCTCGGCTGACCGAGGAGGCGGGCGGCTCGCTCGTCCTCGAACAGTCCCGCTACCGACTGCGCCTGCCCGGACTGGAGGCAGGGCGCCGCGCGGTGCTGCTGCGGATGGTGGAGAACTGGCTGAGTGACCTCCAGGTCGCTCAGCTCGTCGCCGGGTTGGAGGGAGACTCGCGGCTGCTGCCGACCCAGTTGCTGGTGCGCCGACTGCTGCTGCACTCCTGGCTGGAACGCCGGGTCTCCACCGGAGCCGGAGTCCTGATGGACGTCGTGCCCCGCCGCATCGGCGCCCAGAGCGTACCCCCGCAGCGCCGCCACCGACCCGGAGCGGTCTACCGGATGTCCAGGTTCGCGGTTCTGCGTGCCGAGCGGGGCCGGATGGTGGCGTACTCTCCGCTCAGCACCGTCGGGATCAGCTGCCCCCGGTTTCGGCTGGCCGCCGTCCTGGCCCGCGCCTGTGCGGAGGAGATCGGCCTCGGCGAGGTGGCAGGGGAGGCGGGGGTCGACGAGTCGGCAGCGGGGTTCATGCTGGACGAGTTGTTCTCCGCTCGCCTCCTGCTGACCCCCGAGGAAGCCGAGGCCGAGGCCGGTGCGGCACCGATGGCCCTCTGGTCGGCGGAGGAACTCTGGCTGCACGACCGCTCCCGCCCGGAGCGCCACGCGGCCCCGATCGGTGCCACCGACCGCTTCCGCGGTCTGCCGGCGGCGGACCTCGGGCGGACGGCCGCCGCTGAGGACCGCTCCTCGATCGCCCTGCCCGCGCCCCCGTACGAGACTCGCGAGTCCGGTTCGTTGTCGACGGTCATGGCGCGGCGCCGCAGCGTGCGAGGACACGACGACAGCCGGCCTGTGACCCTGGCCCAGCTCGGCGAGTTCCTCCACCGGGTGCAGCGCCTCGAACGCCGCGACCGCGACGGCGAGACGACCGGCGTCCGGCCCTATCCGGGCGCGGGCGGCCTCGGTGAGCTGGAGGTCTACCCGCTGGTCTCGCGGTGCGCGGGCCTGCCCGGCGGCCTTTACCACTACGACTCGGTGCACCACCGGCTCGCGCCGGTGGCCTCGCCCGGCCCGGAGACCGAACGGATGTTGTCCTTCGCCCGGGGGACGGCCACCATGCCGGGCCCGCCGCAGGTCCTGTTCGTGATCACGGCCCGGGTCGGACCGCTGATGCGCAAGTACGAGGGGATCCCGTACACCCTGGCGCTCAAGGACGCCGGAATCCTGACCGCCTGGATGTACCTGGTCGCCACCGACATGGGCCTCGCCCCCTGTGCCCTCGGTGCGGGGGACACGGCCTCCTTCTCCGCGCTGGCGGGCCTGGACACGCTGGCCGAGCCGGCCGTCGCCGAGTTCGCCCTCGGCTCCTGCCTGCCCGACAGCCGGGAGTCGGCATGAGCTTCCGTGTACGAGAAGTCCCGACCCGGTAGAAGCACGCACCCCCATCGCACCCGAGAGCAGAGGACCGCGCCATGCACTCCACCGAACGCACCGCTTTCGCCTCCGGCTACAGCGCGGCGGTGGCCGCCGTCTGGTCCGATCCGGGCCAGGAACGGCTCCTGGCCCAGAACCCGCGCGTCCTGCTCGCCGAGCACGGAATCCGCGTGCCGGCGGGAACGACCGTGGTCGTCGACCGTGACCGGCCCGCGGCACCGGAGGTACTGGACGCGCAGATCCGGTCCTGGGAGGAGGCGGCCGTCAGCGGGCGGCTCACGCTCTTCGTGCCCCGCCCCGACCGGTACGAGGAGCGGGACCTCTCGGAGGAAGAACTGGACGCGCTGGTGGCCGGCGTGGGCGTTCAGGGCTTTCCGGAGATGCCCTACTGATCAGGCGGGGGACGGGGGGACGGGCGGCGAGCGCCCGGGGACGGACCGTTGCGGACCCGGCCCCGGCGCTCACCGCCACGGGCCTCAGTCGCCCGGCGCCGCCGCCAGGTCCGCCAGGTCCGCCAGGGTACGGTGCGGTTCGGTCGAGGCGGCACCGACCTTCGGGGACGGGACGGTCTCCACGGCGGCGCACAACTCCTCCGGGGTGAGCTCGGCCAGCCGCTTCCGGTAGTGGTCGAGCAACTCCGCCGCGGTCCGGCGCAGTTCTGCCGGGTCCACCGGCAGCGGAGGCAGGTCGAGACCTTCCTCGAAGCGGCGGGTGAGGGCTGTGCGCAGGTCGGCGGTGCCGGGCTGCCGGACGGTCAGCGACAGGTGGAAGGACAGGCCGTCGGTGTGACCGACGGCCGAGTGCGGTGCGCCGCGCGGGACGTAGAGGACCTCGCCCGCGTGCACCGTGGTCTCCAGCTGGGCGGGCCCGGGCTCCGGTTCGAAGCCGGTCCGCCAGTGCCCGTCCTCGGGGGCCGGGTGCACCTGCCACCGCTTGCTGCCGTGCAGTTGGAGCACGAAGACGTCCGCGTCGTCCCGGTGGGAACCGAACCCGTTCCGGCCGGGCGGGGTCACGAAGAGGAAGGCCTCGACATCCCGGTTCAGCTCGGCACCGAGGCGGCCGGCGAGCGCCGCCACCCCGGAGTGCCAGTGCTCGACATTGCGCATCAGCAAGGTGGCGCCGCCACCGACGTGGCGCATCACCTTGGCGGCGTCGGCATAGCCGCGGAAGCTGCGGTCGACCAGGTGGTGGGCGCTGGTGTACTCCCCCTGGTCCAGTGCCTTGCCCCGGCTGACGAGTTCGAGGTACGGGACGCGCAGCATGCCCGAGGCCAGGACGTCGTCGACGTCCGCCAGGGTGACCGGCGTGGCGAGCGGTGCGGGCGGGTGCAGCAGACGGGCCCGGCGGCGCCACACCGTCTCCAGGAACGCTGCGGGGTCGCCCACCAGGGAGCGGAGAATTTCCATTCGGGGGAGTGGCCTTCCGAAGCGGGACGAGCTCACGGGCGCCGAATCTAGGGTCCGCCGACGGGCGGCGCAAGAATTCCCCGACACTTGCGCAGGTAACGGCACGGGTCGTTCCGGACCGTTCCACCGAATCGTGTCACGCCCCTTTTCAGGCCGCCTCGCCTTTTGGACCTCCGCCCGGCAGGCCCCGGAGAATGACGGCCCCGGAATCGTTTCCGGCACCGACCCGACGAGTACTGGAGCAGGCGATGCCCGTGTCGCTTCCGGCCGTGCCCCTGCCGGCCGTCCCCCCACCGGACAGCGGGCTCCCGGACGCGGTGCTGCGCCGGCTCGGCCTGCGCGGTGTCCGCGAGGTGCGGCCCGTCATGGTGGGCCTGACGAACCGGTGCTGGCAGGTCGAGACGGACCGGGACGGGCGTCTGTTCGTCAAGCAGTTCCTGGGCGCGGAGCCGGACCGGCTGCGGGACCAGCACCGGACGGTCCTGGCCCTCCGGGAGCGCGGTCTGGCGGTCGCAGCACCCCTGGTGACGCCGGAGGGGCACACCCTGACCGACGCGGCGGGCGGCCTGTTCGCGCTCTACCCCTGGGTGGAGGGGCGGCATCTGCCCGGCTGGCGGATGAGCCGCGGGCAGGCGTCCGCCCTGGGCCGTCAACTGGCGGTCCTCCACCGGGAGCTGGCGCAGCTCCTGCCTCCGGGCAGTCCCGGACCCGCTGCCCCGACGGACCGGGAAGCGGCCCTGCGCGCCATCGACGCCTTCCTCCTCAGGGTCACCCGCAGGTCCGACTGTGACGCCTTCGACCGGTTCGTCCGCGCGCACCTGCCGGGCCGCCGGGCCCTGCTGGAGGCGGCCCGCCCGCTCCGGCCGTCTCCGGCGGCGGCGGAGGGCATGGGCTGGACGCACGGGGACTTCCACATGGCGAACGTGCTGTGGTACGGCGGCCGGATCGCCGCCGTCCTGGACTTCGACGCCCTCACCGTCCGGGCCTACGCCCAGGAGGTGGTGCGGTCGCTGATGCTGTTCTTCCCCTCCCGCGACCGCAGGGGGCTGGCCACCGCGCAGGCGGCGGCCTTCGTCGCCGGATACCTCGCCGTGTCACCGCTGTCCGAGCGGCAGTTGGCCTGGGCGGCGGAGCTCCTCTGGTGGGAGCGGGCCTGCGACCTGCGCCACCTGGAGCGGCACTACGGACGCGGGGACCGCACCCGGGACCACCTGTTCGTCATGGACGGACTGCTGCTCTCCTGGTGGTCCGGACACCCGGACCAGGTGGCCGCCGTGCTGGCCGGGGACGTCTCCCCGGCACCGATCGATGCAATCCCCGGGGGAATTCCGGCATGAATGCGTGCGGCCGGTCCGATTTCTTGTGGGCCTCCGGACGGCCGCAC